>JBDGRH010000195.1:0-3854 GCA_042218225.1 Halodesulfurarchaeum sp. | reverse complement strand
CATGGAATCGAGTTACTGCAGGCCCTCGTCGAAGAGTTCGGCGAGAAGCTGATCGTCTTCCTTGATCGAGCGCCGTACTTCTACGCCAAGGATCTCTGGGAATTCGTCAGCGGCGAGCGGTCGGTCGAATACGTCGATGACACGTCGGTTGCCTGCGTCCGGAGCGAGACGCTCCAAGTCTGGTATTTTCCACCGAGGCTGCCCGAGTTGAATCCGGTCGAGCAGTGTTGGAACCAGTTCAAATCCTGGTACAGGTACCGCTTTATCGAGGATTTGGACGCACTGAAAGCGACGCTCTCGTCGGCCTTCGCTTCAATCAACGAACCCGATATTCTGGACTATATCTGCCCCTCTATCGGTAATTAGTTTTGTCATTCCTTATAGGCGAGAGGGCCCGGGCCAGCGCCGACCGGAAATTCCGGAGCAGAATCGACCGAAGGCGTAATTCTCCAAGAAGATTCCGAGGGTGCTCGCAGCTGGGGAATGTCCCAAATATTGTCCCCTTGCCCCCTGTTTAAATAGCTGGACACGTTTCGAGGGAGCACGATGAGTGCCGAAATCAGGACCCCATCCCAGCGAACCTGCGTGCGGTGCGGGCGGGCGGAGCGCTGGGACGATGACGCCGGGGCCTGGCAGGTCGCGGACACGGTGGGAGACGTCTTCTGCATCCACTCCTGGGACATCACCGGCGAGTTCAAGACAGTCGAGCGGTGACAGCCGAGTTTTGCCAGGGGCTCTCGGGCAACCGGGTGGCGAACTGATCCTCGCGAGTCGAGGTTCACGACCATATCAGTCCTCCAGGACAGTGGTTAATACCCAACACCGTGTTCGCATCGGCCCCTCCACAGTGTGGTCAGATGGCTCCTGAACCGTCCGTCCCGATACGGAGCAGGATGGAAACGCCATCTCCCCCGTGAGGCGGAAATCCGATGTCTCCACCGAAACACGGAAATCCGATGTCTCCACCGAAACACGGAAATCCGACGTCTCCACCGGAACCCGATAATCCGATGTCTCCGCGAGGGTCCTCGACGCCCGTCGAACCTCAGCCTTGAAGCGAAGGCGGGTCCAACCCGAAGTCGTGTCCGAGACGCGCCACGACCGCCTCACCCGCCATGCGACTTCCGGCCCCGCGAACTCGCTTCGCCACTGGCGGGAGGCAAAGCCGCCACACGTGGTCGCCAGGAACTACGCCGCGATCGTCGTGGCACGGCGCTCCCCGAGTCTCCGCCTCAAGAACTGGCTCTATCGCCGGCTGGGCATGACGGTGGGTGCCGGCGTGTCCTTCGGTCTCGAGGCGACCCCCGACGTGTTCTTCCCGGAGCTCATCACGGTCGAGGACCACGCAATCGTCGGGTACGACGCCACCCTCCTCTGCCACGAGTTCCTCCAGGAGGAGTACCGGACGGGACCGGTACGGGTGGGTGAGCGGGCGATGGTCGGGGCGGGGGCGATCGTCCTCCCGGGCGTACACATCGGGGCGGGGGCGAAGGTCGCGGCGAACTCGCTGGTCGATTCCGACGTGCCCCCCGACACGACGGTCGCGGGCGTCCCGGCGGAGCCGGTCACCGAGGGTTAATCCCGGATGCGGATCGCCCCGTCACGGAACACGAGGTGGTTCGGGACGATATATTCCCTCCCGTCCTCCTCGATCCTGGTCACGAAGAGGCTCACCTCCTGGACGACGCCGCGGCGGTCGTCGATCTCGACCTGGTCGCCGATCCCGTATGGCTGGTTCAAGAGGAGGTAAAGCCCCGCGGCCGCCGACGTGAGCAGGTGCCTGAAGGCGAGTGCGGAGAAGAGGATGACCGCGAGGAGGTACCCCCCGAGCAGGATCAGCAGGACGCCGACGGCGATGCCGATCTGTGCCAGGCCGAAAAGGAGGGACACGAAGACGATGGTGTAGCGGACCACCGTCCCGACAACCCCCACCTCCGGGAGCTTCACCCCCCGGAGGTACTCTCCCACGAGGACCTCCGCTTTGTCGCCGAGAAGCAGCCCCACGAGGACGATGAGGAGCGCCAGGATGTACGAGGGAAGGAGGTCGCCGGCCCGGGCGATGACCACTCCGGTCTGGACGAGGTGGGCGACCTCGAGTGCATAGAGCGCGGAGATGACGTAGATGACCCACGAGCTCGCCCTGGCGATGAGCGAGACGGTATCGGTCCCGAAGTTCCGCGCGGTCCGCTCGAGACTCGTCCCCTCCACCGCCTCGGGGACCCCCGCCGTGCGGAGCAGGCGGGCGTTGATCCGGCCCACGAGGTATCCCGCGACGAGCCCGATGACCAGGACGCTGGCTGCCGCGATGTACTGGAACTCGCCCGCGAGCGAGCGGAGCCACTCGACCATCAGTACTCCTCCGGATCGAGCTCCAGAATGAGATCTCCACCTTTGAATGCCCGGACCATCCCATCGCTCTCGCTGAGGACGATGGCAACCGCGGAGGTGTCACGGGTGATGGCCCCGGCCGCCATGTGTCTGGCCCCCAGCCCCTTGGGAATGTCGACACCCTCGGCCGAGGGCTCGAGGTACCGGTACGCACTCACGATCTTCCCCGAGTCCGAGATGACGAACGCCCCGTCGAGCCGGGAGAACTCCTTCAGCATCACGTTCACGATGGGGTCGCCAACGTGGACGTGGGATTTCTCGAAGGGGTTGTACGAGAGCGGCCGGGATTTGTTCATCACCTTGCCGGCGTCACCCACCACGAACAGCGCCCCGACGGGTTTGCCCTTCTGTCCCTTGCGACCGAGCTCGATGGCCACCTCGAACACGTCCCGGATGACTCCCGGCTCCGCCCGGGAGTTGACGAACAGGTCGTACATCCCGGTGTGACTCGTCTCGTCCACGCGAACCCGAGCAACCATGTCGATGTCCCCGGAGAAGAGTGGTGCCGCACAGGCCACGTCATCCCCGTCCTCGAGGAGGTCGCTGTCCAGGGCCCCCTCGATCCCGAACCGGATCCGATCCCTGATGTGATCGAACGACAGCGGGAGCTCGACGAACGTGTCGGCCCCGACCGCGTTGTCCGTGGCCACCACGATGAGATCCAGATCCTCGATCCCCGCGGCCGCCTCGTACGTCGACCCGCTCGGTGCGAAGAGGAGGAGGGCGTCGATATCGGACACGATGTCCCCGAGAAGGTCCACGGGTTCGTCCATTATCGAAGAGGAATCCCCCACCCGGGAAAAAGGTTTGTGGGCTCGTCTGACGCCTCGCATACGCGTCAGGGCTCGTCAACCCGTATCTCGGGATCGCGGCAAAACCGTGAAGGGCGTCCATCCAATAAAAGGAGCGGAGCGATGAACCTCTGGCTCGCAGGGCTGGTCCTCGTCGCCCTCGTCCACCTCCTTCTGACGGTCCTGCTTTTCACGAGGTGGGGCCCGACGCCGAGTCTCGGCCCGTCGGCAGAGGAGGACACGACGCTACCCGGGATCGAGCAGCCGGCGACACACGGGGACGGTCGAGTGCACTGTCCGGAGTGCGGGGCGGCTAACGACCCGCACTATCAATACTGCCGGGAGTGCGCCGTGAGGCTGCCGGTCGCTGCGGACGGGGCCCAGGGACCTGAAGGTCCCCCGAGCGGCGAAACCGGGTGAGGAGCCCAGTCCGGATTTCAGCGCCACCGCACACCGCTTCCGGGGTGAAATCTGTCTCCGATGGGCGTGGGCAAGGTCGTCGTTGATACTCGACCGCAGAGGCAAGGTGTGCACAGGGAGGTAATCCAGAATCGATGCGGAGAGTCCCCTGCATGCTCGTTCGTCGTTCCGCTCCAGAGTGCGCGGGACCCGATTTGAACGGGCGGACCCCTACGGGACAGCGTCCTAAGCGCTGCGCCGTTTCCTGGCTTGGCT
>JBDGRH010000016.1:0-3897 GCA_042218225.1 Halodesulfurarchaeum sp. | reverse complement strand
AATCCCGCCTCGGGCGCTTCTCCAACGCATCGACCGCGAGCGACCCGCAGGTGTCGCTCGCGTCGATCGACGGGGAGAGCGCCCGTCGCGGGATTTGAACCAGACGAGTCGCATGCCCGCGCAGCGAGCGCTAGCGAGCGAGCAGGAACGTCTCGGCGTGGTTCATAATCCCGCCTCGGGCTCACGTGGTTCAACATCAATCCCCGGCCGAATCACACTCCTCTAGAATATCCAAATCCACCTGCGAAATCCCACGACGAAAAACACCACCAACCCACCCCCTCCCCTCCACAAGACACCCCCCTTCAAAGTACCCAACACGCCCGCTCCCACCAACCGCCCTAACCCCTGAAGCCGACCATGAGCCAACCCAGACCCAAACCCAAACCCTGAGTGAAACCAAACCCAGACCCAAACCCCTTAACCAACCCAAAACCACCGAAAACCCCAACCCCCACCCCCAGGAGAAACCATAACCGACCCCCGAAACAACGCCAGGCCGATGAGACGCGTCCGGCACCCACTCGTCGCACTCGCGCTCGTCGTCCTCCTCACGGTCCCGTGGGTCGGACTCTGGGCCTCCGGGAAGATCGTGTCGCTCTCCACCGGCACCGTCATCGGGATGAGCGGCGTGGCAGTCCTCGGCGCCGCGTTCGTGCTCACCTGGGCGGCGGAGACGGCCGAGAAGGACGTCCCCCGAGCCTTCGCCCTCGCCGTGCTCGCCGTCCTCGCCGTCGCGCCCGAGTACGCCGTCGACGCGCTGTACGCGTGGGAGGCGGGGGTCGATCCGGGCTCGCCGGCCTCCGTGAACGCGGCGAACCTCGCCGTGGCGAACATGACGGGTGCGAATCGGATCCTCATCGGCCTGGGCTGGTCGGGGATCGCCCTGTATGCCGCCTACCGGGCGCTCCGCACCGACGACCAGGCTGTCCGAAAGCGGGATGGGTTTCTCGCCGACGCGGTCGAGCTGGACCCGCGGATCGGGATCGAGATCCTGTTCCTGGGGATCGCCACCGTGTACGCCTTCCTCATCCCGCTGAACGGCGGGATCGACGTCATCGACGCCGTCTTCCTCGTCGGCCTGTACGTCGCCTACATCGTGGTCATCTTCCGGGGCGAGGCCGGCGAGGAGGTGCACCTCGGCGTGCCGGGGTACATCCAGGATCTCCCCAGGGCCTCCCGGGTGGGGGCAATCCTCGTCATGTTCGCCTACTCGGCGTTCGTCATCCTGATCGCGGTGAAGCCGTTCGCCAAGGGCCTGGAGGCGATGGGGCCGCGCCTGGGCGTCTCGTCGTTCTTCATGATCCAGTGGGTCGCCCCGCTGGCCAGCGAGAGCCCGGAGTTCATCGCCACCGCGTATCTGGTCCGCAAGGCGCGGACGACCGCGTCGTTCAACGCCCTCATCTCCTCGAAGCTCAACCAGTGGACGCTCCTCATCGGGACGCTCGTGGTCGTCTACAGCCTCTCGCTCGGGCACTACGACGCGCTCTCGTTCAGCCAGCGCCAGGTCGGGGAGATCTGGCTCACCGCGGCCCAGAGCTTCTTCGCCGTCACGCTGCTCCTGAACTTCTCCATCAGCATCCGGGAGGCCATCGCGCTGCTCGGGTTGTTCGTCGTGCAGTTCCACCCGATGTTCCAGGAGTACGAGGGGCTCCTTCTGTTCAGTGGCGTGTACGTTGTTCTGGGGGTGGCACTCCTCGTGCTCCGGCGGGAGCATCTTCCACGGGTGGTTTCTTCAGTACGGGCGCACGCCTTCCCGGCTGAGACGGGGTCGACGGGTGCGGACTGAGTGGAGGTCACGGTGGGACGCTTTCGTCGGACTGAGGCAAGTGCAGCGGCAAGGATTTCCACGCATTGTACTGTGAAAAGAAGGGGCCGAGGGCAGTCCCAGATGTACGCATTTCTCTCGGTGGGAAAATCCACGAAGGCTCCCCCTGCAGTAATATATAATAACGCTGGTGAGTGGACCGCCGAAGGTAGTGTCCGCCAAAGCCCTCCTGCAGAATACAATACGGGTCGCGTGCAGACCGCCGAGAGTCCCCAGGAGGCATACACAATACCCCTGGAAAGCTGACCGCCGAAAGCCCCCTCCGGGCGCTCGACGCGGGTGGCTCTTACGGGTCGCCCCAGTCTCACGGGTCACTACGGTTCCCCCTTCGACCGTTCGATGACTCCCCTTCTGTCGTCTCCAGCTCCCCGCTCAGCCCTTTGCACGCCCTCATATCGATACCCTGTAATGCAGACGGCCGAGGGTGTTCAACTCGTGGCGGCTCGGTCGCCCAGGTTTCTGCAGACGACGGAAGGCTTTCTCCCATTAGCGGTATCTGCGACTGTCCCATCTGTAGCCCATCGAGGCTTCCCCCCTATCGGCTTCATGTATCCGCCCATACACCACCTCGATGCAACCCGGCAACCGGGCGAGTGCATTTAAAGGCTGGCCCCGAGGGTCGGGACATGCCTCCGAAGCAGCTTCGCGTCCTCGGCCTCGCCGTCACGGTCCTCAGTGCGCTCGGGTACGTCGCTGGCGTGCTCACAAGCTATCCCGGCCGTGCGCTCTCCGTCACCGGGCTCATGGTCGGGATCACCGTCTGGGCGATCGCCGGTCCCGGGGGGTCGGACGGATGATTCGCTCCATCGTCTTTGATCCGGAGGGGACGGACGAGTTCGACGACCCGGAGGTCGCCAAGGACGCGCCCGGGACGACGTGGACACGGATCACCGATCCCTCACCGTCGGACATCGAGGCGGTCACCCGGGTCTACGACATCCACTCGCTGGCGATCGAGGACGTCCAGGACCCCGATACACGCCCGAAGGTCGAGGAGTACGACGAGCACACCTTCGTCCTCGTCAAGACCGCCGCGCTCCGCCGCGGCGACGTGAGCTTCGCGGAGGAGCTCCGCGTCCAGACCGTCGGGGTCTTCATCGGGGAGGAGTGGCTCGTGACGCTCTCCCCCGAGGAGACCGACGCCGTAGAGCGGGTCTGGCAGAGCGCCGTCACCGGCGACCGCCGCCTGCACGCCAGAGGGCCGGATTTCACCGCCTACCGGGTCCTCGACGCCGTGGTGGACGACTACTTCAAGATCCTCGACGACATCGAGACCCAGATCGAGGGGGTCGAGGAGGCAGTCATCGAGTCGCCCGACGTGACCACCCTCGAGCGCATCAACGAGCTCCGTCGCGACCTCCTGTCCGTGCGGCGGCTGCTCTGGCCCTCCCGGGACGGACTCTCACTTCTTGCGCGGGGCGATCCGGAGCAGATCCACGCGGAGACCGAGAAGTACTACCGCGACGTGTACGACCACCTCGTCCAGCTCGTGGACATGACGGAGACCTACCGCGACCTGGTGGTGGGCACCCGCGACATCTACCTGAACTCGCTTTCGGTCTCCACGAACGAGGTGATGAAGAAGCTCACCGTCGTGGCGACCATCATCCTGCCGTTGACCTTCGTCGTCGGCGTCTACGGGATGAACTTCGAGGGGAGCCCGTACAACATGCCGGAGCTCGCCTGGACATATGGCTATCCGGCCGTCCTTCTCGGGATGGGCCTGGTTTCGGTGATCCTTCTCGGGTACTTCCGCCGGGAGGGGTGGCTCTGAGCCATGGCCGACGGGACACTCGCCGACCGGGTCACCCAGGTCGTCGCCTACAACACCGGCGGGCCGCAGCCGGAGGCGATCGATGCCGACCGGATCAAGGCCATCCTCTGCTCGGGAGGCGGCGCGGACCCCGACCGGGTCGAGGCAGTCCTTCAGACCCTCACCACGCAGGGGGATCTGGAGTCTACGCCCGACGGGTATCGGGTGAGCGAGGATGGGTGAGCGAAGAGGGGAGCGAGGAGAGGGAAGCGAGGAGAGAGAAGCAGGGAGGGGGAGTTTGGAACTGGCAAGAGTA
>JBDGRH010000115.1:0-3917 GCA_042218225.1 Halodesulfurarchaeum sp. | reverse complement strand
GACCCGAGCCGGCCGAGGGCTTTCAGGTCGTGGCGGTCGGTGTTACTGCGTTCTCTGCAAGCGGCCGAGGGCTTACAGCACGCGCCGGTCCGGACCACGATTTTCACAACCCGAATCTCACACAGACCTACACACGACGTCCCTACCCGTCCGCAGCAGGATCGTGGTCGGCGAACCAGTCGGCGATCGTCTCGAGCCGATGCGTGGCCCGCTCTGGCTCGGTGATCGCGTGGTGCTCGTCCTGGTAGATGACAAGCTTTGCCTCCACGCCCAGCTTCCGCAAGCTCACGTAGAGCTGCTCGGCCTGCGTGGGGGGACACCGCCAGTCGTTCTCGCCGGCGGTGAGACAGAGCGGGGTGTCGATCTGGTCCACCTCGGTGAGCGAGGAGATGTCGCGGTAGGTGTCAGGGTTCTCCCAGGGGACGCCGAACTCGTCCTCGTGCCAGCGGTGGTTGTCGTCGGTCCCGAAGTTGGCGTAGAAGTCATAGATGCCGTGCTCGGCGACCCCCGCCGCGAACCGGTCGTCGCGGGTCAGGACGTGTGCGGTCGTGATCCCGCCATAGGAGAATCCGGTGATGAAGAGCCGGTCCGGGTCGGCAACCCCGGCCTCGACCAGGTGCTCGACGCCGCTCAGGACGTCGTCGGTCTCGAGGGTCCCCCGCGTCCCACGGAGTCGCTCGGCGAAGTCGACGCCGTATGACGTACTCCCGCGGTAGTTCGGCTTCAGAACCCCGTAACCCTGTCCCACGAGGTAGGCGAGGTCGAACCGGAACTCTGGCGCGTCGTAGGACATCGGCCCGCCGTGGATCGAGACGACCAGCGGGACTCGCTCGTCCGCATCCCGATCCGGCGGGAGATAGCCGATGGCCTCGACCGTGTCGCCGTCCCCATTGGTGTACTCCACCCGCTCGACGGCTGGCAGGACGTGTTGGGAGACGAGCTCCTCGTTCAGTGCGGACAGGCGGGTGAGGGGGTTCTCGTCGTCCGGGCCGGCATCGACATCGTCCGCCGGGAGCGAGTAGACGTCGTGGCCCTCATCCGGGTCGGATATCGTGAGGGCGAGGGTCCCGCCGGCCATGTCGAAGAAGCCGATGGTTCGATCCCGCGGGAGCCATGCAAATGTCCGCTGCGGCTCCGCTTCCGTCGAGAGCCTCACGAGCCGGTCCCACCCCTCGTCCGCGAAGACGCAGAGGAGTTCGTCTTCGTCGAGCCATCGGGGGACGCCGTTCCAGGCGACGGTCCTGTCGAGGGGCCCCGATAGCGATGAGACCGACCCATCCCGCAGGTCGGCCACGTACACCTCGGTGGGCTGGTACCAGTTCGCGGGATCGCCCCCGACGAAGGCCAGCTGCTCCCCTGCCGGTCCCCACTCGAGCGACTGGGCGCGGATGTCTCCAGCAGTGAGCCGCTCGGGCTCGGGGTCGTCCTCGTCCGGGTCGATCACGAACACGTCCGCAACCATCGAATCGTCGGGGCGCTCCGTCCGGTTCGTCACGTAGGCGATCCCGCGTTCGCCCCAGGCGGGCTGGAGACCCATCAGGGGCTCGAGGATACCCGCCCCGTAGGTCTCATCGAGCCGACGCTCGGCGCCCGTCTCGAGGTCCACAACGAACAGATACGTCTTGACCGCGTCGAGCCACCCGACCCCGTCGGCCTTGTGCTGGAGGCGCTCGATCTCGATCGGTCCGCCCTCGCGGCGCTCCTCGAGCATCTCCTCCTGCTCCTCCGTCGGGTCCCTGGCCGCGATGACCACTCGATCTCCGCTCGGCGCCCAGTCGAACTCCCGGACGCCCTCCGTCCGGTCGGTCACCTGCCTGGCGTCGCCGCCCCGCTCCATATCGAAGACCCAGACCTGGGGCTTCGGCTCTTCGTCCGCTTCATCGTCCTCGCTGTCTTCTCCATTCCCGCTGTCGTCCTCGTTTTCCTCCTCACTCTCTCCCTGTAGACCCTCCTCCGGTCCCACCTCATCGTCCGTCTCACCCTCATCCCGGCCTGCCCGCCGCGCCAGATCGGTCTCTCGATCCGCGATGAACCCGAGTGTGGAGCCGTCGGGGCTCCATTTCGGAGTATTTGCCGTCGAGGCCCGCGTGAGGCGGTATGGATCCGCACTCCCGTCCGCGGGTGCGACGAATACGCTGCTGAGCCGCTCGTCCTCCTCCGGGTCGAACTCGTCCACGGTGAATGCCACCCGCGACCCGTCCGGAGAGACGGCGACGTCGGAGGGCGTGGCGAGGTCGACGATGTCCTCGACCTCGAGTGGCTGGCTTGCCATACGTGGATGGCCGGCGGCCCCGCCATAATGGTTGTCAAACCGGCTGACGGATGCACCCGGCCGGAGGCCCGAAGCAACGATCAGGTCGCCGCACTGACCCCCGGTGCCTGAACTGGCGTTTGGCACCGGCGGTACCCGAAGCTGAACGCATTATCCATGGCACTCTGCCGATGCCCGAGGTGGGTACCATCCCGCGCAAATCGGTGAGGAGCGATCCCGGGGACGGCGGACCTGCAATAGCATGGTTCTGAACGGGGAGTCCGAGCGTTCCCGTCCCTATCCTACCTTACCACGATTTCGATCTCGTGCCCGTCAGGGTCCTTGGTGAACGCGTAATTCCAGTCGCAGGAGGGCGGATCCCGATAGTCCTCGGCGCCGCGGGTCATGAGTTGCTCCCAGTAGTCTTCGAGGTCTTCACACCGGACCGCCAGATGCCCCCAGGCGTCGCCAAGGTCGTAGGAGCGTCCGTCGTAATTGTAGGTCAGCTCGACGGCCATGGCCTCCGGAGCGGCCCCCGACGGCCGGAGGAAGTAATTGGCGAAGGTGTCCGCTTCCCACCGGCCGTGGTGCTCGTATCCCAGCTTCCGCACGTACCACCCGATGGCCGGATCGGCCGCCTCGACCCGCATCATCGTGTGGTCGATACTGAATCGGGCTCCGAAGTCCCGCTCGACGATCTCGATCTCGTGGCCGTCAGGGTCCCGCACGAAGGCGTACCCCGGGTTCTCGTCGGGCGGACGGTAATCCTCCACGCCGCTCTCCATCAGCCGGGCGTACGCCCGATCCACGTCCGCTACCCGGAGGGCGATATGTCCCCACGCGTCTCCCAGGTCGTACGTCCGGTCGTCGTGGTTGTACGTGAGTTCGAGGAGCGCCCCGTCGTCGTGGACCTCCTCGGGGCCGAGGAACACGAGCGTGAAGGTGTCGTGCTCGGAGCGGCGTTTCACCTCGTAATCGAGGTGGGTGGTGTACCACTCGAGGGATTCCTCGAGGTCCTCGACGCGCATCATGACGTGGTCGACCGTTCCAGGCGTCGGCATCGTTCCCACCTGGCCCGACGCGGTTGTTAATAGTTCTGAGATGGCGTCGGGAAGGAGGAGGGAGACAGGAATCTCGATCTGGGCCACTCTGCCCATGCCCCCGCCTCCGCCTGACCGCTTCATGCCTCGTCCCGGGCGAGTGAGAACCCATATTACCCTCCGCCCTCCAATGCCGGTCGATGCCGGTGAGCGAGGGATTTCTCGTCTTCCTCGGGGCGATCGGATTAGGCCTCGTCCATGGCGCGGAGCCAGGGCACGGGTGGCCGATCGCCGCGACGTATGCACTGGACCGCGAGAACAAGTGGTTTCACGGCTTCCTTGCGAGTTCCCTCCTCGGGATCGGTCACTTGATCAGCTCCCTTGCGGTCGTCGGGGTGTTCTTCCTCGCCAAGACCTCTCTCGATGTCACCGCCCTCAACGACCCCATGTGGGTGTTCGGGTACCCGATCGGGGGCCCGGTGGGGGTGGGTGCCGGTCTCTTGCTCGTCCTTCTCGGGATCCGGGAATATCGCCACGGGCACGGGCATGGGGACGACCACGAGCACGGTCACGACCACGATAACCACATCCACGAGCACGGTCACGACCACGACAACCACATCCAC
>JBDGRH010000239.1:0-3943 GCA_042218225.1 Halodesulfurarchaeum sp. | reverse complement strand
CGAAAGGGGCCGGGGGCGTGGGGCCGACCGAAGGGAGGTCCCACGTTACGTAAGGCCGGCGAAGCCGGCCGATGCTCGAGGAAGGCTGGCGATGCAAGGACCGCAAGCGAGGGGTGAGCGAAGCGAACCCCGAGGTGAGAACCGCAGCGAGTACGAGGCAACCGAGCGAAGCGAGGGCGCCTCGGAACGAGCGAACGGGGAGCTGGAGACGACCGGAGAGTCTCCAGCGACCCGTGAGCCACCCGAGTCGAGCGTCCGGGGGCTTTCGGCCGTCTTGTTTCCAAAACGTGAGACTAGGAGCGACTGGGGGCTTTCGCCGGTCGTGGCTGGGAAGCGTGAGTCTCGGAGCCCTCCGAGATGAAATAGAGTGAGAGAGATTCCGAGGGGTTAGTAACCAAGACTATTGTATAATGAGTGGCCGGTGACGGGTTCCGAACCAATCCCGCCGCAGTCGAGGAATCATCGGATGCGGGAACCGAGCAGACAGTTGCTATCGATAATTCAACACGGAGGCGACGATCGACCCGATCCACCGGACCGGCCAAGAAGGGCCGACCTTCCTCGGATGGGTTTCCGGTCGTAACCAGTATGGGTTCCATCTACCATCCCACGCGCCAGCGGCCTCAATCACGCAATCCACTACCCCTCCGTCGGAAGCTCCGCTTCCCGCTCCAGCGCCTCCTCCCGGAGGGCCTCCCCTTCCTCCGTGCTGGTCGTCAACTCGGGGACGGGGACCGTGTTCCGCTCCTCGTCGATGGCCACGTACACGAAGAAGGACTCGCTCGTCAGCTCCGTCTCCCCGGTTCGGATGTTCTCCCGGTAGGCCCGGATCCGCACCCGGACACTGGTTCGACCCGCTTCGTACACGTAGGCCTCGATGAGGGCGGTATCGCCCGTCCGGATCGGGCGTCGGAAGTCCACCTGGTTCATCCGGACGGTCACACATGTCTCGCCCGCGAAGCGCATCGCGGCCATCGCCCCGGCCTCGTCCATCCACTTCACCACGTTTCCCCCGTGGGCGGTGTTCACGATGTTGGCGTGGTTCGGCTGCACGATCCACCGGTTGGAGAGCCGGGTGTCGAGGAGGTCGGTCACGCGCCGTGATTCGGCCGGGTGGGAGTTGAGGGTGTCGACCAGGGGAGTCTGGGAGGGTGGGGGGTCCCGTTTCAATCGAGCCAATCCAGGAACGAGCCCTCGATGAGCGTCTCTCGCTGCCTGGTCACGTACTCCCGGCTCGTGTGATAGATCGCTTCAGTGAGGTCCGCTCCGGAAGCGACCAGCTCCTCGAACTGCGCGCGCTTCCACGAGGCGGGCGTCACCCCCCGCTCGTATCGCTCCCGGAGGGGCCGCAGCGTGGACTCCCCGACCTCCCGAGGGATCTCACGCATCGCCAACCCCTCCAGGGCGACGTCGAACAGCTCCGGAAAGATGTCGGCGTGGTCGGTCGTCTCATCCCCCTCAGCGGTTATCCACCGGAAGTCGGCGTCGAGGCCGTCCCGCATCGCCGTATAGAAGTTCTCCCTGGCCGTCTCCCAGGAGAGATCGGCGACGGGGTGGTCGCGATGGGGGAGCGCCTTGACGAGCCCGGCGAAGAGCGCGAGGAACGCGATGCCATCGCTGACCGTGGGCTGATTGGGCAGCGGACGGAACTCGATCCTGACGTTGGCGCTGGATTCGGATCCGCCCTCGAACACCGGGCGGACCCACCGCCAGCAGGTCCCGTGCTTGTGACGGAGGTGGGCGAACCGGTCGTCGTAGCGGCCGCGCTCTGTCACCTCCATCGGGACGAGGACCGGGTCCTCGGCGATCATGTCGACGGCGTCCTCGACCCTTTCGATGTCCGACGGGAAGGTGACCTTCTCCGGGCCGTACCGTGGGTTGAGCGAGGTCTCGAAGACGCTGATGCGGTGCTCGGCCCAGCCGTCCGAAAGGAGCACCTCCGGGGTGGCACCCTCGTCGTACAGCTCCGGCGGGAAAAAGGGCGAGTTGACACCGAGGGCGAGCAGCGGACCCGCGATCCGGAGTGCGTACCGGAAGTACACCGGGAGGTCCCCCGCGCTGGGAACCTGATAGTGGGGCTGGATGGACGTGATGAGGCTCTCCGCTCCCGCCGTCCGTCCCTCGAGGGAGACGTGCGGGGCATCGATCTCGAAGCGGGGCTGGTAGGCACCGTTCGCCATGCCGTGATACCGCAGGGACTTCGAGAGGTTGGTCCCGATGAGGACCCCTTCGCGCTCGACAGTAGCGAGGAGGTAATCCAGGGCCGTCTCGCCGGTCGGGGGGATGGTCCAGATGCCGTCCGCGACGAGCTGGATCCCCTCGGTTCGAGTGGTCGTCGCCTCGGCGGCGTGCAAGCGCGCCTGGAGTTCGGCCCTGGTCGCCCGGAGCCCGTACTCGCTCAGGGGCATCGGATGAGTGTGGAGCTCCGCGTTGTGCAGTCCCAGCTCTTTGCCGAACCCGATGAGGTCGAGCAGCGGGCGGGGGACTCGCTTGAGGCTCGCGTCTGCCTCGTCGACCCCGTAGGTCTCATACTCCAGGCCCACGTTCGCCTGGGGATTGTCGAAGGTACCGGAGCGGATCTCCCGCTTGAGGTCGGCGGCCTCCGCCCGGACCTGGTCCATGAAGCGGTCCTCGTCCACCAGCGCGTCCTGGACGCGATGGTGTAGCCGCGGCCCGGCCATGTCCCCCGGTTCTCCCACCATGGTATTGAATGGCAGGGTTGCGGGACCAGGTCGTTACACGTAAGGGTGGGGATGGCGACTCGTCAATGATGGCAACGGGGTCGGGCACCGAGGCCGCCTCCGGCGGCGAGGGACACGTGACGGTGGTGGGCACCGCACACGTGTCATCGGAGAGCGCCGAGGAGGTCGAGCGGGCCATCGAGGCCGAGCGGCCCGACGTGGTCGCGGTCGAGCTCGACGAGAACCGCTTTCGTCAGCTCAAGGGCGAGACCCCGGAGGATCTCGACCCGAAGGACCTTCTCAAGGGGAGCGTGGCCGTGCAGTTCCTGGCCTACTGGGTCCTCTCGTACGTGCAAAAGCGCCTGGGCGACAGGTTCGACGTCGAGCCGGGCGCGGACATGAAAGCCGGGGTGGACACCGCCGAGCGGATCGGCGCGGACGTGGCGCTCATCGACCGCGACATCCAGGTGACCATCCAGCGGTTCTGGTCGCGGATGTCGATCCGGGAGAAGCTCCGTCTGCTCTGGGAGCTCGCCCTCGGCCTCGCCGGCTTCGGCGGGGGTGACGGGGAGGAGATCGACCTCGAGGAGCTGACCGATACGGACGTCGTCTCCGCGATGATGGAGGAGTTCCGCCGGTTCAGTCCCGCCGGGGCGAACGCCCTCATCGACGAGCGCGACGCCTACCTGGCCCACCACCTGGTCGCCCTCCGGGACCGAGGGGCACACGTCGTCGCGGTGGTGGGAGCCGGCCACAAGGAGGGTGTCCTCCACTATCTAGACCACCCGGAGGAGCTCCCCCCGATGAGCGAGCTGACCGGCCGAGATACCCGCCGATTCTCCATCGGGAAGGTCGCCGGGTATCTCCTCACGCTCGGCTTCCTCGTCTTCTTCATCCTCCTGGCGATGGCGGGCGTCGGGAACGTCGTCCTGCTCAAGGTGTTCGCCGCGTGGTTCCTCTTCAATGGGATCTTCGCGTTCGGCCTGGCGAGGCTCGGGGGGGCTCACTGGACGAGCGCGACGGTCGGCGGGTTAGTGGCCTGGCTGACCAGCCTCAACCCGCTTCTGGCTCCGGGCTGGTTCGCCGGCTACGTCGAACTCCGGCGGACGCCGGTCAACCTCTCCGACATCGGGACCCTCAACGAGATCCTCTCCGATGAGGAATCGCCCATCCGCGAGCTGCTCGGACGGATGCTCGACGTCCCCCTGTTCCGGTTGATCGTCATCGTGGCGCTGACGAACGTCGGGAGCATGATCGCGAGC
>JBDGRH010000146.1:0-3954 GCA_042218225.1 Halodesulfurarchaeum sp. | reverse complement strand
TGGGAATTCGAAAGGGGCCGGGCGCTCGACGAAGGCCGACGACGTAAGGACCGCAACCGAACCCCGAGCGAAGCGAGGGGTGAGGTGAGGACCGCAGCGAGTCGCCCGAGTCGAGCGCCCGGGGGCTTTCGGGCGTCTTCGTTACAAAATCGTCTCGGTCTAGGAGCGCCCGGGGGCTTTCGGGCGTCTTCGTTACAAAATCGTCTCGGTCTAGGAGCGCCCGGGGGCTTTCGGGGGTCATCTCGGGAAAGAAATTGATAAAACTGCAGGGAGCTGGGGTCAGCGTTTCAATACAGCCTCTTTCGAAAACTGCAGGGCCCACGCCACCATCGCGCATTCGCGAGTCCGAATACAACACAGGATCGCCGGCTCCACGACCCTATTGTATAGGAAACCACCATTCACTCGACCGTCAAGGTCCGTGCTCGGATGAGGCCCTCAAACGGACCATTGAGGGTCGTCCAGACATCGTTCCCATCCAGACTTGCCACCTTCGAGTCGCCTACCAGAACCCATAACCCCGGGAATCGGTTAGGGGACGCCCATGCCACCCGATGGGGGCATCGGCCGACGTGCATTCCTCCGGTCGGCCGTGGCCGTGGGCGGCGCTGCCGCGTTCAGCGCCTGCCTCTCCCGCGAACCGGTGGACGTTCCGACCGGCCCGTCGGACCCCGCCACACTGCCACGGCGCCAGCACGCCTGGAACGCGGTGCTCCCGACTGACTCCCACGGAAACACGGTCCCGCCGCGCCACCGCATCCTCCTGTATTTCCAATACGGTCGGACGGGCCGGCCGACCGAGGCCGACCGCCGGATCGTTGAGTCGGCTCTCGGCGGCATCGAACGGGCCTACGAACGCAGCGGTCGGGGACTCCTCGTCACGATCAGCTACTCGCCGGCCTATTTCGACCGATTCGAGGCCGACCTCCCGGAAGCGGTGGATCTCCCTTCCCCGACCGCCCTGGCCCCGTTCGAGGACCCGGAATTCGACACTCCCGACGCGGTGGTCCATCTGGCGAGCAACCACGCGTCGGTCGTCCTCGGCGCCGAGGAGGCGCTCCGCGGTGAAGTTTCCTCCCTCAACGGGGTCGACCAGCCCGACGCCTCGCTGACGGACGCCTTCGACGTCGTGGACCGCCGGACCGGATTCGTGGGTGCCGGCCTGCCGAAGGAGCACGCTTCGGAGACGGACGTGTCCACAGAGGCCATCTCCGAGTCGGCGCCAATGCTCATGGGCTTCAAGTCGGGCTTCGAGAAGAACCAGGCGAGCGAGGACCGCGTGACCATCGAGTCCGGGCCATTCGCCGGGGGCACGACCCAGCACATCTCGAAGCTCTCCCTCGACCTCGAGCAGTGGTACACCCAGGACTCCCGGTCGCAGCGGGAGGCGAAGATGTTCTGCCCGTATCACGCCCAGAACGACGTGGTCGAGGACGCGGGGGACAACCTCGGGACGGAGAGCGAGGTGGACAAGTGTCGGTCCCCGGAGACGGCGGCCAGGGAGCTTGGCGTTGTCGGGCACACGCAGAAATCGGCGGCGGCGCGCGAGGGCGATAGCCCGCGCATCCTCCGGCGAGACTTCAATACGACCGACGAGGACGGTGCCGGGCTGCACTTCCTCGCCCTCCAGCGGACCATCGAGGACTTCGCGGTCACCAGGGAGGCGATGAACGGGACGGCGCTGGCCGAGCGCTCGGCGGTGGGACAGCGGAACAACAACGGGATCCTCCAGTATATCCGGACGGAGCGCCGGGGAAACTACCTGCTTCCCCCGCGGCCACTCCGGGCGCTCCCGCCCGCGGCCCCGGCGGCTGCGGCGGAGGCAGCCACCGCGGTCGCCGACGGCGGCGGATCGTGATGCACAGGCGGATGCTGACCCGACGACGGACCCTCCTCCGGACAGCTGGGAGTGTGGCGGTGGCGGGGCTTGCCGGTCTATCCGGATGTAGCGGACTCATCGAGAGCCGACCGGTCCGCAGTCCCCCGGTCCCCGAGGACCGTCCGGACGGCGTGTACTACCCCTCTCACTACGAGGGCATGCGGGTGGTCGACGTCCAGTCGGACGGACGCATCGCCTGCGCCCTCACCTATACCTACCCGCACCGGTTCTGGCTCGTCGAGCTGGGCGGCGTCCAGCGGGTCTCGATTCGCCCGGCGGACTCCGTGCACCTGATGCCACTCGTGTGGGACCGCCCGACGGGACTGGTTCTGCCCGATGTGGCCCCGACCGTGTCCGTCTCCCGGCAGGGTTCCCTGGTCGATCAGTTCGCCCCCTGGCCGATGCTCTCCCAGCAGATGGGCTTGCATTTCGGCGACAACCTCCACCTCCCCGAGGAGGGAACCTACCGGGTGACCGTGGAGGTCGGAGTCCCCTCCATCCGGCGGACGGGGGCGCTGGCCGGGAGGAGGGCGTCGACCACGTTCTCCTTCGAGGTCCCGTTCAGCCGCTCGACCCTCGAGAGTATCCCCTACACGGATGTCCCCGCAGGGAAGCAGGGGACCCGTGGAGCAGTTTCCCCGATGGACCACGACCAGTTGCCATCCCCGTCCCTTCCGGATACCGGGAACCTTCCGGGGACCATTCGAGGAACGGGGACCAGTGGTGACGCCCGTTTCGTTGTCACCACGATTCGGGACGCGACGCGGTTTGGCGGGGCGGAGAACGCCCGGTACCTGGTGGTCTCCCCGCGGACCCCCTACAACCGATATCCGCTCGCGATGATGTCGGTCTCGGGGGCCCTTTCTAGAGGGGGTCACACGGTGTTCGACGGCCCGCTTCGGGCCACACTGGACCCCGAACTCGGGTATCACTATGGCGCACCAGTGGACGGGATCGAACCGGGCGACTCGCTCCGTCTCACGATCGACGCTCCTCCACAGCTCGCCCGACACGAGGGGTACGAGACCGCCTTCCTCGACATGCCGGCGGTGAGCATCCCGCTCGAGTAGCGAGAGGCTCTGGCGAGAGAGGGTGGAAGGGATAGAGGAAGAGAAAGAGAAAGAGAGAGCGGTGAAAACCGCCGGGGAGAGGGAGAACGGTGAAAGGCGATATGAAACCGCGACCGTGATGCTACAACCCCGCGTCGATCAGGCCAGATCCGGCGTCTCGTCCTCGATCCGGCCGGAGAGCTCCACCTCGATCTCCAGCTCGGGCTCGCCGTCGCCCTCGAACTCGATGTCGAGGTTCACCGGTTCGCCGAAGGCGAAGGGGATCTCCCAGTCCTCCCCGGAGATCGTCAGCTCATCTGCCCCCTGGAGCTGTTCCCCCAGGTCGATGAGGAAGGCCCCCGCGTCCGCGGCGGAGACGTAGAGCTCCTCCTCGAAGTATCCGCTCGTGATGGTCTCGGTGGTCGGTTCCGCCTCTCGGTCTTCGGGTAGCTCGGCCATGGACAGACGGGGGTACATACTGAAAAGAGATAAATATTCTTTGTAATATTGTCTCTATATGGACACGCTCGCGGTCCTGGGCTCCAAGCCACGGCTCGAGATCCTCCGCGCGCTCTCCCGCGAGGACCAGTACGTCTCCGAGCTGATGGACGTGGTCGGGATGGACGGCAAGACCGCCACCCACCACCTGGACGTGCTCGCGGACGCGGGGCTCGTCGAGTCCTATCGCGATGGGCGGAGGCGGTACTTCCGGCTGATACGGGAGGTTCGTCTCGAGGTCTCGCCGTCGCCCAACCGCCGGTTCGTGGCCCGGTTCCCGGCGCTCGAGGGGGAGGGGGACCGGTCTCCCGACGCCGGATCTGGAACGGAAGCCCACACTGGGTAACTCCACGTGGGCGCTCTGGGAACCGACCGAGAAGGGTGGCCGGGTGGCTGGCATTGGGGGTGAGGGGGACCCGTGAAGCCATTGCCAGTCTCGCTCAGGGAGCCCGCGCCGGTCCGCTCGCCGCAGTCCGCTCGCCTGGATCGTACCACGCAACCAGATTCCGGATCGCCCGCCGGAGCACG
>JBDGRH010000056.1:0-3979 GCA_042218225.1 Halodesulfurarchaeum sp. | reverse complement strand
CGCTCGATGGCGGACTGGCGCTCCCCCTGGGCCTCCAGGATCATGGCCCGGCGCTTGCGCTCCGCGGAGGTCTGTTGCTCCATCGCCTGCTGGACGTCCTTCGAGGGGTTGACCTCGCGGACCTCGACGGACTCGACGCGGATGCCCCACTCGTCGGTCGGCTCGTCGAGCTCCTCCCGGATGCGGGCGTTTATCTCCTGGCGCTTGTTGAGGGTGTCGTCGAGCTCCATGTCGCCGATGACGGCCCGGAGCGTGGTCTGGGCCAGGTTCGAGACCGCCCGCTTGTAGTCATCGACCTCGAGGAACGCGCGCCTGGCGTCCATCACGCGGATGTAGACGACCGCGTCCGCGGTCACGGGGGAGTTATCCCGGGTGATCGCCTCCTGTCTGGGGACGTCGATGGTCTGTGTCCGCATGTCGAAGGTGTACACCCGCGAGACGAATGGGGGAATGAAGTTGATGCCCGGCTCGAGGAGCCCCCGGTACTCGCCGAAGACGGTGAGTGCCTCCTTCTCGTAGGCGTCGACGATCTCCACCGCCTGGTAGACCGCGACGATGAGCAACAGCAAGAGCAGTAATCCGATGATCGTGAGCGGGGAGGCGGCGGGGAGTGTCTGGAGTGGTGTGGTGAGCATACACAAGCTGTACGTGGAGTGGCCCCATAAACCCCAGACTCCCGGGGGTTACCCCCGTCCATCTTCCCCCTCTCGACCACATTATAGAATACCCTCGCGGCTAGAATACCCTCGCGGCTAGAGTACCCTCGCGGCTAGAGTACCCTCGCGGCTAGAGTACCCTCCCGGCGCTGCTGGTCACTCTCGCGCTGCCCACACCGTGACATTTCAGCGGCGGGGGGCGTCACAACACCGCGGACCTGGTACGTCACCCTCCGGAGGTACCAGGTGGTCACTCCTCGGTCGGCTCTCGAAGCTCCTCCCGCTCGCGGGAAGCGGCCAGCTCCCTGTCGATCTCGTCCCCGCTGTCAAGCGGCTCGACCGTGACCACGTTCCCACCGCCAGGGTCGACGACGATCACCTCCGTCCCCTCTGGAATCTCTCCCTCGACACTCCGGGCGGCATAGATGGGGTCGAATCCACCCGCATGGAGCTTCACGCGCCCCTCCCGTGTCGTGACCCGCTTCGTCACGTAGCCGGTCGCGCCCGCCAGGTCATCGGAACTTTTGGTCCGTCCCGACTCGCGGCCCCCGTAGAGGTTCAATCGCCGATAGACGTAGAGGGAGCTGGCCCCCGTCCCAAGGATGAGCAGGCCGAGGACCAGCGGCGTGGCTGCCGGCGGGAAGAGCAGTCCCACCAGTCCAGCCACGAGGAGGGCCACACCGACGACGATGAAGTGCGCTCCCGGGGCGAACGCCTCGAGGATGCAGAGCCCCACCCCTGCTCCGAAGAGGATGAACGACAGCGACTGCCCGAAGAGCGACACCATGCCCCACCGTTTGGACGCCGGGGGCAAAACCGTTACTCGGGGTACCTCACCGCTTCCGGGTTACGATGTGTCGACACGATCCTGGTTCCGGCACTCGACTCCGGCTCTTCGGTCCATGACTTGATGGAGCTGTGCTCTCTCTTCGTTCTGTGCGCCGGCCACTCGCCGGGACGGAATCGCCGCTTCACCTGGCCCCGACCGTATTAGAGAAGCTGGAGGAAGAGGAAAACCGCGAAGCCGACCCCGAGGAGGAAGGGAACGAGATTCTCGAGCTCCGGTCTCTCCGGCTCGATGGGCGGTTCCGCTGCGGCTTCCGCCTGGGGGCCCACCTCGTCGAGATCGAACTTCCAGTCACTCATCATCCCCACTTGGGAGCGGCGATACCTATACGCTACGGCTGCTCGCGGTCCACCGCTGGGTCTCGGGGCCTCGGTGGCCGACCACCCGTGGCTTCGTCGCCGGAGACGTCGCCGCCGTAGACGATCCCACGCTCCCCGTCGATGGTGACCATCTCGCCGTCTTCGACCGCGGAGAGCTCCGCCCCGCTCACCATCGGGATGCCGAGTTCTCTGGCGACCATGGCGGCGTATCCGGTCATCCCCGACTTCGCGCTGACGATGCCGGCGAGCTTCTGGACGTCCCCGGTGAACTCCTCCTCGAAGTCTTCGTCCAGCACCACCACGCTCCCCGGGTCCACTCCCGAAAGGTCCCCGTTCGAGAGTCTGGCGACCGGACCGGCCACCCGCCCCTCGACGACCGCTCGCCCGACGGCCAGGGTCTCCGCTGCGACGTGCACCTTGAGCATGTTCGTGGTGTCCTCCCCCTCGAGCTCGGTCATCATGCCGGAGAGCACAACCACCGTGTCTCCACCCTCCACCAGCCCCGCATCGATGCCCGCCTGGACCGCCCGCTCGATGACGGTGATGCCGGAATCCTGCTGGATCTCCGCGAACTGGGCGTTCACCCCCCAGACCAGCGCGAGCTCCCGCCGGACGCGGTCGCGGGGCGTGGTGGCGACGACTGGCACCGGCGGCCGGAATTTCGCGACCCGGCGGGCGGTGTACCCCGACTCGCTCGCCACGACCACGGCGCTGGCGCCGACGTCCCTGGCGAGGTACCGGGCGGACCGCGCCAGTGCGTCCGTCCGCGCCTCCTGGTCGGACGGGGGCACACGTTGCTCGCGCATCTCGTCGTACTCCGAGCTCCCCTCGACCTCCCGGACGATGGTGTCCATGGTCTCGACGACCCGGACGGGATGGTCGCCTACCGCGGTCTCGGCGGAGAGCATCACCGCGTCGGTCCCGTCCAGCACGGCATTGGCCACGTCGGATGCCTCCGCCCGGGTGGGTCGGCGCTGGTGGACCATCGAGTCGAGCATCTCGGTGGCGGTGATGACCGGCACGCCGGCCCGCTGGGCGGACCGGATGATCCGCTTCTGGATGAGCGGGACGTCCTCCATCGGGAGCTCCACGCCGAGGTCCCCTCGGGCGATCATGATGCCATGGGCTGCCTCGATGATCCCGTCGAGGTTCTCGACGGCGCCCGCTCGCTCGATCTTGGCGATGATGGGGATATCGGCTCCAAATGACTCCAGGATCTCCCCGACGGCCAGCACGTCGGATGCGTCCCGGACGAAGCTCGCGGCGACGAAGTCCACGTCCTGGGCCGCTGCAAGCTCGAGGTCTCGTCGGTCCTTCTCCGTGACCACGTCGACGTCCAGCTCCACACCCGGAATGTTGACCCCGGTCCGGCTGCCCACCTCTCCCCCACTTTCGACCGTGGCGGTCACGATGCCCTCCGCGACGGACTCCACGATGGTCTCGATCCGGCCGTCGTCCAGGAGGACCCGGTCACCGGGTTCGACCGCCGAGATGTCGAGCGCGAGTCCGATCTCCGACGCGGTCATCGCGTCGCCCTCCAAGAATCGCACCGTCGAGCCAGCATCGAGGACCACCGGTTCGTCCGTCGCCGCCGTGCGGATCTCCGGTCCCTGGAGGTCGAGCATCACCGCGACAGGCTTGGCGGTCCGCTCGTCGACGAGACGCGTGGTCTCGATGAGTTCGGCTCGATCATCGCGGGTGCCGTGACTCGCGTTGATGCGGGCCACGGTCATACCGGCGTCCGCGAGCCCCCGGATTGCGGACCGTTCGCTGGTCGCGGGTCCGAGGGTGCAGACGATCTTCGCGTTTCGCATGCCCCGACGGTACACGGGCGGGAGGGAAAAAGGTGGGTCGAACGGGTCGGGGAACGGGTTTCGGAAGGGTTGGGCGTCCCGAATGCTCCACCCTCCTGTTCCCCGGGTGCCCGATCGCAATCCTGCCGGTCTGAAGAAAACCGATCATCAGCGGCCACCGCAGCAAGTATTATCCAATGTTTCTGACGATGAAACGGCCGAAAGCCCCCTGCAGTATTATAAAAACGGCAAAATTAACCAGACCGTCGAAAGCCCCGCTCCCTCCGGTCGTGCCTCTCGCCGGTCGCTCCAGGGGTTCGGGCCGCTCACGCTTCGCGGCTCGTCGTACGCCGCTCAGATCTT
>JBDGRH010000269.1:0-4001 GCA_042218225.1 Halodesulfurarchaeum sp. | reverse complement strand
GTTCATGTACGCCTCGTTGTCGTAGGCGATGTAGAGGACGTCGTGGCCCCGGTCCATCATGCCGGAGAGCGCCCGGAAGCCGATGTCGAAGGTGGCGCCGTCGCCCCCGATGGCGATGAAGTTGACGTCGTCGTGGTCCGGGAACTCGTCGTAGCCTTTCGCATCGAACGCCCGATAGGCGGCCTCGACGCCGCCGGCGATGGAGGCGGCGTTCTCGAAGATGTTGTGGATCCAGGGCACGTCCCAGGCGGTCTCCGGGTACGGGCTGGAGACGACCTCCATGCACCCGGTGGCCTGCGAGATGATGGTGTCCTCGCCGGCCGCCTCGGTGATGAACTTCATCGCGAGCGCCGGGCCACAGCCCGCACAGGCGCGGTGGCCGGCGTTGAACAGGTCGTCGTCGTGGTCGATCTCGTACTCGGGTTCGGGCGGTTCGGTGCTCATCGGGAGCTCACCTCCTCGGGGAGGATGTCATCGCGGAGCTGTGGCCAGGACTCCTCGTCCTCGAAGGCGACGGTCCCGGACACCGGCTCCTCGACGAGGCCGGCCATCTCGTCGATGATCTCCCGGATCTCGCGCTTCTGGACGTCGCGGCCGGCCAGGCCGACGATGAAGCTCCGCAGCTGCGGGTTGACGTCGGAGTTGTACAGGCCAGCCTTGAGATCGGTCACGAGGCCGCCCTGGAAGCCCAGGGAGACGTCCTTCTCCAGCACGGCGGCCGCCTCGACGCCCTCCAGGGCCGCTCGCAGCTCGTCGACCGGGAACGGCCGGTAGACCCGGACCTTCACCAGCTTGACCGACAGGCCGGCGGCCTCGTACTCCTCGAGGACGTCCCGGACTGTCCCGACGAGGCTGCCGATGGTGACGATGGCGACGTCCGCGTCGTCGGGACCGTACACGTCGACCATGCCGCGGTATTCGAGTCCGTACTCCCGGCCGAACTGGTCCGCGAAGTCGTGGACGACCTCGTCGATCGTGTCTTTCGACCGGAACAGCGCGTCCTGGACCGCATAGCGGGTCTCGGTCCAGTGCTCCGGCCGGGCGTAGGCCCCCATCGTCACCGGGTCGTTGGGATCGAGGGTGAAGTTCGGGTCGCGCTTCGGGAGGAAGTCGGCCACCTCCGATTCGGTGTACAGCTCCACGGGCTCTTTCACGTGGGTCAGGATGAACCCGTCCATCGTGGAGAGGGCGGGCAGGGAGATGTCCGGGTCCTCCGCGACCTTGTAGGCCATCAGGAGGTTGTCGACGGCCTCCTGAACGTCCTCGGCGTAGATCTGGATCATCCCGCCGTCGCGCTCGGCGAAGGTGTCGGTGTGATCGCCCCAGATGGAAAGCGGGGCGGAAAGGCTCCGGTTCGCCACCGCCATGACGAGGGGCAGGCGCATGCCCGAGGCCGTGAAGAGGGGCTCGCTCATGAGCTTGAGCCCCTGCGAGCTCGTGGCGCTGAACGCCCGAGCCCCGGCCGCGAGCGCGCCCAGGGCGGTCGAGCAGGCGTTGAACTCGGAGTCGACCTTCAGGAACTCCCCCTCGAGCTCGCCGTCGGCCTTGAACTGGCTTACCCGCTCGACGATGCCGGTCTGCGGGGTGATGGGGTACGCCGAGACGACGTCCGGCTGGATGGCCTTCACCCCGTGGGCGACGGCCTTATCGCCCTTGAGCATGGTCTCTTTTGGCATCTCAGTTCACCTCCGCGACCATCTCGATGGCGTCCACCGGGCACTCCTCGGCGCAGATCCCACACCCCTTACAGTAGTCGTAATCGATGGCGAAGGTGCGCTCCTCGACCTCCTTCGCGGCCATGTCGGGGCAGAACACCTCACAGATCCCACACCCGGTGCAGGCGTCCTGGTCGATGACGGGCCGGAACTCCCGCCAGGAGCCGGTCTCGTTGGCGAGGGTCGTGCCCGGCTCCGCGACCGCACCCTTGCTGATTGAGAGGTCCGCGTAGGGGTCCGGCTTCGAGCTCATGCGGCGGTCACCTCCTCGAACGCGTCGGCGCTCGCCGCGACGTTCTGCTCGCCGACCTCGCCCGGGAACTCCTCCATGATGACCTCCTCGATGCTGTCCATGCGCAGTGCGCCGCTGGCGCTGGCGAAGGCGCCCAGGAGTGCCGTGTTCATGATCGGCTTGCCGAGGTGGTCCATCGCGATCTCCGTCGCGTCGACGGTCACGATCTCGGCATCGGTCTCGATGTCCAGGGCCTCCGGATCGGCGTCGGTGTTCACGACGATGATGCCATCGTCCTTCAGCCCCTCCGTGACGTCGACGAACTCGATGAGCGATGGGTCCTGTACCACCACGAAATCGGGCTCGTAGACGTGACTGCGGTCCGTGATCTTCTCGTCGTCGATGCGTGCGAAGGCCTCCACGGGAGCGCCCCGCCGCTCGACGCCGAACTGCGGGAACGCCTGTGCCCATTTGCCCTCCTCGTAGGCCGCTTCGGCGATCAGGTGCCCGAGCGTGACGGACCCCTGACCGCCGCGGCCATGGATACGGATCTGAAACACGGTGATGTCACCTCGCTTGTCCGCGAGTCAGGGGACGACTCGCGACGGTCCGTGCGACCGCCGGCGCGGCCGGCGGTCTCGCCCCCTTAGGCTTCATAAAGGGACCGGCGGGCCAAATCCATTCGTCCTTCAAATGGTGGGTACTTAAGTATCGAGCGGACCTTAATATTTTTTAATTTACATAGAGGACGACACCAGTCCCGAACTTCGGAACCTTCGTATTTCGCCATGTGAGCCGATTCTCCCCCGAAGAATCGTGAACGATTGGTATTGTATATACCATTAACTACTATATTCTCGATATATCCGGCCACCCACGGTGGTGTGGGTTCCTCCCACACCAATAGTGCCCGAGGGCGGCGGGGTGGGACCCGACAGGCGGCGATCGAGGGGTGATTTCGCGTTCCCGTGACGAGACCTCTCGGGAGAGCTGGCAAGAACTGCCCGAACCAGCAATGAGGACCCCTCTCACTCCGCCAGTACCATGCCACCTCCCTGGCCGGGGTCTGGGACGCGTCCCAACCGGTTCTGGTTGGCTGGAGAGAGAATTGAATGCGGAGAACAATACTTTTCAGGATGAATCCCCTACGCCCCGATACATGGTTGGCACCGAGGAGATCAGGGACGCACTCCGGGAGGTCTACGACCCGGAGATCCCGGTGAACATCGTGGACCTCGGGCTCGTCTACGACATCGAGCTGGACGAGGACACCGGGGACGCTCACATCGAGATGACCCTCACGAGCATGGGCTGTCCCATCGCGGACAGCATCACCCGGAACGTCCGGGTGGCCGCCGAATCGGTGGAGGGGGTGGAATCCGCCACGGTTGAGCTGGTCTGGGATCCGCCCTGGTCCCCCGCGAAGGCATCGGAGGACGGGAAGGCCCAGCTCCAGTCACTGGGGATCCGGGTTCCCGACGACGGTGAGGAGTCGGACGAGGAGGCGACCGTCGGTGGGCCCACCTCGAACGCCCCGTTCTGACGGCTCCCTGATCCCGGCCCCGTCGGGTTCACTGGAAGTCCTTCGAGAGCTCACCCACCGTCCCCGGAGAGCCGTTCCTCGAGCACGTCCCCGAGGATCGTCCGATGACACCGCTTCTCCGCCGTGTTCTCGTAGCAGACGAGCACTAGGTCCTCCCCGGACTCCAGCCGGGAGGCAAGCGAGTCGAGCGCCCGGGCGGCGTCGGCCGTCTCCAGATGTTCCCGGTACCGACGCTCGACCGAGACGTCCTCGAACGCCTGGTTGTGCGCCGCCGCGTCGGCCAATCCCTCCTCTAGAAGCGTCTCGCGCCGATCCTCGACCTCCTCGAGCAGGTCGGGCGGTGGCCCCAGGGGGGCGATGTTCTCGTCCACCGCCCCGTGGAACCAGGGGGTGGCCCGCCTGACCACCCCCACCAGCGTTGCCTCCTGGGGAATGTCCGCCATGTCGTGCTGTAGCGCTGCCACGTAGGTGTCATCGAGTTCGCCCCGAGACATCGTCCGGCGATTCGAGG
>JBDGRH010000058.1:0-4010 GCA_042218225.1 Halodesulfurarchaeum sp. | reverse complement strand
TGGAGACGACCGAAGGGAGTCTCCGAACGAACGAGCGGGGAGCTGGAGACGACCGAAGGGAGTCTCCGAACGGGCGAGCGGTGAACGAAGTGAGCCGCGAGCCAGAAGCGAGCCGCGAAGCGTAGCGACCCGTGAGACAGAAGCGACCCGCGAGCAATACCCGAGTCGAGCGCCCGGGGGCTTTCGGGCATCTGCGTTCCCACGATATTGTATACGGCAGTCCGACTTTCGAACGCCGGCGTTCAAAGGTTCTCTCGGTCTAGAACCACCCCACCCACTCCCCTTGTTCAGCTACCCCTTTCCTTCTGAATCGAACCAGCCCTACCCCGCTAGCGCAGATTCGATCAGCGAGACCGCTCCTTCGATGTCCCGCTCGTCGACGTCCCAGTGGGTGACGAACCGGACGGTGTACTCGCCGAAGGTCGTCGCCAGGACCCCCTCGGCCTCGGCCCGTTCCACGAACTCCTCGGCGGTGAGCGACGCCCCCTCCGTGTTCACCAGGAGGATATTCGTCTCCGGTTCCTGGACGGACAGTCCGTCGATGTCGGCCAGCCCCTCCGCGAGCGTGCTGGCGTTCTCGTGATCCGTCGCCAGGTGCTCGCGGTTCCGGATGGCGATCAACCCGGGGGCCGCGATGATCCCGGCCTGGCGCATGCCCCCTCCCAGGAGCTTCCGGACCCGGCGGGCCTCCTCGATGAAGGGCTCGGGACCGGCCAGGATGGAGCCGACGGGCGCTCCCAGGCCCTTCGAGAGGCAGAACATGACCGAGTCCACGGGGTCGGTGAAGGCAGTGACCGGCTCGTCCTGCGCGGTGGCGGCGTTGAAGATCCGGGCACCATCGAGGTGGACCGGAACCCCGAGGTCGTGGGCCGCCTCGGCCGCCGCCTCGATCTTCGCGGGTTCGATGGCGACGCCCCCTTTACTATTGTGGGTGTTCTCCAGGGCCAGCAGGCCCGTCCCCGGGCGGTGGAGATCCTCCTCGACGTACGCCTCGCGGATGGCGTCCGGGTCCGGGATACCCCGGGGGCCGCCGTCGAGGGCCCGGACCTGGAGCTGCCCGTGCTGGGCGAACCCGCCGACCTCCCACTTGAAGACGTGACTCTCCCGCTCGACGATGGCCTCCTGGCCGCGGTCGGTGTGCGTTCGCGCCGCCACCTGATTGCCCATCGTCCCCGAGGGGACGAAGAGCGCGGCCGCCATCCCGACGGTCTCCGCGGCCACGCGCTCCAGCTCGTTCACGCTGGGGTCCTCGCGGTAGACGTCGTCGCCGACCTCCGCGGCCGCCGCCGCGTCGCGCATCTCCCGGCTCGGGCGCGTCACCGTGTCGCTTCGCAGATCGATCATGGGTGGCGGTCCGGGGGCCGGGAATTTACGGGTGGCGGTCGGCCTCCCGTGCGCATGGCTGTTCGGGAGGGAAGTAAGGGTGGAGAGTGTTGGCAGGAGCGTTGACCCGCCGGGGACCCGCTGCAGGCGGGAGCGTTGACCCGCCGGGACCCGCTGCAGGCGGGCCGTTCCCGGACTTCGAAACACTATTCCGCCGGCTTTCCCACCCCCGAGGTATGGACGCCCGGATCCGGCAGCACGCCGATATCGTGGCGACCCACTCGACGGCCATCGAGCCGGGCGAGACGGTGGTCGTCAGCGTTCCGCCCGTCGCCGAGGACCTCGCCGTCGCCCTCTACGAGCGGATCGGCGACATCGGCGCCAGCCCCGTCATGGTCCACGGCGGGGAGACGCTCGTCGGCAGCGATCGTGCGGTTCGGGGCTACCTCCGCTCCGTCGACGAGGACGACGTGATCCCGCCGACCCACCTGGAGGCCCTCTTCGAGGCCGCGGACGTGATCGTCCGCGCCCGCGGTCATGCCAACGTCACCGAGCGGGCGGACGTCCCGCCGCAGAAGAACAGCCAGCTCTCCAGGGCCACCGAGGCCGCCAGGGCCGAGATGCTCGACGCCCGGTGGTGTCTGACCCAGTACCCCTCGCCGGCGAACGCCCAGCTGGCCGGGATGAGCACCGAGGCGTACGAGAACTTCGTCTGGGACGCCATCAACAAGGACTGGGAGGGCCAGCGCGAGCACCAGGCCCAGCTCGTCTCCATCCTGGAGGGGGCCTCGACCGTCCGCATCGAGAGTGGCGGCGGCACCGACCTCGCGCTCTCCATCGAGGGGAACGTCCCGATCAACGACGCCGGGGAGAACAACCTCCCGGGCGGCGAGGTGTTCACCGCCCCGGTCGTGGATTCGGTGGAGGGGCAGGTGGTCTTCGACCTCCCCGTGGTCCACCAGGGTCGGACCATCGAAGGGGCGACCCTCGAGTTCGTGGACGGCGAGGTCGTCGATTTCGCTGCGGACGAGAACGAGGAGACCCTCGCGGAGATTCTGGGGACGGACGCCGGCGCCAGCCGGCTCGGGGAGCTCGGCATCGGGATGAACCGCGACATCGACCGGTTCACCCACAACATGCTCTTCGACGAGAAGATGGGTGACACCGTCCACATGGCCCTCGGGAAGGCCTACGAGGAGTGCGTGGGGCCCGGGAACGAGGTCAACGCGAGTGCCGTCCACGTGGACATGATCGTGGACATGAGCGAGGACTCGGTCATCGAGGTCGACGGCGACGTCGTCCAGCGCGACGGTACGTTTGCCTTTGAGCCTGGGTTCGATGGGTAAGGGGCCACCGGCGAGGTCTGAGGACCGTCCGGTGTGAATGGTGGCCGGTCGAGTGTCGAACCCTGCTCATCGCGTGTTGGTGCTCGACCGTCAGTGTCGATACCTGCCGGTCCGCCGTAGTGTGCCAAATGTTCTCAACCGTCACTTAAGTGGATGGCACCCATATCGTAATCCGTGCCAGATCTCGAGTGCCCCGACTGCGGTCGGGCCATCGCGATGCACGAGCTCGAAACCCGAACCGTCGCGCAGTCGAGCGGGTTCCGGACGACGTACCGGTGTCCATTCTGCCGGGCCGATTTCGAGGACGTAAAGCAGCTCATGTGAGCGCCACTCGCTCGCGGCGCGTGGCCATCGCCGTTTCCCCTTTTCCGCTCCCTCGAGGTCTCCCGACGCTTCCCCGGCCCCATTGGACCGACGTCCGGCATCCATCCTCCCAGACGCCCACTTCCGTTCTCGAACCTGCACCCGCACCCGCACCGGAACCGGCACCGGCACCTGCGTTCCCCAGTCCGTTACTCGCCTTCTGGCGTCTCGATCCGGAAGCGCATCTCGTAGGCGACCGATTGTGGGTCCGCCGGCGGGAGCTCCGTCGCGGTCTGATGGACCCGGGAGACCCGATAGCGCCCGGTCGCCAGCCGGTCCGGGTCGTACCGCAGTTCGAAGATCTCGGACGTGCTCCGCGAGGGAGGAAGCTCGGTCCAGGTGTGTGTCTCCGCCACGGTCACCGCTCCATCACGGACCTCGATCCCGTCACCCGCCTCCTGGTACTCGTCCTGCCAGAGCACGAGGCTTGCGTCGACCGCCCCGTCCGATCGGTGGATCGCCCGGGGGACGCCGAAGGGTGGATTCGGTCCACTTCGGATATATACGGGCTCCGTTCCGGGATTCTCGACGGCGAGCAGGATCTTCGCGCGCCGATCGGGCGCGAGTGTCGATTGGATCAGGGCCGCGTCGAAGGAGACCCGGGCCGGGGTCGGTTGTGATACCTCGAATCCCGTGATCGAGTAGGTGGGATTCGCCTTGCGTGGCCGGGAGCTGCCCTCGCAGCCCGCTAGCGGGGTGAGGAGAAACGGGATTCCCGCGAGCAACTCCCGGCGGTGCATTGGTTGGGTATGGGACCCGCGTGGGTTTTGGTCGTTCGGATCGGCCCGGCTGTGGGTGGCTGGGGTCTTCGTGTTTTTTGAAACTGGTACTGGAAAACGCGGAACCCGCGACCGCCACGAGTTGAAAGCCCTCGGCCGGGTCGGGTCGGGGTGCTCGCTGCGGTCCTCGCTCACTACGTTCGCTGCGGTCCTTACGTCGTAGCCAGATTCGAAGAATCTGGCTGCGCACGAGAGCTCC
>JBDGRH010000066.1:0-4015 GCA_042218225.1 Halodesulfurarchaeum sp. | reverse complement strand
GACATGTACCTCGGCGACGAAGCCTGGCCGGACCTGGGAGCGTACTTCGAGGACCACTCGCTGGCACTGGTGCCGGTCGGCTCGACGGAGCAACACGGGCCCCATCTCCCGGAGGCTACCGATCACCTCATCGCGGAGGCGTTCGCCCGCGAGGCCGCAGAGCGGACCGGCTTCCTCTGCACCCCGACCATCACCATCGGCGTCAGCCCGCACCACCGGCAGTTCCACGGGACGATGTGGGTCGACCCGTCCGCCTTCCGGGCCTACGTCGAGTCCCTCACCCGGAGTCTCACGACTCACGGTATCGATCGAGTCATCTACGTGAACGCCCACGGCGGGAACGTCACGCACCTCCGCGAGGTGGGGGCGACGCTCCGGCAGGAGGAGGTCGCCTACGCCATCGAGTGGATGTGGAACGAGAGCGTCCCCGACCTCGTCGAGGAGCTATTCGAGAAGCCGGGGCCACACGGCGGCCCGAAGGAGACGTCGCTGATCCAGCACCTCCACCCGGAGTTGGTCCACGACGACCGGCTGGCCGAGGCCCGCGACGGCGGCATCCCGGACCTCGACGCGGCCGACACCGAGAAGTTCGGGGCCCGGACCTTCTACGACTCGGCGGACAACACCCCGAACGGGGTCCTCGGGGATCAGACGGACGCGACGGCGGAGAAGGGCGCGGAGCTCTTCGAGGCGGCCACGGACCAGCTGGTCCAGCTCGCAGAGTGGCTGGCGGCCCAGGCGTTCGAGGACCTCATGCCCGCCGAGCACGTCTAGGGGACCGTTTTGTGCGGACCTCGATCCCCATTCACCCCCCGACGGCCGTCTCGATGGCCGACTCGAGGTCCGCCCGTAGATCGGAGAGCGCCTCGAGGCCGACGCTGACCCGGATCAGGCCGTCGCTGACCCCCGCCTCGAGGCGCTCCTCCCGCGGGATCGACGCGTGGGTCATGGTGGCCGGCTGCTCGATGAGGCTCTCGACGCCACCGAGGCTCTCCGCCAGGGTGAACACCTCGGTGCTCGTGACGAGCGTCTCCGCGTCCGCGAGGGTGCCGTCGAGCTCGAAGCTCAGCATGCCCCCGAAGTCGTCCATCTGCCGGGCGGCCACCTCGTGGCCGGGATGGCTGGCCAGTCCGGGGTAGTACACCTGCGAGATCGACGGGTGGTCGTCCAGCCAGACCGCGAGCTCCCGGGCGTTCTCGACGTGGCGGTCCATCCGCACGGGCAGGGTCTTCGTCCCCCGGAGCACCAGGAAGCAGGCGAACGGGTCGGGGGTGGCGCCGACGCTGTTCTGATAGAACCCCAACCGCTCGTCGAGCGCGTCGTCGTCGGTCACGAGCGCCCCGCCGACGACGTCGGAGTGCCCGCCGAGGTACTTGGTCAGCGAGTGGGCAACGACGTCCGCGCCGTGCTCGAGCGGCCGCTGGAGGTACGGCGTCGCGAAGGTGTTATCGACCGCGAAGAGCGCGTCGTGCGCGTGTGCCACCTCACCGACGGCAGCGAGGTCGACGATCCGCAACAGTGGATTGGTGGGCGTCTCCACCCAGACCAGCTCCGTGGCCGGGGTGATGGCGTCGGCCACGGCGTCCGGGTCCGTGGTGTCGACGAAGTCGAAGGACAGATCGTAGTCCTCGTACACCTGGGTGAACAGGCGATGTGTCCCCCCGTAGACGTCCTGGCTCGCGACGACGTGATCGCCCGCCTCCAGGAGGTTGAGCACCGTGTCGATCGCGGCCATGCCGCTGGCGAAGGCCCGTCCGTGGGCGCCCCCCTCGAGGCTGGCGAGGTTGTCCTCGAGGGCGGTCCGCGTGGGATTGCCGGTCCGCGAGTACTCATAGCCCCGGTGCTCGCCGGGGGCGTCCTGGGCGAACGTCGAGGAGGCGTAGATGGGGGTCATGACCGCCCCGGTCTCCGGGTCCGGCGCCTGTCCCGCGTGGATGGCCCGCGTTTCGAAGCGCTCGGTGGTTCCATCTCCTCGCTCGGCGGCGCCACCTTCTCGCTCTCCGGCGCCACCTTCTCGCTCTCCGGCGCCTCCCCCTCGCTCGGCGGCGCCTCCTCCTCGCTCGGCTGAACGATCGCCAGCCTCCTCGCCAGGGAGATCCTCGGTCATTCCTTTCCCTCCCAGTCTTCGAAGTCACCGTAGAGCCCCTTTGAAAGGTAGCGCTCGCTCCCGTCCGGGAAGACGGTGACGACGGTGTCCGCCGGGGCGTCGATATCGCCAGCGGCGATCGCCTCCGCCACGCGTCGTGCCGCCACGCTTGCGGCGCCCGAACTCGACCCGACGAGGTGTCCCTCCACCCTCGCGAGCCGCTTTACCTCCGCGTGTGCGTCCCGGTCGCTCACGGCGATGATGTCATCGAGGAGGCTTGGATCGAGCACCTCGGAGACCTCGGGGTCGTGGGTGCCGATGCCCTCGGTCTTATATGGGCCCCGAGGAGGGTCCTCACCAAGGAGCTCCGCGAACGTCGACCCCTCCGGCTCGACGCCGACGACGTGGACTTCGGGGACCACCTCCCGCACGGCCCGGGCGATGCCCATTATCGTGCCCCCCGAACCCATCCCGGCGACGACGGCACCGACGTCCTCGCCCAGCGCGTCGAGGATCTCCTGCCCGGTGGTCTCGTAGTGCGCCTCGGCGTTGAGCGGGGTGGCGAACTGCTGCGGGACGACCGCGTCCTCGCGCTCGGCGGCGATCTCGTGGGCACGCTCCACGGCGCCTCCCATCCCATCCTCGCCGGGAGTGTGGACGATCTCGCCCCCGAGGGCGGCCATGAGCGTTTCCTTCTCGGCGCTGAATCCGCGTGGGACGACGAAGACCGGCTGGAGGTCGAGCTGCCGAGCGGCGAGCGCCATCCCGATGCCCGTGTTGCCGGCGGTGGGTTCCACGACAGTTCCGCCGGGCGGGACGTCCCCCCGCTCCAGCAGCTGTTCGAGGATGTACCTCCCGATGCGGTCCTTCACGCTGCCGCCGGGATTGAACGTCTCGAGCTTGGCGTAGATGGCGACGTCCTCGGGACCGGTCCGGATCTCGACCAGAGGCGTCTGGCCGATGGTGTCCAGGACCGAGGACCGCGGGTCGGCGTGCGTTCGGTGCGCGGTTCGTGAGTGGTCGAAATCCGGGTCGTCGACGCTGTCTCCGTCCTCGTGTCGTGATCGGGTCATTGCTCTGGGTTCGCTGTCGGTGGTGATCCGGGGGTGTCGGATCGGGCTCGGTCGGACGGGCGGTTGCGCCCATTCGTGGAGGCGATCGGCCCTGCGATGGTACGGTGGGTCGGTTTCGTTGGGGGTGGGGTGTGCGGTCTCATTCGGTGCGAGGAGCGGTGCTTGTGTCCCATACTAGAGCTTCGGTCCCATTCTAGAAGGGTCTCTCGCGGATGGGTGCTTCGAGAGGGGCCCTCTCGAGAATCCAGCCCGCAGGAGTCAGGGGAGGCGTCCGAAGCGGTTTCGGGCCATGCCGAGGGACGGGACGGACCACCATCGGATTCCTCAACAGTAGGAACGCCCCGTTCCCGACTGGATTCGGAGGCAGGGTCGGGAGCGCAGTGAGATAGGACGCCCCTGCCGACCGGAAGTGGCACGTCCTCGGTGTTTAGCCGTTCGACCCGCCCGCTGCTCGACACCTCGCATGTCCAGCGATACGGGTGGGCCGCTTTTTTCGATTGTCGTTTCGATGCGAGTCCCTGCTGGACGCGGACTGCCACCCGGAATCCCGAGGGGATCCAACTGCTCTGTGCTCGGGGCTTTGGAATCGAAGGTTACGCCTCCGTGAGTCGAAGGATCGAAACGCCATCGTCGGAGCGTCGCCGGGGCGCGCGGCGGCGACTCCCGCGAATCGGCGGCCCGTCGGGGTTTCGAACCCGCTTACAATCGAAACAAGCTATCCCTTAAAATACCGTATCAAGTGCTCTACCATCAAATATCTCCATGTTCGCTCTCTCCTCCTGGAAATCGACCGGGCATGTATCTCCGCCGGGCTCCCAGGTTCGCGCGATGAGCGCTCACAGGCCGTTCTCGTCCC
>JBDGRH010000308.1:0-4060 GCA_042218225.1 Halodesulfurarchaeum sp. | reverse complement strand
CGAAGCCGGTGATGTCGATGTCGTCGACCTCCTTTCCCTCCTTCCAGATGATGTGGCCGGCGTATCGCTTCTTCTTTCCCGCCTGGAAGAAGCGTCGATAGAGCTTCTCGAACTCGATCTCGAAGCGATGCGCCTCGGCATTGAGCCGCTCTGCGGCGAACTCGTCGTAGGCGGCGTTGATGGCGTCCTCGAGCTCGAAGGACTCCTCGATCGCGGTTTCCATCGAGACGTCGGCTCCGAGCTCGAGCATCACCGAATCCGTGTCCCCGTAGATGACCTCCTTCCCGTGCTCGTTGGCGGCGGTCTCGGTGTACTTGATGACCTCCCGGCCCGTGGCCGTCACCGCGGCCCCCATCTCCTTGTCGTACAGGCGGAAGCGTTCCCAGCCCAGGACCCCGTAGAGGGAGTTCATGATCACCTTCACCGCGGCCTGTTGCTGGTCGTAGACCTCGTACGCGTCGGACCCGGGGTCGTGCTCGTCACGTCGCGCTTTCTTCTCCTCCCGCTCGGCGAGGAGCTCGTCGACCATCTCCCGGATGACGCCGTCCGGCTCCTTCCGGAACGCGGTCCCGTTCGGGGCCCGGTAGGTCTCCCCGTCGTAGTGCTGGGGGTCGACCTTCGTCTCCGGCGAGGCGTTGATGGTCACCATGCACATCGGGTACAGGCTCTTCAGGTCGAGGACGGTGACCATCTCCCTGACCCCGGTGATCGGCTCGAAGACCGCCCCTCCTTCGTACTCCTCGCCCTGTCGCTGTCCCTTCGAGGGGAGCGCGTACTCCCCGTGGACCTTGTGGAGCACGTACATGTCGACGGCGTCGCCGGGGGTTGTGGCATCCTCGAGCTTGCACCCGACGAAGCTGGCAACCTCGTCCCAGAAGTCGATGATGTCCTGCTTGCGGTCGATCTCCACGCAGAGCTCGACGTCGCGGACGTTGTACTCGAGGAGGCGCTCTGGATCCTCCTCCCAGAGGTCACCGATGTCACCCGCGTATCGCTCCTTCCCCACGCCAAGCTCCTCCTCCGCGACCGCGTCCAGGCGGTAGGAGTCGAGCTCGGAGAACTGCGTGCGCTGGTAGGCGTAGAGGAGGTCGAAGACGACGCGCCCTTTCACGTTGGGCCCCTGCCAGTCGCTGCGCCAGACCTCGTTCACCCGGGAGAGGCGATCAGGGTCGAGCCCCACGACCTCCAGCCGGTCGAGGAGGTAGGGGGCGTCGAACTCCGCGAAGTTCCATCCGGTGAGCACGTCGGGATCGGTGGCCTCGAGGTACTCCAGGAAGGCCTCGAGCATGTCCGCCTCATCGTCGAAGACCCGGACCTCGACGCTCGCACCCGCGTCCAGGAGGTCGTGGTCGGCGACATCCTCTGGAGCCGGGACGTCCCCATCCGGGGCATTGTAGAGCCAGGCGATGTACTCGTCGCGATAGGAGTCGTGACTCGAGAGGCAGATGATCGGCTCCTCGCCCTCCTCCGGGAACCCCGCCCGGTCGTCGACCTCGATGTCGAAGGTATTCACGCGGAGTTCCCCGTCGGTCTCGGCCGGTTCGACCTCGTCGTACCGGACGTAGATCCCCCCGTCGTCGGCCCGTCGCTCCGGGACCTCGATCCCACTTTGGATGTCCAGGTCGATGAGGAACCGGTTCGGAAACTGGATGTCCGCCTCGTAGTGGTCGAACTGGTCCCGGACGGTCCCGACGTCCCTGGGCGTTCTGGCGAAGACCTTCGTCAGTGCATCCCCCCTGATGCTCTCGTACCCCTCCTCGTGGCCCGTGATCACGTCGCTGGCGAGGTCGCTCTCCGTGATGGAGTCCGTCGGGGCATAGAAGTACGGCCGGAATCCGTGGACGCGGACGTGCTCCGCCTGGTTGTCCGCGGTCCGCCCGAAGACGTGGATGACCGGGCGCTCCCGGTCGTCGGTCCGTTCCACCGTGTAATCGACCTGGGTGACGGTGAGCTCGGTGGTCTCCTCGACGGTCGGGAGCGCGTCCGACTCGGCGGTGAGTATCTCGGAGACCACCGGGTCCGCATCGCCCGCCACGACCGCCGCCTCGGCCGCGTCCCGCTCCGTCCCCTCGGCCGGGTCGGCCTCCTCGTCCTCCTCGGGGCCGAAGCTCGTGAGGTCCGCGTCTTCCATCGGGTATCCGTTGGGCGCCCCCGGGTAAAAAGTGGTCCGACCGTCCCCGTGGGGACGGCGTGCGAACGACCGACCAATTCACCCCCCTCCCCCCCTTCACCTCGCGCATCCACTCCCTCTCGCTGTTCCGAATTCGACGGAACCCACCAAAACAACCAGTGGACCACTGCGCTGTGGGTAGCCATCCTTCAGCTGGCGAGCTTTCGGCCGACGTGGGTCAGCTGATGAACTTTCGGCCCACGGCGGTCAGCTGACGAACTTTCGGCCCACGGCGGTCAGCTGACGAGCTTTCGGTGGCCGTTCGGACGAAGGTTTATCAGCGAGGACAGGACCACCGAATTGCGTGCTCGATCGGTCGCCGGGCCAGCCCAGCGATAGTGCGACACCCACTGGCCCGGATAGCGGTGACTGAATGGGAGTCGCCTGTTCGCCACATCCACGGGCCCATCGCGAAACCGCCAGCCGGCGACGCCGGCAAATGCCGGTCCGATGCAAAGGCATTTAATATGCTACTTCTTACCACACCCCGAGGTGACCGCATGACCGACCGCGCCAGGGGCGACGAGCAGGGTAACGACGTCCCCCAGCGACCTGACACGGGCGAGCCGGACACGTCGATCGAGGTCTACGAGACGAACGACGGGGTCGTCCTCTACGACGCCGACAATCCCCTGGCCTGGCTGCAGTCCTCGGCGGCAGTCTCGCTCGGTGATAGACTCTAGGAGAGGACGGGACGGTCCAGCGGGGACACCGTCGTCGGGAAACGCTTTTCGCGCCAGGTCACGGTGTTGGAAGACGTGCCAGCGGACGACCAGACGCGGGAGCAGAAGGCCCAAGAGATGGGGAGTGGGCATGAGGATCCCCCGACTCGGAGCCACTCGGAGGGGCGCCGGCCCACTGCAACGCACGATGAGTCCACCCTCCCGACCCCTGTCAAGCGGGCCTTCATCGTCCAGGTCCTCCTCCTCAATGTCGGTCTCCTGGCCCTGTCCCTGGGCGCGATGCTCGTGTACTTCCGGGGGGACCTCCCGGCTGGCGGCGTCCTCCTCACCATCGGAATCATCACGCTCGGCTCCGTCGCCTACAGATATCGAACCCGTCCTCGTGTTCGGTGAGGTGGAGTCCGATCGCGCACCCCATGGTCGATCCGGACCTGGACCTCAATCGGCACCTGGTAACGGTGGCTCCTCCTCCACCCGGGAGCGATTCGTGGTGGGGTCCTTCTCGACCCTGATGACGTCGTCGGCCGCGCCGATCAGCTCCTCGTCGTGGCTGACGACGATGATCTGCTCGACGCCCACCTCGCGCATCGACTCCACGAGGGACACCAGCTGGGAGACGTGCCCGGCGTCGAGGAAGACGGTCGGCTCGTCGAGGATGAGCGGGGGCATCGGCGCCGCACCCTCGATCCCCTCCGCGAGGAGGCGGTAGATGGCCGTCCGGAGGCTCAGGTTGAAAAGCGCGCGCTCGCCCCCGGAGAGCTGCTCCGGGGCGAGTGGCTCCCCGTCCTTCTGGTAGACGGTGAGCTCGTAGCGCCCCGAGAGTTCGATACGGTCGTAGGAGTCGTTCTGATAGACGAGCTCGAACGTCTCGTTGAGCAATGCTTCCAGACGAGCGACGTTCTGCTGGCGGAGCTCGGCCCTGAGGTCTCCATAGAGGTCCTCGAGCCCCTCCACCTCGGCGTGCAGGTTCTGGAGCTTATCCACGTCCTCCGCCACCGACTCCCGTTTCTCGCGGAGGCCCTCGAGCTCCTCGATGGCGTTCTCGACGGCCCCGAGCGAACTCTGCACCTCGTCCCGTTCTTCCTGCTGGGACTCGAGTTCCGCGGTCACCTCCTCGAGGTACGCCTCCGCCCGCTCGAGCTCCGCCTTCGCCCGCTCCACCTGTTCCTCGTCGAATGACATCTCGAACATGATGGGCGTGTCCGCG
>JBDGRH010000135.1:0-4106 GCA_042218225.1 Halodesulfurarchaeum sp. | reverse complement strand
GGGACACCCGTCCCGTCTGGATATGGCCGCACGAAAGGACCTCCGAACCTCCGTCGCTCAGCGGCCAACCGCCGCGACGGCCGTCCTCTCGGTCCTGGGATACGCGCTCGTCGCTGCCTCGTTTCTCGGGTACGTCCCCTTCCCGACACTCTCTCGGGCCGGCGTCATCCTCCTCTCGGATGCCATCGCCGTCATCAACTCCGTGGCGCTCGTGTGTCTCATCCTGGGGTTCCGGGCAATCCGCCGCGGACAGCGCCGGCGGCATCGACGCCTGATGCTCACCGCCTTCTCGCTGATCCTCCTCTTTCTTTCCCTCTACATCTGGAAGCAGGCCGGCGGGTTCACCAAGGGGTTCGTGATCTCCCGGGGGCAGTTCCTCGCGGGCCACGCGACGGCCGTGACGTACGCCTACTGGCTCATGCTCGGCGTCCACGTCCTCCTCTCCATCGTGGCGGTCCCCGTCGTCATCCACGCGGTGATTCTGGGGATCACCACGCCGCTGGACCGCGTGGGCACCACTATCCACCCGACCGTCGGCCGGATTGCGCTCTTTGCATGGGGGCTGAGCCTCGCGCTGGGCATCCTCACCTATCTCATGCTGAATCACGTCTATGGCTGGGAACGCATCGAGGGGGCCATCGTTCCCCTCACTGCGACCGTCGGGAGGTCCGGAATTCGAGTCCCGGACCAGTAAACGCTTTTTTCGCTTCGACCCTGTGTTCCCGTATGACCCGTGGTGGCCCGTCGACATCCGGGGCCCTCCTCGACGATCGGCTCCCGTATCGGTACCTCGCCGGGGCGACACTTCTCGTCACCTTCATCGTGATGGTCCTCGGCTCCTATACCAGCGCGATCGGCGCGGGGCTCTCGTGTCCGGACTGGCCCACCTGCTATGGGTCCTTCATTCCCTGGCTCCACCCGGAGGTCATCGAGAACGCGCCGTACACCACCTTGCAGATCTTCGCGGAATGGTTCCACCGAGGCATGGCCATGGTAGCGGGCTTCCTCATCCTCGGGACGGCCATCGGCTCGTGGCGCGCGCACCGGGAGCACGGCCTCATCCGGTGGACAGCCACGCTCGCCTTGGTTCTCCTCCCCCTCCAGGTGATCCTGGGCGGGCTGACCGTCACCGAGAATCTGGCGCCCTTCATCGTCACCTCGCATCTGGCGGTGGCGATACTCATCCTGCTGTTGCTCACCGTCAGCACGCTCTCGAGCTGGTTCGTCACGACCGACCTGGCTTGAATACCCGGTTCCCGGACGGGATTCCTCGGCCGAGTAGGTGACCGTATTGCCCGTGACCGTATTGCATACGACGTTCGGACATGCCAGCCCCTTGATAACCCATGGGACAGACCTGCGCTCGCCCGCTCAACTCCGCCAGCGCGGTGCCCGGGCGCCCCACACGAACGCCACCACCGCGAGCCCGACCAGGACGAGGAAGTATCCGGTGGGACCGTATTGCCCGAGATATGGCCCGACACTCCCACCCGAATACGTCGCCGCCCGAACCCCCCTGGCGAAATAGGTGAGGGGGGAGAGCATCGGGAAGGGGCGGAACCACGTCGGGAAGAGCGAGATGGGGATGAACGCGTCCGAGAGGAAGAGCAACGGGAGGGCGATCCCGTTCGCCATCGATATCGCGCCGTCCTGCGAGCTGGTCGCGCGGCCGATCAGCGATCCCACGCCACAGAACACCGTCGAGCCGACCACGATGTACGGGACGATCCACCAGCTGAGCGCGAACTCCCCGCCCAACAGCCAGAGGGCGATCACGAGCACCACCGAGGCGACGCCGATGAGGAGGACGTTCACCGCGGTCTGGGCCGCCAGCCACTCCAGCTTCGAAAGTGGGGTGGTCGCGAGCTTCTGGAACCGGTTGCCGTCCCGATAGCGGGCCACCTCGCTGCTCACCCGGGAAAGCGGGGTGAAGAGCACCACCGTCCCCAGGTACCCGGGGAGATAGTAGCCCGCGGGTCGCGAGAAGATCCCGCCGGCTCCCCCCTGGGTCCGCACCAGGCCGGCGAAGATGACGATCAGCAGGATGGGGAAGAAGAACGTGAAGAAGACGGCCGTCCGGCGGCGGAGGAAGGTCCGGTAGGCGGCGGTCGCCTCCGACCCGATGCGACGGAGTCGGGCCATCACCCGGTCACCTCCTCCCGACTGGCACCGTTCGCGAGCGCCAGGTAGGCGTCCTCGAGGGTGGGTTCGCGCCACGACAGTGCATCGAAGGAGATCCCCGCGGCCTCCAGGGTGCTGACCACGTCACCGATCCCCTCGGGCTCGATGTCGCGGACGATCAGCCCGTCCGGGGTCCGCTCCACGGTGAACTCGACGTCCGGCAGCTCCCCCGGCAGGTCGTCCGTCTCGACAATGAGCCGGCTGTCACCCCCGTACGTCGCCACGAGATCCCTGGGTCGGCCGCTCTCGACGAGGGTCCCGTCCCACAGCAGTCCCACCTCGTCCGCGAGCCGCTCGGCCTCGCTCATGTCGTGGGTCGTCAGGAAGATGGTCGTCCCGTCGTCCGTGAGCCCCTCGAAGAGGTCCCAGAGCGCGAGGCGCCCCTCCGGGTCGATGCCGGTCGTGGGCTCGTCGAGGAAGAGGAGGTCGGGGTCATTCACCAGTGCGGAGGCGACGGCCGCCCGGCGGCGCTGCCCCCCCGAGAGGTCCTCGTACCAGGTCTCGTCGGCTGGATCCAGTCCCACCCGCTCCAGCACCGATCCCGGGTCCAGAGCCTCGTCGTACAGCCCGGCGTAGTAGCTCACGAGCTCCCGCGCGGTCAACCGATCCGGCGGGCCGAACGCCTGGGGGAGCAATCCGATGCGGTTCCGGTCCACCTCCGCGGGGGGACGACCGAACAGCCGGACGGACCCGCCGTCGAGGGTCGCCGTTCCGGTCAGACACCGGACGAACGTCGTCTTCCCCGCCCCGTTGGGGCCGACCAGGGAGAAGACGGTTCCCCCCTCGATCTCGAGGGAGACGCCGTCGAGCGCCCGGGTTGCCCCATAGGATTTCTCCACGTCCGAGGCGACGACCGTCGTCATGTCTCAGGCTGGGAGCCCGTCGGTGGTATGGCTTCGGGTTTCCACTTGCGGGTGTGGATCGGTCCCGGGAGCTGCTTCGGTGGGGGGTCTGTGCTCACGGTCCGGATGCCACTGGAAAAGCGCATTCAGTCACCTGAACCGGGGGATCGTCCACCCATCACCGGACCGGTACGCCCCGTACAGGAGGCCGGCCGTCAGGAGGAAGATGGCGGTTCCGATGTCGTAGGTGAACCGCGTCGCAATCGGCACCAGGGTCGCCGCGGGACCCCCGATGAACCCGAGGATCGGCGCCCAGAGGGGCATCGAGCAGCTCACGCAGGTGACGAGGCCCAGCGCCCCGGAGAGCAACCCCCGCGATACCTGCAGGACGTTCGCATAGAGGAGATACGAGAGCCCCGCGTAGCCGATGACCTCGAAGGGGACGAGGTGGAGTTGGAACCCCGGAATCCCGAGCGCTTCGACGCCCGGAACCACGAGATTCACCACCGGGCCCCACCCAGGCGTCGTCCAGATGATACCTCCGGCGATCGCCGAGGCGGTTCCGGCCCCGAGCACGACGTTGCCCGCCACGCCCAGCAGGACTAGGTAATACACGCCGGCGATACCGACGCCAACCGCTCGGTGTCGCCGATTGCCGGCCATGGGACTGACGACGAACGCGGCCAGGAGGGCGACGTTGATCCACACGAACGGATAGATCACGTATCGCACGGCGAGGATCCTCGAGGACGTGAGCGAGAAGTACGCCCCAACGAGGACCGTCTCGATGGCCACGACGCCGAGGGCCAGGGCAAGCCACCAGGGGAGTCTGGCCAGGGCTGATTCACGAAGGCCGGTGTCTGTCATGGGACGAGGAGCGAGTCGATCACCACGGCGAGCAGCAGGACGCCGAGGTACGCGTTCGCGGCGTGGAACGTCCGGAGTGCCGCCTCGTCCGTTCGTGTCCGGTACTGCCGGATGACGGTCCAGAGGAACACGCCCCCGACCACCAAGACCGCACCGGCGTAAGTCACGCCCAGGGTCGGGCTGGTTCCGAGGAGCACGGTCGCCACCATCGTGGCT
>JBDGRH010000248.1:0-4217 GCA_042218225.1 Halodesulfurarchaeum sp. | reverse complement strand
CTCCTCGGCCAGACCCAGGATTTCGCGAGCGACGCCCTCGAAATCCTGGGTCTGGCCGAGGAGTTCTCTGTCCCCGACCCGGACTTCCCCAGGATCACCTACGAGGAGGCCATCGACCGGGTCAACGCGACCGGGGCTCTTGATGAACACCTCGGGTGGGGCGACGACCTCCCGACGGAGGCCGAGCGAGCGCTCGGCGAGGAGATGGGGCGCCATTACTTCATCACGAACTGGCCCTCGGAGATCAAGCCGTTCTACATCAAGGACGAGGACGACGACCCCGAGCTCTCGACGGGATTCGACCTCATGCACCCCCGGATGGAGCTGGTCTCGGGCGGCCAGCGCGAGCACCGCTACGAGCACCTCATCGAGGGCTTCGAGCAGCAGGGCCTCGACCCGGAGGCCTTCGAATATTACACGAAGATGTTCAAGTACGGGATGCCCCCGCACGCGGGCTGGGGGCTCGGGGCGGAACGGCTCCTCATGACCATGCTCGACCTGGAGAACATCCGCGAGGCGGTGCTCTTCCCCCGGGACCGCCAGCGCCTCTCCCCGTAGCCGGGACCGACAACGGATGGCTCCCCAGGTGAGCGGTCGCGCGTTCGTACCGGGACACGTCACGGGCGTTTTCACCGTCGACCGGCGGGACGACCCCGCCCGGACGGGGTCGACAGGGGCCGGCGTGACGCTCACCGACGGGGTGACGGTCACGGTCGAGCCAGCAGCGTCGACGAACGTCCTCGTCAATGGGACGGACCTGGCCGTCGAGCCGGTAACTGCCGTGCTCGACCGCCTGCTCGGTCAGGCCGACGGCCGGACCAGCACGGGACCCGACCACCAGGTCGAGGTCAGGGTCGAGACGGACCTCCCCCTGGGCGCGGGATTCGGGGTATCCGGCGGGATGGCCCTGGGAACGGCGCTGGCGGCGAACCGGGCTCTCGACCTCGCACACACCGAGAACGAGCTGATCCGAGCCGCCCACGTCGCCGAGGTCGAGGCCGGGACGGGTTTGGGGGACGTCGTTGCCCAGGCGAGAGGCGGGGCCCCGATCCGTCTCGAGCCGGGGGCGCCACCACACGGCCAGCTAGACGGGATCCCCGAGACAGCCCGGGTGGAGTACCTGAGCGTGGGAGAGCTCTCGACCCCCGACATCTTGGAGACCCGCGCCGAAACCATCACGAGGGCGGGACGGCGCGCACTCGATAGGCTGCTGGAGCGCCCAACCCTCGATCACCTCCTCGAGCGCTCCCGGGAGTTCGCCGAGGAGGTGGGTCTGCTGGACGAGGCGATGTCGGAACGAATCGAAGCCGTCGAGGACGAAGGCGGTCGGGCCACGATGGCCATGCTTGGCCGGACCGTCATCGGGTTCGGGAGCGACCTGACCGACGCCGGCCTGGACCCTGCTGTGTGCCGCATCCATCCCACCGGGGCGACGGTCCAGGAGCAGGGGTGAACCCCGTTCAATGGTGCATCTTGGTCAGTGCCCCGTTCCACCCCGCCCCACCCAGTTTGACTGTTGAGCGGTGATCGCTGCCCACGGTGGAACCTGGATCATTTTTATCCGCTCACTCCCTCCACCGGACCATGACCGACGATCCGGACGATCCCGACATCCCGCCCGACCATCCACGTCACGACCAGCTCGTGACCCGTCACCGGATCGAGGCGGGGGTGGAGAAGGGCATCACCAGCCTCCAGGGTCTCATCGCCGAGGGGCGCGGGGAGGCCTTCGATTACCTCCTCGGCGAGGAGACCATCCCCTCGGCCGCCGCGGCGGAGCGGGCAGCCGCAGCGGCCCTCCTCCGGGCCGACCACCCCGTCATCAGCGTCAACGGGAACGTCGCCGCGCTGGTCCCGGAGGCGGTCGTCGAGCTGGCCGAGACCGTCGGGGCGGACCTCGAGGTCAACCTCTTCAACCGGACGGCGGAGCGGATGGCGGCCATCGCGGCCCACCTCCGGGAGCACGGCGCAACGGCGGTCAAGGGCCTCGAGGCGGACGCGCGGATCCCCGGCCTGTCACACGAGCGGGCGAAGGTCGACGCGGACGGGATCTACGCCGCGGACGTGGTCGTCGTACCACTCGAGGACGGCGACCGTGCGGCCGCCCTGAAAGAGATGGGGAAGACCGAGATCGTGATCGACCTCAACCCCCTCTCGCGGTCCGCCCGGACGGCCGCGATCCCCGTCGTGGACAACATCACCCGAGCCGTGCCGAACATGAGCGAGCAGGCAAGAGACCTCGCGGACGCGTCGGCCGCCGAACTCGAGGAGATCGTCGAGGCCTTCGACCGCGAGGAGGCCCTCACCGCGGCGGAGCGGCGGATCCGAGAGGGGGTCCGGAGGGAGGAGAAGACGGGAGACGTGCCGTGATCCAGTGAAGCGAAAATCGTTCCCTCACCTTCATTTGGACATTATATACTGTGCGCTCCGTTGGACGCTCCAACCGCGATCCGCGACGCCGTCACACGAGGTCCCGAACCGCCTCCGCCACCGCCGTCGCGTCCGTGCCCAGGAGGTAGATGATCGGCTCGACGCCGTATGCGCCCGTGTGATAGAGCACTGAGGCCTCTGGGTGCGCTTCGAGGGCCTGCGTGATCGCATCGCTGTCCGGTTCCCCGTCGACCGTGAACTCGGCGACCTCCCGTCCCATCTCCGCCAGCGTGTCCACGGTCTCCTCCCGGTAGGCTAGATTGAGCCCGGCGCGGGCGTCACTTCCAGCGGCTCGTGCGGCGAGGAGCACGCTCGCCACGTACTCGCTGACCCCGAACTCCGGCTCGGCGGGGATCTCGGTCCGCCCCTTGACGTCGTAGATGCGACCCGGTACCCCGGCCACGTCCTCGAGGTCGCCCGCGTCGGGGAGACACTCGACGAGGTTCGACCCCACGTGCGGGATGAGGGTGGCGAATCCGCTCGCGTGCTCCAGGATCCGCAGTCCCCGCCGAACGGACGAGAGGACCCGCTCGCGCTCGAGCGCCTCGCTCTCGGCCTCCGGGGCGGTGAAGTCGTACTCCACACCCGCGAGGTCTGGCATGGCCTCTTCATGGAGCCGTGCGAGCAGATCCCCCTCCCGGGAGAGCCGGCGGATGAGTAGCTCCGTCTCGATCAGCGCCTGCACTGGCTGGATGTCACCCGCGGCCAGCCCATCGGCCAGCTCCTCGACGGTCCGTTCCACGCGGTCGTCGGCCACGATCTCCGGCCGCCGGCTGACCTCGCCCTTGGCGTACTTCGAGACCGCACTCTGGCTGATCCCGAGTTTCGCCGCCACCTCGGCCTGCGTGAGGCCGCGGTCCCGGAGCTCCTCGGCGAGCATCGAGCGAACGGTCGGCAGGAACGACTCGACCACCACCTCCTCGATGAATCTCACGGTCGCTCACCCCCGGGTCCGGATCGACCGCCTCCCGGCCAGTGGCTCATCGCTGGGCCCCCCGGAACTCGTCGTCCCGCTGGATCCGGGACGCCTGAGGGCCGGACTGGCCCTGATACTTCGAGCCTCGGTCCTCCCCGTACGGGCGCTCGGCTGGCGAGCTGAGCTCGGTGAAGGTGAGCTGGGAGATTCGCATCCCCGGGCGGAGCGCCACCGGGGCGTTCCCGAGGTTCGACAGTTCCAGCGTGATCTGGCCCTGATACCCGGGGTCGACGATACCGGCCGTGGCGTGGACGACGATCGCCAGGCGCCCGAGCGAGGACCGGCCCTCGACGTGCGCGATGAGGTCGTCGGGGATCTCGACCCGTTCCTTCGTCGTTCCCAGGACGAAATCACCAGGGTGGACGATGAAGTGGCCATCCTCGCTCGCCGCGGCGGAGTCGCCGTCCGGGAAGTCCGCGATGCTCGCCTGCGCCTCGTCCGCCTCCGGGTCGGGGACGCTCGTCCGCGTGACGTACTCCCGGGTTTCGGTCTCCCGCTCCGGGTGGATGTACGGGATGTTGGTCCGCTGGAACTCCAGGAACTCGTTGCCCAACCGCATGTCGACGCTCGCCGGCTGGATCTGGAGGTCGGGGTCATCGAGGGGCTCGATGACCAGGTCCCCCTCGGTGAGCCGGCGGCGAATGTCCCCGTCCGAGAGGATCATACGCGGATACCCGGGTGGGGGACACTAAAGGGTAACCGAGCGGGGTCAGGTACCGAGCAGGTGAACACGTCGGCGCCGGGTACCAAGCAGAGACAACCGGCTGGTGGAGACAACCGGCTGGTGGAGACAACCGGTTGATGAAGAGAA
>JBDGRH010000309.1:0-4278 GCA_042218225.1 Halodesulfurarchaeum sp. | reverse complement strand
GGGAGCGACGTCGCGTGGATCATGGGGCTGATCAACGTCATCCTCGAGGAGGAGCTGTACGACGCGGCGTTCGTCGAGGAGCGCACGGAGAATTTCGAGGCGCTCCGCGAGGCCGCGGCGGAGATGCCACCGGAGCGGGCCGCGGACATCTCGGGGATCGACGCCGAGGACCTGCGCGAGGTGGCCCGCATGTATGCGGAGGCCGACCGCGCGATGCAGTTCTACGCGATGGGCATCACCCAGCACTCGAACGGGACCGACAACGTCCTGGCGCTCGCGAACCTCGCGATGCTGACCGGGAACGTGGGCAGGCGGGCCACCGGGGTCAACCCGCTCCGCGGGCAGAACAACGTCCAGGGGGCGTGCGATCTCGGGGCGCTCCCGGACGTTGTAAGTGGGTACCGGGACGTCTCGGATCCGGATGTGAATGCGACCGTCGAGTCGGACTGGGGGACCGAGGTGCCGAGTAATCCGGGGCTCACCGTCGTCGAGATGTTCGACGCGGCTCGCTTCGGGAACGTGAAGGGGATGTACGTCATGGGCGAGAACCCGATGGTGAGCGACCCGCACCTCCGCCACGTGGAGGAGGGGATCGAGAACCTCGACTTCCTCGCGGTCCAGGACATCTTCCTCTCCGAGACGGCCCAGCACGCCGACGTGGTCCTCCCCGCGGCGAGCTTCGCGGAGAAACAGGGCACGTTCACGAACACGGAGCGACGGATCCAGACCGTCGAACCCGCCATCGAGCCCATCGGCGCGTCAAAGCCCGACTGGGAGATCCTCGTCGAGCTGAGCCAGCACTTCGAGTACAGCCTCGAGTACGAGAGCGCGGCGGAGATCACCCGCGAGATCGCCGACGTGACGCCGATCTACGGCGGGATCGTCCCGGAGCGGATCGACGAGCAGGGCCTCCAGTGGCCCTGTCGGGACGAATCCGACCCCGGAACCCCGATCCTCCACGAGGGCGAGTTCGCCGGGGGCCTCGGGACGTTCGCCCCGGTCCGCCACCGGGATCCGGACGAGGTGCCGGACGAGGAGTACCCGTTCCGGCTCACGACCGGGCGCATCCTCTATCACTTCCACACCCGGACAATGACCGGTCGGTCCAGGCCGCTGTCCGAGCACGTGCCCGACCCCTACGTAGAGATCCACCCCGAGGACGCCGAGAACGCGGGGATCGCGGATGGGGATGCCGTCCAGGTCTCCTCGCCGCGGGGGTCGATCGAGATCCCGGCCTTCGTGACGGACCGCGTGCCGACCGGGACGATCTTCATCCCCTTCCACTTCGCGGAGGCGGCGGCGAACCGGCTGACGAACCCCGCGCTCGATCCCGCCAGCAAGATCCCGGAGCTCAAGGTCTGCAAGGCGAAGCTCGACGCCCTGGAGTGATCCCCGCGTGACCCGACCCGCCATCCATCCAGGACAGGTCGTGCCGGCCGGAAGAGTCGGGGCGCACGATCTAGAAGCGGCGAGTTGCTGGGCCGGGACAGAGAGACGTCGAGTTGCCGGACCGGGACAGCGCAGTCGGGGAGGGCTACTGGATCGCCGAGGACAGCTCCTCTTGGAAACAAACGGCCCGCTTCACCGGCGAAAAGAACCTACCCGCTGCGGCCGACACCCCGATCCCCGGGAGCGGGAACCAGGGAGCACGGAGCCAGCATGAACGGATTCCACGGCGAGCTCGTCGCGGTGGATCTCGACGCCGGGACGGTCGAGACGCGTCCGGTTCCCGAGGGGTGGCTCCGCCAGCACCTCGGCGGCCGCGGATTGGGCGTGCGCCTCCTGCTCGACCGCCAGCCACCGGGCGTGGACCCGCTGGGCCCGGAGAACACGCTCGTGTTCGTGACCGGCCCGCTGACCGGAACTGGCGTCCCCGGCGCGTCACGGGTCTGGGTGGGAAGCAAGTCGCCGCTCACCGGGAGCCTGGGCGAATCGTTCGCGGGCGGGCGATTCGGCCGCCAGCTCGCGCTCTCGGGGTACGACGGCGTGGTGGTCCATGGCCAGTCCGACTCGCCGGTCGTTCTGGACCTCACCGGCGACGAGCCCACACTTCTAGATGGGGGCGAGCACTGGGGCAGCACGGTGGAGGAGTGCGTGGACGACCTCGCATCGGACCGGGCGAGTGCGGCCTGTATCGGGCCGGCGGGCGAACAGCGCGCCCGGATCGCCGCGATCATCACGGACGACGGGCGGGCCGCGGCGGGGCGTGGGCTGGCGGCTGTCATGGGGGCGAAGCGGCTCAAGGCCGTGGTCGCGGGCGGCACGAACCCGCCGCCCGTGGCCGACCGGGAACGGTTGCAGCGCGAGCGGGCGGCGTTCATGCGGTCGCTTCGCGAGAACGACCGCCTGATGGAGTGGGGGGAGTTCGGGACGGCGACCGCCGTGGAGATCCTGAACGAGCGGGGCCTCCTCCCCACGCGGCACTTCGAAGCCGGGTCCTTCGAGGGCGTGGCGGGGATCGGCGGCCAGGCGCTCGGGGACCTGACCGTGGCCCAGCAGGGCTGTGTGAACTGCCCGGTGGAGTGCAAGAACGTCGTCGAGACGAGGGTGGAGAACCCGACGGGGGAGGACCGGACGGTCGAAGACCGGGCGGGGGAGGACCGGACGGTCGAGGGACGGACAGTCCGGGCCAGAGGCCCCGAGTACGAGACGGTGGTCGCCTTCGGGAGTCTCGTCATGAACGACGACCTGGCGGTCATCGCGGAGGCGAACCGGCGGTGCAACGCGTACGGCCTCGACACCATCGGCGCGGGCCACGCGATCGCCGCGGCGATGGAGGCCACCGACGAGTACGAGTGGGGCGACCCCGACGCGATCCTCGAGTTGCTCGAGAAGCTGGCCCACCGTCGGGGTATCGGCGACGTCCTCGCCGATGGCCCAGAGGCCGCGGAGGAGGCCCTCGACCTGGAGACGGGGATGGCCCATATCAAAGGGGCTCCGGCGAGCATGCACGACCCCCGCGGGAAGAAGGGCGTCGGCCTCTCCGCAGCCGTCTCGCCGCGGGGCGCGACCCATGCGGAGGGGTTCGACGACGTGCTGCTCGAGCGAGCGGCGACGGAGACCGCGCTCCCGGTCGACGGGGGGCTCGCGCTGGAGGGGACGGAGGGCAAGCCGGAGGCGGTGGTCGTCTTCGAGAACGCCCGGAGCTTCGTGAACTCGCTCGTGCTCTGCACGCACCTCGTCGAGACCGTCGGGCCGAACCGGAACTACCGGGACGTCGTGCGCCTCGTCGAGGCCGCGACCGGCCTGGAGCTGGGTGTCGAGGGGTCGCTGCGGGTTGGCGAGCGGAACTTCAATCTGGGCAAGGTCTTCGCCAGCCGTGAGGGGTTCACCGTCGAGCACGACGCGCTCCCGAAGCGCCTCCGCCAGCCCATCCAGGGCTCGCCCGCCGGGGCGGACCTCCCGGCGTTCTCCTTCGACGCCGCGGAGCTGGCGGCGATGCGGGAGCAATACTACGAGATCCGCGGCTGGAGTGACGAGGGGATCGATGTGGAGACATTCGAGCGATTGGGCCTGGAGGACCTGGGTGAAGACCAGGACGTGGCTTCCGAACGGCGGGCGACAGACGACCGGAGTGCGACGCGGGAGCGCAGTGATGTCTGAGCGGGAGCACCGGAGCGCGGTCGTGGTCTGCGGGGGCGCATCCAGGCGATTCGGTGACCAGGACAAGGTCTTCGCGGACCTGGCCGGCCGGCCCCTCGTCGCGCACGTGATCGACCGGGTCGAGGGGGTGGTCGACGAGCTCGTCGTGAATTGTCATCCCAGACAGGAGGAGCGATTGGAAGTGGTCCTCGAGGAGTGGAAGATACCCCTCGCCGTCGACGACCGGCCGGACGAGGGGCCATTGCCCGGCATCCGTCGCGGGCTCGAGGTCGCGACTGGCGAATACGCGCTCGTGGTGGCCTGCGATATGCCCTTCGTCGACCCGGACTTCGTGGCGTCACTCTTCGACCGGGTGGTGGAGGGAGATCTGGAGGCGGCGATCCCCCGGCAACCGGGTGGCCGGTTGCAGCCACTCCAGGCGGTGTATGCGGTCTCGCCGTTTGCTCGGGTCATTGAGGAGGCGATCGAGCGTGGAGTGGACAGACCGATCGAACCCGCCCGGGAGCTCGAGCATGTCATCGTCCGTGAAGTTCCGGAGCCGGATGAGGGGCCCGGGACGTTCTTTAATGTCAATACGCCGGAGGATCTTGCGGTCGCTGCGGCGGTGCTTGAGTGAGCGAGCTCATTCCTTAATGGGTTGTCGAGGAAGACTGTAGTCGATGGGGAGTGGGTTGG
>JBDGRH010000150.1:0-4375 GCA_042218225.1 Halodesulfurarchaeum sp. | reverse complement strand
GTGGGTGGGAATGCTGCATCGAACGTGGATTGACATTCACTCTACGGCCTGGAGGAGGAAGTTTCTGACGAGGCGGTGACCCGCGGAGGTGAGGACGCTCTCCGGGTGGAACTGCACCCCGACGAGGGGGTGATCCCGGTGTCTGATGGCCATCGGGAGCGTCGCGTCGCCGTGCCGGGTCGTAGCGGTCACCTCGAGGCAATCCGGGAGCGCGACCGCTGCGAGAGAGTGGTACCTTGCTCCCCGGAACCCGGAGGGCAGCCCGTCGAAGATCCCCTCGCCGTCGTGCTCGATTGGTGCCGCCTTTCCATGCACCGGTGCGGGAGCCCGACCGACCTCTCCCCCATACTCGTGGACTGCCGTCTCCATCCCCAGGCACACACCCAGGGTTGGAACGTCCGGGCTGAGGTCGGTCATCACTGCGGCCGAGACGCCGACGTCCCGTGCATTCCTGGGGTGTCCAGGCCCCGGGCTCACGACGATGGCGTCCGGCTCGGTCGCCTCCACCTCCTCGATCGAGGCCGTATTCTTCAATACGGTCGTGGACGGCGTGGTCCCGTCGGGCAGCTCCTGGTCGGAGACGTACTCCACCAGGTTGTACGTGAAGGAGTCGAAGTTATCGACGAAGAGGACGTTCATCGATCACTCCTGCCTGCCTCGCCCCGAGAGAGACCCCGGTTGGCCGTTCGCTCCAGCGAGGTGACCTGCCCGGCGCCGTCCCGCCCAGTGGCCGAGCCCTCCCCCTTCCCGGGCTCCGGGGCATCGGCTATCCGTTCGATCGCATCCAGGACACCCTCCATCTTCGCCTCGGTCTCGTCGAACTCCGAGGCCGGTTCCGAGTCCGCGACGATCCCGGCTCCCGCGCGGACCCTGACGGTGTCGTCCCCTCCTTCATCCCCGCCGTGCTCGATCGTCGCGGTGCGGATGACGATGGCGAACGCTGCATCCCCCGTCCAGGAGATGTACCCCACACCGCCCCCATAGATGCCCCGCGGCTCGGCCTCCAGCTCGTCGATGAGCTCCATCGCCCGCACCTTCGGCGCTCCAGAGAGTGTCCCTGCGGGGAAGCTGGCCCGCACCGCGTCGAAGGCGTCGGCATCCTCCCGGAGCGTTCCGGTGACCGTCGATTCGATATGCTGGACCTGGCTGTACTTGAGGACCCGCATGAACTCCGGGACGCGAACGCTTCCCGGCTCTGCCACTCGCCGGACGTCGTTCCGGGCCAGGTCCACGAGCATCGTGTGCTCCGCCCGCTCCTTCTCGTCGGCGAGCATCTCGCCGGATAGCCGCCTGTCCTCGACCGGGCTCTCCCCCCGCGGACAGGTTCCGGCGATCGGGTTGTTGAGGACGGTGTCCCCGTTCACCGAGACGAGTGTCTCGGGACTCGCCCCGGCCACGGTCCGGTCGCCGAACCGCAGGAGGTACATATACGGTGAGGGGTTCTCCTGCCGCAAGGCGCTATAGAGGGCGAGGGGGTCGATGGATCCGTGGAGTTCCTTCGTCCGGGAGATCACCGCCTGGTACACCTCGCCGTCGGCGACTGCTTCCTTCGCCCGCGTCACCGCCGCCTCGTAGGCCTCCCTCGACCCGGCGGTCGTGTGGTCGATCGCGAATCCTTCGAACGTGGGAGTGCGTCCCTCCGCTAACTCACGCTCGACGCGTGCTGCCTCGCGCTGGAGTCGGTCATATGTCTCTCCGTGATCCGTCTGCTGTCCCTCCGCCCCTGGTTCAAGGATCGGCGTCAGCACCAGCTGGAGCGTCTCCTCTTTGTGGTCGAAGACGAGCGTCCTGGTCGCAAACACGAACTGGGCATCGGGGACCGGCGATGGTGGGCGCTCGACCCCGACCTCCGAGAGCCAGAGGTCGTAGACGGCATCGTAGGCCAGGAACCCCACCAGCCCTCCCTCGAGGACCTGCCGGTTTGCCGCTTGAAATCCACGTCTGTCGTGATCGGGAAACGCCTCCCGGAGCGTATCGAGGACGTCGCCCTCAGTCGCATCGACGGACAGGTGCGGTGCACCCCTCTCGAGCTCCTCGATCCGGGCCCCGTCCTCGTCGACGGTGACGACGGCCGCGGGGTCATATCCCAGAAACGAGTAGCGGGCGTGGCGCCCCGGCGCGGTGCCCGACGGCTGGAACGCACCGTCCGGGTCGCTCGCGCTCGTCTTCTCCCCGCTCTCGAGGAGGAAGCTGTAGGGGGTCGCTTCGGCCAGGATCGCATAGGCCTCGAGCGGATCCACCTCGACGTCCAGGGTGGCGGCGACCCGGAGCACGACCGGTTCGTCGCCAGCGGCCTTCTCCAGGAACGTGGAGCGGTCCATATCGAGGCTCATTGGAAATCCACCTCCGCTCTGGAGTCACTCTCACCACGCTCGGCAGGGGGTCCGTCCTTGGCCTCCTGGACGAACCGCCGTACTGCGTCAGGGTTCTTCCTCCCGGGTTCGTCCTCGACCCCGGATGCGACGTCGACGGCGTATGGAGACGCGGTCTCGACTGCGTCACCGACGTTGTCGGGGGTCAATCCCCCCGCCAGGACGAGTGGGGTCGAGAGGGAGTCCGCCGCCTGCCGGGCTGCATCCCAATCGTGCGTTCGCCCGGTACCGCCGGCACCCGCCTCGTCCAGGGAATCCAGGAGGAGTGCGTCCGCAACGGCGGCATATTCGTCTATCCTGTCGGTTGCTGATCCATCGACCGCGCCGATGAGGGGGACGGAGACCCGGTCATACAGGTCCTCGAGCTCATCCGGCGTCAGACCCGCGTGAACCTGGACTGCATCCGGTCGGACCGTTTCCACGAGCGGCGCGACGTCGTCGGGGGATGATGGCATCGTCACGAGCACGCCGGTTACGAAGGGCGGGACAGTCTCGATGAGGTCCCTCGCCTGGTCGGGGGGCACTTCTCTCGGTGTCTCGACCGGCACCTCCGCGATCACGCCGACGGCATCCGCACCTGCGTCGACACTGATCTCGATGTCCGCTTCGTGGGTGTGTCCACAGATCTTCACTCGCGGTGGCGACGACAGCGAGACGACCATGTCAGGTCGCGACCGCCCTGAGCGTCTCGAGTTTCCGCGCCGCGGCACCGGAGTGGATCGCTTTCTCTGCGCGTTCGGTTCCGTCACGGAGCGAGGTGGCCTCGCCGGCGACGTAGAGCGCCGCCCCGGCGTTCGCGGCGACGATGTCACGCTTCGCGCCGTCCCGCTCCCCGCGGACGATGCCCCGCAGATACCTCGCGTTCTCCGCGGGCGACCCCCCGGCGACCGCCGATATGTCCCGACGGGGTATCCCGAGGTCTGCCGGACTGACCGTGTACTCCTCGATGGAGTCCCCCCGGACCTCGGCCACGGTCGTCTCGTCGTGGACCGCGATCTCGTCCAGGCCCGACCCATGGACGACCATCGCCCGCTCGACCTCCATGTGGGCAAGTGCCCGGGCCATGACGGGGACCAGCTCCGGGTCGTACACCCCCATGACCTGCGCATCGGCTCCCGCCGGGTTCGTGAGGGGGCCGAGGACGTTGAAGATGGTCCGGACCCCGAGCTCCTTGCGGGGGCCGATCACCGCCTTCATCGCCGGATGGAACACCGGCGCGAGCATGAACCCGATCCCCTCGGACTCGATGGCCTCCTCGACCGCCGGTGGTTCGGCGTCCACCGTCACGCCCACTTCCTCGAGGACGTCAGCGCTCCCCGAGGCGGAGGACACCGAGTAGTTCCCGTGCTTTGCGACCGGCACCCCCGCTCCCGAGGCGACGATGGCGCTCGTCGTCGAGACGTTGATGGTGTCGTACTCGTCCCCGCCCGTCCCGCAGGTATCGACGAGGGGATTCCGGTCGGGGTCGATCGTTCGGGCTGCGTCCCGCATCCCCTGGGCGAATCCCGCGATCTCCGTCTCCGTCTCGCCCTTTGCCCGGAGTCCAGCGAGCAATGCGCCGATCTGGGCCGCTGTCGCCTCCTCGAAGAGGAGTCTCGCGACCTCGCGCGATTCCTCGAGGGTGAGGTCCTCACCGTCGGTCACTCGGCGGACGTATTCTTCCATAGTTGCACACCAATGTACTATTACGGTGTTAGATGTGCAGGTTTGTACACTACTTAACCCTTACGCGTGCGGTGGACCACCGCGATATGGCGATTCGAAACCTTCAATTGCGGGCCAACGCTACGGGAAGGTGCCGCGGTCGGGTCGGTGGTCTAGTCTGGCTATGACACCTCCTTGACATGGAGGAGGTCGGCGGTTCAAATCCGCCCCGACCCACTTTTTCGAACCCACACCGTCGAGCGACCAGCTTGCTGTGTCGCGAGACGTGAGGTGAGCGATATTCAGCGGGAGGGGCGGATTTGTGCCCTGGAAGTCGCAGCCCGCGGAGGGAGCGAGCG
>JBDGRH010000109.1:4115-4376 GCA_042218225.1 Halodesulfurarchaeum sp. | reverse complement strand
AACGGAGCGACCGGAGGGAGCGGAGTGAGGACCACAACGAGCCCCCCGACCCGAACCGGCCGAGGGCTTTCAACTAGTGTCGGTTCCGTTTCCCAGCTTTCACTGCTGCAGGCGGCCGAGGGCTTTCAACTAGTGCCGGTTCCGTTTCCCAGCTTTCACTGCTGCAAACGGGCGAGGGCTTTCAAGTCGTGGGGGTTTCGTTTCCACCATTCACTCCTGCAGACGGCCGGGGACATTCGACGGAGCATACCTTCCGCGGTC
>JBDGRH010000109.1:0-4105 GCA_042218225.1 Halodesulfurarchaeum sp. | reverse complement strand
GCGAAGTAAGCACTTCGACGAGCGGCGAACGGAGTGAGCCGCGAGTCGGAGCGCGCAGCGAGCCCCCCGACCCGAGACGGCCGAGGGCTTTCACCTCGTGTCGCTCGGAGTTTCTGCGTTCTCTGCAGGCGGCCGAGGGCTTTCAAATCGCGGTGTTCGCGGGTGGTCTCGCTGTTGCAGACGGCCGGGGAGATTCGATGGAGCGTCCCTCCCGCGGCCACATTCAAAACCCAACAGTAAAGCCGCTCCTAGCTCCCACCCAAAACCCAACGCACCAACTCAGTACCCCTCGCCGGGCTGGATCGGGCCCGAGAAGGCGCTGTAGAGCACCGCGAAGTAGAGCAGGACGAGGGGGAGGAATATCGCGAGCACGATCGTCATCACGTTGAGCTGGAGCGGGGAGACGGCCGCTTCCGCCACCGTCAATCGCTCGGGCGGATAGATGACGGGGTACCGGAGGAGACCAACGAGCGCCACCAACCCGAACGTTTGCAGCGCGGAGACGATGAACGCGTAGAGGTGCTGTCCCCGCCGGAGCAATCCGATATACCCGACGCCCAGTACTGCCGTCAACACGACGATGGCGATGGGACCGACTGACACGATGGCCCCGCCCATGCTCTCCACGAACAGATACAGGTACCCGACGGCCACGACGGCCAGCACGAGATAGGCCACCTGCGCTCCCGTCCCGTAGCGCTCGAGTTCGGGCGACAGTCCCTGGGGCAGCTTCATCCCGATGAACGCCGCGCCCTCAACGCTCACGAGCGCCACGAGGGCTAGTCCCACGACCAGCCCGGGTACCGACACGCTCGCCGTCGCCCCGACCAGCCAGTTGCCGGCGAAGACCCCCAGCAGGAATGGTGCCAGCACCGACCCGAGGACGAATAGCCGACCCCAGAGTCGGTGCCACCGCTCGTCGTGTCGTTGCTCCCGGAACTCGGGGGCGATCCCCCGGACGATGAGCGCGCCCAGGATGGCGAACATCAGCAGGTAGTAGCCGCTGAAGAGTCCGGCGTACACGTCGGGAAAGACGGCGAACAGCGCGCCCCCGAAGACGATGAGCCAGACCTCCGCCCCGTCCCAGAGCGGGGCGACGGCCGCGAGCATCGATTCGCGGACCTCCTCGTCCCCGATTAGCCCGAAGAGCACGCCGATCCCGAGGTTCGTCCCGTCCAGCCAGAGGAACATCGCCAGCGTGAGGAAGATGACGACGTACCAGAGGTCCACGAGGGGCAGGTTCCAGAGCGGGCCGTCGGCCAGGGAGAGCGGGCCGTCGGCCAGGGAGAGCGGGCCGAACACACTCGCGCCGAGGACCTCGATCCCGATCATTCGCCACTCACCTCCGATACGGCTCCAGAATCACCCTGTCCACCTGACGCCTCCCCGCCCGTTGCGGCCGGCGTTGGCCCCTGCAGGATCAACGAGCGCATCAGATACAGCCACACGCCCAGGAGGGCGGCATATCCGAGTGCGAACCCGACGAGCGTCAACGTGGCCTCGCCACTCGTGAGGTTTGGCGAGACGCCCTCGGACACCTTCAAGACGCCCTGGATGGCCCAGGGCTGCCGGCCCACCTCGGTCACGATCCAGCCCAACTCCATCGCCACCACCCCCAGGCCCGTGGAACGGTAGAGGGCCTTGGAGAGGAGCGGGTCCTCGAGGAGCTCGCCCCGTCGCCACCGATACCCGGCCCAGACGGCCAGGAGGATGAACCACATCCCCAGCCCGACCATAGCCCTGAACGACCAGAACACGAACACCACCGGTGGTGACTGGGTGTCGAAGGACTCGAGCCCGCGTATCTTGGCCGCGGGATTGCCGCCACTGGCGAGCCACGACGCGCCGCCGGGGATGCCGATGCCGAAAAGCTCCTTGGCGCGCGGGTTCAGGAACCCGTCGAGGTCCGTCGGGAACGCGACGATGTACTCCGGGACGTACCGGCTGGTCTCGTAGACGGCCTCCATCGCGGCGAACTTCTGGGGCTGGGTCTGGTAGACGTGCCGCCCGTATGCGTCCCCCTGGATGGCCTGGAAGGGCGCGGCGAGCAACATCGCCACGATGGCCACCTTGAGGGCTGTCGACCAGAACGCTCGCCTGTCCGTCCGCCCGGAGAGCTTGTAGGCGGCGACCCCGGCCACGAACAGCGCGGCGGCGAGCACCGACGCGGCCTGCATGTGGGCGAACATCCAGATGAACCGCGGATTGAGATACGCCGCGACGGGGTCGGTGATGACCGCGACCTCCCGGCCTGCACGCGTGCCCATCTCGAATCCACGGGGGGTTTGCATCCAGGAGTTCGCGATGAGGATCCAGACGGCCGAGAGCCAGGAGCCCAGGCCGGTGAGGAACGCGGAGACGAAGTACAGGCGGTCGCTCACCCGGTCACGGCCGAACAGCAAGATCCCGAGGAAGGTGGATTCGAGGAAGAAGGCCATGAGCCCCTCGGTGGCCAGCGGCCCGCCGAAGATCCCGCCCACTGCCGAGGCGTAGGCCGCGAAGTTGGTGCCGAACTCGAACTCGAGCACGATGCCCGTGACGGTGCCGACCACGAAGGTGAGGGCGAAGACCTTCACCCAGAATCGACGTAGCGACACCCAGGGTTCCGCCCCGCTTCGGATCTCCTTCCAGGTGAAGTACACCACGAACGGGGCGAGGCCCATCGAGATCGTCGGGAAGATGATGTGTACGGCCGTCGTGAGCGCGAACTGGAGACGGCTGGCGAGGACTGGGTCGAGCATGGGTGTGAAGGTGATCGGGCGCGGTCGTCCGGTTGACTGCCCACCTGCCGAGACAGGCTTCCATCTGCCACGATCGGTGCCGGTCTGTCTAGCCGGTGCCTCACGTGCCAGATGATCCCCGCTTTCGCGGACGGGTGCGCCGCGCCCCTATGTCAAATCGGTACAGCATCCCTCGCATAATGGCGACGGTCGTTCCCAGTTCTTGGGAATAACGGAACCAGGGATATCGCAGGACAGCGGCGAGATTACATCCCAATTTCCGATTCCTGACGCCGCCAGGGCTCTCCGGGTTTATCCTTAATATATGGGGTTAGATTGACGCCGGGGACGGGCCCCTCGACTCCCATGGACGCGACGGTCGGCCGCCACCGACCTGGCGTTTGGCGGTCACCGGTCGGGCGGCGCCATCGATCGCGAGAGAGAGAGAGAGAGAGCGTCCGTTCGAACAGGTCCGGTCCTCAGGAGACCTGGATGGCTCCGTCGAGGTTCATGTAGCTGTGGCCCGGGCCACAATAGGTCGTGCAGGTGAACGAGTAGGAGCCCGTGGTATCGAGTGTCTGCGTCGACTCCTTCGGCGCGCTCATGCTGCCGGGGAGGTTCATGCTGAAGACCTGCGAGCCTCCCGGGTTCAGAAGTGCCATCCCGTGGTCCTTGTACTGCTTCTCTGCCTGCTCGAGCTTCTTCTCCCAGCTCGAGACCGAGTTCCCCGTCTTCTGGGCGATCCGCTCGAGGGAGGCGTGCTCCCAGTCCTCGTAGCCACTCTCCGCGGCCGAGTACACGGCATCCGGGACGTCGAGGTCCTTCCCCTCCGCCACGGGCTCGATGTTCAGCCCGTAGAACTTCACCGAGTCCCCGGCGCTCACCTGCATCGACTCCTTGACGGTCCCATCCGGGGTGATGAGGCGGAACCCCCAGTGGAACGCAACGACGTAGATCTCCGTATCCGCCCCACCACCGCCGCCTCCGCCACCGGTGCAGCCGGCGAGGCTCCCGACAAGTCCGGCTCCGGCGGCCGCACCGACGCCCCGAACGACGCTTCGGCGAGTCGTGTTGTGAGTCCCCCCTTCCGGTTCGGTCGTGCCTGGGCCGTTGGAACGCCCTGACATGGTCGGGATGGAGACACCTTATATTATTAAAACCCATTGTATATTGGGCTGATAAAATAAAGATTTGGACTAGTGTGGACATCGAAACCAGCATTTTTTACGAAATTCCCTTCGGAGAATCGAATTCGAGTGCGAGCTCCGATTGTTACCCCGCCTTTTCTATTAGTACACTCACCGTCCACCAGCGGATTCAGGCCAACGAGGTCGCCGCGGCCACAAAGGGGTTAACCGGGACACCCGTCCCGTCTGGATATGGCC
>JBDGRH010000232.1:0-4377 GCA_042218225.1 Halodesulfurarchaeum sp. | reverse complement strand
GATGTACGGCCGGACCAGGTATCCAACCGGCGCACTGAACAGGTGGACCAGCTTCGTGAACGGGAAGTACGCCCAGAACAGCATCGTGACGATAATGTGCACGCGGACCGCCAGCGGGGCGCCCGCCACGCTCGACACGTTCGGCGAGAGGGTGAACAGGCTGAGGAACCAGTGACCGACAGTCATCGAGACGCCGAACGCACCCAAGACGAGTGACTCATAGAGTGCCAGCGAGAGGATGGCGATGAGGAAGACGTGGACGAGGTAGTCCTCCAGGGTGCTCATGGCTCGCATCCGCGGGTTCACCAGGCGACGGTACACCGCCATGACCGACCCGACGAGCGCCGCGATGCCCCCGACCGCCCCGACCCAGAAGAAGACGTCCACGAGGAACGGCATGGCGAACCAGGCGCCCGCGAAGCCCACGAGGTGGCCGGCCAGGACGAAGAGCAGCCCCCAGTGCAGGAGCAACGAGGCCAGACCGATCCCGCGATTGTCGAAGATGCCGCTGGCCCGGGTCGTCCAGTCCCAGTCGATGTCCCGGGTCATCCGCCGGTAGATCGGGACGAGGACGAACAGTGCCAGTGCCACGTACGGGAGGCCGACATAGAGGACGAGATCGAGCGGCGTGGCCATCAGGGCTCACCCCCCTTACTAGTGTGGGCTCCGGGGTCTGGGAAGCCTTCGGCACTCCCGGGAGAACCGCCCTCGATACCCTCCAGATCCAGCTTCGCCACCTGCTCGAACGCCCTGAGCGGGTATCGATAGGGGGTCCCGACGTCCTCGAAGCGCTCCCTCGCGTCGGGGAGGAAGCCCAGCAGCTTCTCGAGGAACTCAGCCCGGAGCTCGCTGTCCCGCTCGTCGACCGTCAAGGCGAGGAACTCGCTCATCGCGGGGAGATAATCGGGGAGCTCGTCCTCGAGTCCCCACCCGAAGTGCTCGTAGATGCCGGCCAGTTCGACCATGTACTGATTCCGGTCGGCGTCCCCGATGTCCCGGCAGGTCTCCGGCGGGTCGAAGGCGTAATGGCCGAGGTAGAGAGGACAGCGCGGGGACAGCTCGAACGTCGAGACGTACTCGTCGGGGTCGATATCCCCGAGGACGTCGACGAAGGCGGAGAGCTCGGCGGCCACCTGCGGGTCCAACTCCCTGGCAACTCGGGGGAGAGCCTCCTCCGCCGCTCGCCGACGGAATCGCTCCGTGTCCAGGTCCTCGGGGTACACGAAGCTCGTGGCGATCAGCTCGTAGGCCTCCGCGAGCGCCTCGCGCCGGCCGGACCTATCACGCGGCTCCGTGCCGGCTGCCGCGTCGGTTCCGGCCATCGTCACTCACCTCCCTCCCCGGTGCCGGGAGCCGCTCCCTCGTGGAACACCCCGCGGGAGCTCGGCATGTCGGAGTCGAACCCGGCCATCCCCCTGGCAAGGTACGGCGTCTCCTCCTCGGCCTCGCTCGCCTTCATCGGGACGACGAACCGGTCGTCGTAATCCGCGATCGCGAGGTAGCGGTGGAGCTCGTCTGCCTCCTCGCGGGTGAGTCCCGCCTCCGAGAGCACGGTCGTATTCGGTTCGCCAGCGACCGACAGGCTCCGCCGGTAGAGCCGGAGGGCCAGTTGCTTCTCGAGGGCCCGCCGGACCGGCTCGGTCTCGCCGGCCGCGAACAGGTTGGCGAGATATTGCACGGGGATCCGGTACTCCTCGAGGTCCGGGAGGTGTCTCCGTGGGTCGCCCTCCGCCGATGAGAGCTCCCCGTCGGCCTGGAGCACCGTCCGCATCGGGCTCTCCGGCGGCACGTAGAACAGCATCGGCAGCGTGCGGAACTCCGGATGCAGGGGGAGGGCGATCTCCCAGTCGACGAACATCTTGTAGGCGGGCGACCGCTTTGCCCCGTCGATCCACTGCTCGGGGACTCCCTCCTCGCGGGCCGCCGCCACGACCTCGGGATCCTCGGGATCGAGGATGATGTCCCGGTGGGCATCGACCAGCTCCGGCTCGGGCGCTGAAGCCGCCTCCTCGACGCGGTCCGCGTCGATCAGGAGGGGACCGAGATACCGGATCCGACCCACGCAGGAGTGGAAGCACGCCGGTGCCTCGCCCTCCTCGAGCCGGGGGTAACAGAGGATGCACTTCTCCATCTTGCCCGAGCGCCAGTTGTAGTAGGGCTTCTTGTACGGACAGGACGAGACGCAGTACCGCCACGCACGGCAGGTGTCCTGGTCGATGAGGACGATGCCGTCCTCGTCGCGCTTGTAGGCCGCGCCGCTCGGACAGGCCCCCACGCAGGCGGGGTTGGCGCAGTGATTGCAGATGCGGGGGAGGTAGAACATGAACGCCTCCTCGTACTGCAGGAGCGCCTCCCGCTCCGCGTCGGTCAGCTCGTCGAAGTTGACGTCCAGGTGCCCGGTCTCCGGCGCCCCGCCGGCGTTGTCCTCCCAGTTCGCGTTCCAGGTGATGTCGATGTCCTCCTCGCCCGTCACCATCGATTCGGGTCTGGCGACCGGCTGCTGGGCCTGCTCCTCGTCCGTGTGGAGGTCCTCGTAGGTGAACGAGTAGGGGTCCTCCCCGTAGTAATCGTCCATCTGCGGGAGGACCGGGTTGTAGAAGACGTTGAGGACCTCCGAAAGGCGGTTCCCCGTCCGCAGGCGGAGGGAGCCGTCGTCCGCGAAGGGGTTCCAGCCGTCCGGCAGGGGGTTCCAGCCGTCGGACAAGGGGTTCCTCCCGTCTGTGACCTCCCAGCCGCCCTGGTAGCGGTCCTGGTTCTCCCATTCCTTCGGATACCCGATGCCCGGCTTGGTCTCGACGTTGTTCCAGAACATGTACTCCGCCCCCTCGCGGTTCGTCCAGAGGTTCTTACAGGAGATGGTGCACGTGTTGCAGCCGAGACACTTATCGAGGTTGAACACCATCCCGTACTGCGCCTGGACCCTCATCGTGGCTCACCTCCGTCGGTCGTGACCGTCGGATCGACCGGGAGCTCCTCCTCCCGGTAGACCGGCGACTCGCCCTCGTCCAGGGGCATGCGCCGGACCGCCACGGGCATGTCCCGCTCGGAGGGGCTCGTTCCCCAGTAGTTGATGAAGTAGGTCCAGTTCGCATAGCCACCGACCATCGTCGCGGGGTTCTGCATGATCCTGGTCGGGGAGTTGTTGGTCCCGCCCCGAAGCCCGGAGACACCTTCCTCCTGGGCCTTCTCCGAGAACGGGACGTTGACGTGTCGCTCCACCTGGTGGTAGCAGATCACCGCGTCCCGCGGGACGGTGTGGGAGATCACCGCCCTGGCGACCTGGATGCCGTTCTCCGTGTAGAGCTCCATCCAGTCGTTGTCCTCGATGCCGAGCGCCTCCGCCACCTCGTCGTTGAGCCAGGCGACCGGCCCACCCCGCGAGAGGTTCGTCATCTGCCAGGTGTCCCGGAAGCTGGAGTGGATCTGCCACTTGCCGTGGGGCGTGAGGTACCGGAAGACGCCGACGGGTGGGGACCCGTCACCGACACTGTCGGTGGCTCCCCCGCCGTCCTCCGGCGGACCACTAGTAGTGGGTCCCACGGATACCTCGCTCGTGTCGACCTCCCCGATGGAGACGGTGTCGACCGGGGGCTTGTACGTCGGCAGCTCCTCGCCCAGCTCGCGGTAGACCTCGTGGTCGAAGTAGACCTCCTGGCGCCCCGTAAGCGTCTTCCAGGGCTTCAGCTTCTCCACGTTGATCGCCCAGGGGGCATACGTCCGGTCGTTCGAGCCCTCCGTCGACTCGATGCCGGTCCAGTGTGGTGAGGTGAGTGTTCTCGTGGGGCCCTGCTCGAGGTCGTCGAACGTGATGGTCTCGTGTGCCTGTCCGGCGTACAGGTCCGAGAGGTCCCGGCCCATCTGCTCCTCCAGGTCCTCGAACAGGAGCGTGCTGACCCGGCCATCCGTCTCGGGGGAAAGCCGGAGGATGACCTCCGCGACGCTCTTCGCGGACTCGAGCGACGGGCGGCCGTCCCGCTCGGGGATGTGCCGGTTGTCGGTGAGGTCCTCGTAGATCGGGGAGAGGTCCATCTCGACGTTCTTCGCGCCGTAGCCGCCGGGCTCGTTGCCCTGTTCGCCGAGCGTGACGAAGCGCTCGTAGACCGTGGTGTAATCGCGCTCCTCGACGGCGATGTTCGGCATGGTCTCGCCCGGGACTGCCTCGGTGTCGTCGTGTTTCCAGTCGAAGAGTTCGCCGTCGAGGTTGGCGATCTCGTCCTCGCTGTCCGTCATGAGCGGACTCACCACCACGTCCTTCACCGGCCCGTCGAAGTGTTCAGCCGCCAGCTCGCTCACCTTGCTGGCGATGCCCTTGAAGGCCTCCCAGTCGGAGCGAGCCTCCCAGGGCGGATCCTGCGCCGGGGTGAAGGGGTGGAAGAA
>JBDGRH010000021.1:2788-4410 GCA_042218225.1 Halodesulfurarchaeum sp. | reverse complement strand
CTTTATACGATGTAGAATTAGCGTGAAATCGGGCGACAGGGATACGGTGACGAATTTGACATCCTCCCACGGCTGAACAGTAGTTGACGAAGTAGATTAAAACCGGTTTCTGGGAGTCGGGTGTAATCCATCTGTCAGACCAGAAGCTGACATCTGTCTGATGGATGCTTAGGGAAAACGTCTGCGTGGAATGATATATGCCCATCACCCACGCAGACGCCGCCACATACTCGGATGAGCGACTTAATTGTTTCCTCAACCGGATCCTCGAAACCGTGGACCAGTCGGTTTTCCCATACCTCGATCTCCAGCTTCATCACAACGCTCAGTACGCCGAATCAGAGCTACTTCATCTTCTCACTCATTGCTCGTTGGAGAACGAATTCGCAAATACCGGGGCGAAAACTCGTGCCGTCCAGACTGACACGGACGTGAGTCTCCGGAGTGACGACCGCAGCTCGGTGGCGAAGGCACTCGGATACCATCTCCGGGAGTTGGATCGTGACGACGTGTCCCACCAGTTCGACACCGTGTTCGAGCAGATACGCGATCTGGCACAACGCGCCCGGCTCTTCACTTCTCCTGTCGACCTCGCAATCGATGTCCACGATTGGCTCTTCTATGGTGAGGAAGCCACCGAGATGGTCGCAAACGCGAATCCTTCCCAGGGCACAGATACCGCGTATAAGTTCCTCACCGCGTGTGCTGTTGCCCCTGAGGCTCGTGTCACCGTGGGTATCGTCCCGCTAGCGGACAAAACCGTGATACCGGCCGCCATTGACGAGGTGGTGGCCCAGGCCCGCGAGTGGGTCGACATTCGGCGGGTGTATCTCGACCGCGAATTCTATCGTGTGAGCATCCTCAAGCGGCTCGAAGACAATGACCTCAATTACGTTGTTCGGGCCCCCCGGTACCAGGCCCTGGCTGACGGCGAGCCCTGCGTCAGGGTCGACCGCGATTACAAAGTCACGCAGAGTTATTCTCCGTACGACTGGGTGCGGGTGCATCGCTTTGCGGTCCCGCATGCCGAATCCCCGGCGGAGAAGCAGACCTACTTCGTGACGAATCTCGACGTGGATACGGAATCGGCCCAGAGCCTGGCCGACAGCTACCGCCGGCGCTGGGGAATCGAAACCAGCTACCGGGTGATCGGCGACTTCCTGGCGAAATCACGGTCGAAATCGTTCTCGGTCCGGTTGTTCTATTTCCTGTTTGCAGTCACGCTGTACAACCTCTGGGTGGTGACGAACCTGTTGCTCACGGTGGTGTTCGACGGGGAGATAGACTCGCCGGTGGTGTCGGGTGCGGTATTCGGGCAGATTGTGCTGAATCGGTGGCTGTCTGAGATGTCTGGGATAGGCTGAACGGGCCGGTCGTCATTCCAGGTGAGCAGTTCTCTACAGGGATGTGACGGCAACGACGCCAATATGGACGGTTGAGTGGTAAGGATCAGTTCGACGACTCGTTCCTTCCTCTGGTCGGAGGATGAAGATTTCACTTGGATGCATCATCGATGCTAGGTTCGACACACCCTCACACGGTACTTCGTCAACTACTGTGAAGCCGTGGGCTTGTCGGTGGACTCCCGTTTTGCCGACACAGGTGTGTCGGACGCCACGTCA
>JBDGRH010000021.1:0-2778 GCA_042218225.1 Halodesulfurarchaeum sp. | reverse complement strand
GAGTACCGGCGACGGGAAACTTGCCTCCGTGGGAACGGCATAGCCAACATCCCCTCCGGAGGAATCCCACGGCTTCAGCCGTGGGAGGATGTCAAGCTCCGGTACCCAGAGTGAGACGCTCCGGCTCCGTATAAGAAGTCTTAACCTCGGCCACACCCGACGCGGAATCATGCCGCAGTTCGAGGTCCCGGAGGTCGACTACAGCCGGTACTCGAACCGCCAGTTGGCGGGGCCACCCTTCGCGGTGCTGGTGCTGGCCGTCCTCGTCATCGGGGGCTGGTATGTCACCACCGGCACGCCTGTCGCCCTCGGGACGGCGTTCACGGGCGGTACCGAACTCCGGGTGGTGGTTCCGGGTGGTGACGTGAACCCCAGAGCCCCGTTCGAGGCAACGGTCGAAACCGTCCAGCCCATCCAGCAGGCCCCCAACAGCTACATCCTTACGTTCGGGCCGGAGGCGGACACCGAAACGCTGCGACAACAGGCCAAAGCCGCCGGGTTCGAGGTGGTAAGCGTGCAGTCAACGTCTGCGACCTTCGCAGAGAGCACTCAGCGATTGGCCCTCTATGGCGTGGTCATCGCGTTCATCGGCATGAGTATCGTCATATTTGGCCTCTTCCGGAGCGCCGTCCCGAGCGCCGCCGTGGTCATCTCCGCGTTCGGTGACATCGTGGTGCCAGTCGCGCTGATGAACCTGCTCGGGATGAAACTCTCCCTGGGGACTGTCGCCGCGCTTCTGATGCTCATCGGGTACAGCGTCGACTCCGACATCCTCCTCACGAATCACGTCCTCCGGCGCTCCGGCGGGTTCTACGAGAGCGTGAGACGGGCGATGCGGACGGGTGTAACCATGACGCTCACCTCCCTCTCCGCCATGGCCGTGATGGCCGTGGTCGCCACCCTGTTCGGGATCCAGCTCCTCTCCGCTATCGGGATCGTCCTCGTCCTGGGGTTGGCCACCGACCTGATGAACACCTACATGCTCAACCTGAGTCTCCTGCGGTGGTACGTCTACGAGGGGGTGGCCTGATGAGTGCGATCCGCGACTACTGGCGGGTGGTGGTCCTGGTAATACTGCTCGTGTTGAGCGGCATCGCCCTCTTCGCCCCAGGTCTTGCCTCCCAGGCGACGGCGGACAACCCGACGAATCTCCAGTACGGCCTCGACCTCTCGGGCGGTGCCAGGGTCCGCGCCACGGTGGTGGGGATGACCGCCGAGGGCGTCACCGTCCTCGCGGGTGACGAACAGACCGTCGAGCAGCAGATTGCCGACTCGCTCGGGGTCGATCGGGCCGACGTCCAGGTCCGCCCGGCGGCGGGAACGGTCGAGGTGTATGCGCACGTGAACCGCAGCGCCTTCCGACAGGCCCTCTCGGCGGCGGGTCTCGAACCCAGTACCATCCGCGATGGGGTGACCGAGGCGACGCGAACGGAGATCGTGCAGACCCTTCGGGCCAAGATCGACGCCTCCGGGTTCGCCTCCGCCTCGGTCCAGGACGTCGAGGCCCAGACGGGTCAGGGGACCCATTACATCGTGGTGCAGGCGGCGAACCGGAACGTCTCCGAGGTCCGACGCCTTCTCTCCTCCCGGGGCGTGGTCCAGATCTGGGCCTACTATCCCACGGAGAATGGGACCCACGCCAACGCCACGGTGCTGACCCAGCAACAGCTCATGAACGGGCAGATCGGCCTTCCGACGACCACCAGGGAGGGCCGACCGGCCGTCCCGGTGACCCTCACTGAATCCGCCGCGCGCTCGTTCTCCCGAGACATGGTCCAGTACGGCTTCACCAGCTCCCAGGCGGCGAGCTCCTGTAACTTCCCGGAGGGCGGATACTGCCTCCTCACCGTCCGCGACGGGAACGTCGTCTACTCCGCTGGTGTCAGGGCCAGCCTCGCCCAGCTGTTCGCCAACGGCGAGTTCGTGAAGGACCCGAGCTTCATCATCACGGCGACGAGCATGGAGGAGGCCCGCCGCCTGTACGGCGACCTCCAGGCGGGAGCGCTCCCGGCGCCGCTCTCCATCGAGGACACGTTCTACGTGGCGCCGAGTCTCGGGGAGGCCTTCAAGGTCAACTCCTTCATCACCGGCCTCGTCGCGGCCCTCGCGGTGAGCCTCGTGGTCTTCCTCCGGTACGGGGAGGTCAAGGTGGCCGCCCCGATGCTGGTGACCGCTCTCTCCGAGGTGGCCATCCTCCTCGGGTTCGCGGCCGCGGCGAACCTCGCGCTCAACCTCTCTCACATCGCGGGCTTCATCGCGGTCATCGGGACCGGGGTGGACGACCTCATCATCATCGCCGACGAGGTGATGACCGAGGAGGTCTCGAGCCGGCGGGTGTTCCGGAGCCGGTTCCGGAAGGCCCTGTGGATCATCGGGGCCGCCGCCGCGACCACCATCATCGCCATGAGCCCGCTCGCGGTCCTCAGCCTCGGGGACCTCCGCGGCTTCGCCATCATCACCATCCTCGGGGTGCTCATCGGCGTCATCATCACGCGCCCCGCGTACGGCGACATCCTCCGGCGGCTCCTGACGAGCCGGTAGCTCTGTTTTTTTTTGGGGTTCTCTACGGGCCGACTCGGGACCGAACGCTGGCGGAACGAATTTCCAGGAATCCGTATCTGGTTGTATTGATAATAGTCCCAGTGACCGCCTCGAGTTGAATGCCTGAAGCTGTTTGTAACAGGGAGGTCAATTCCGACCGCAACGAGTTGAAAACCCTCGGCCGTCTGCAGGAGTGAACGAAGGAACCGTGACCGCCACGAGTTGAAAGCCCTCGAC
>JBDGRH010000041.1:0-4461 GCA_042218225.1 Halodesulfurarchaeum sp. | reverse complement strand
TGCCTGCCCTCCCGACGCCCCCTCGGCTCGGATTCCCCCCACGGGTTCTGATCCTGCCGATGGGTGTGAACCCGATGTCGAGCAGCGGATTCTACCATCGGGGAGGTGTGGAGCGGCCACTGACGAATCGAGTGATTGCGCTCGCACACGTCGTTACGACCACGGACAGACGAAACCAGGGACTGGCTGAATTTCCCCGGCATGGTGCACCAACGTATGACAGGATCAGTAGCCGCACGGGTTGAACGCGTACTGGCGGCTCCAGCAATCAGGACCACCACGACCGCCCCCCATTGAAAGCCTTTGGCCGGCTCGGGTCGGGGGTGCTCACGGGTCGCTTCGCTTCACGGCTCCATCGACTAGCGGGTCGCTTCCGTCTCGCGGTGAACGAGGTGAGCCGCGTGACAGAAGCGACCCGCGAGCCGCGCGACCAGGGCCCGGGGGCTTTCGGCGGTCGTGGTTTCTACCGTATTGTAAACTGCAGAGTGGCTTTCGCGGTCTTGGTTTCTATGACCGTGTATGATCCTGCAGGAGACCATTCAGCAGTCTCCATTCCGACCCGACCGAGTAAACAACCGCCAATCAGCCCAGGGTTACCGGATGATGCCGCGCGGGTCGATCTCCTCGCGCAACAGCTCCAGCTCCTCCGCCGTGGGCTCGGGGCTGCGGTCGTACTCGCCCACGTGGATCTCGAACTGGCTCTCCTCGTTGACCGTCTCCTCCTCCACGCCCGGATGGAGGAGCTCGACCGTCATCTCCTTCGTCTCCTCGTCGAACCCGTACACCCCGTACTGGGTGATGACCCGAGAGGGCCCGCCGCCCGGCAGCCCGGCCTCCTCCCGGGAGCCCGGCCCGTCGAGGTAGCCGGGCGTCGTGCGGAAGTCGAGCTCCTCGACGAAGCTGTTCTCGCTCTGGCGGATGGTGATGATCGTCCGGTTGGCCAGCGAGCCGATGTCGTTCGCTCCGCCGCTCCCGGGGAACCGGACCGCGGGCTGCTCCCAGTCGCCGATGACCGTCGAGTTCAAATTGCCGTAGCGGTCGATCTGGGCGCCGCCGAGGAACCCGTAATCGACGAAGCCGGCCTGCATGTAGGACATCACGTCGTTCATGCCGGCGGCCTTGACCGCCTCGTGGAAGGTCCGCTCGTCCCCGACCGAGACGGGCAGGGCGGGTGCGTTCGCTCCGATGCCGCCGGCCTCATAGATCAGGGTGGCGTCCGGCGCGTGGGTCTTCTGGGCGAGCATCGCGGCCAGCATGGGCATGCCGGTCCCCACCATCACCGTGCTCTCGTCCTCGAGCAGCTTCGACGCCACCGTCGTGAGCAGTTCCGTCGAGTTGTAGTCTTCTGTCATCGTGATCACCTCAGGTCCAGGGGTACTCCGCGTCCTGCTCGTATCGCTCGATGGCCTCGAGCTCCGCGAGCTTCTCCTCGCCGCCGACCGCCACGAGGTACTCCTCGAAGTCCTCGGTGCCGGTGATGTAGCGCTCCACGTACTCCTCGACACCCTCCTCGGTCTCGGAGCTGTCCAGCCACTCCGCGATGTGCGCCTCGTCGAAGTAGTACTGATAGGGCATCTCGCCCGGGTGGCTGCCGTACGGCGCCTCCACGACGGCGTCCGTCAGGAAGTACGGGATCTCCGTCTCCTTCGGCCGGTCGCGGATCTCCTCGGTCGGGACGATCTCCTCGGCCGTCACGATCAACCGCTTGGCCGCGCCCGCCAGCTCCGGGTCCTCGACGCTGATGCCGTCGATGACCGCGTTCCCGTACTTGTCCGCCTTGGTGACGTGGATGAATGCTGCGTCGGGGTAGCAGGCCGGGATGAGCGTCACCGGCTCGCCACTCCAGGGGTCCTCGACGACCTTCGCCGAGCTGTACTCGAAGGTGTCGGTGCCATTGAGAATGCGCGCCGGGATGAAGGGGATCCCCATCTTCGCGGCGAGGAAGCGCCACTGGAGGGCCGCATTGCTCGCCTCCGCGACGACCTCGACCTCGCCGCCCTCGACCTTCCGACGGCTCGCCGGCGCCAGTCCCCGGGTTTCGTGCCCGAAGGAATACGCCGCCTCGACCTTGGAGACGTTCCCCGTCGCGATGAGGAGGTCCAGGTCGAAGACCGCCGTCTTCCCGGAGAAGGTGAGGTCGGTCACGTCCTGCCGGATGAGCTCGTGCATGATCGGCGTCGAGATGCGGACGTGGCCGAACCCGCCGCTGGCGACGAGGTCGCCGTCCTCGACGAACCGCTCGACCGCCTCGGCGGCGGTCATCCGCTTGTCCTCGAAGGCACGCGATCGCTCCTCGCGGTTCCACTCGCGGACCTCGTCCGGATGCGCCCACCCGACGAGGTCGCCGTCTCCCTGGTTTCGGATGTCCATGGTGATCACCTGCTCAGTGTGTTGGTTCGAATCCGATGAGTCGCTCCCCGGTCGTCTCCGCCCGGACGACGGTCGGTTCGACCGCCATCCCGATCTCGACGTCCTCCGGGTCGACACCCCGTATCTGCCCAGTCAGCTTCACCGGTCCCATGTCCACGATGGCCAGCGCGAACGGTGCGTCGTCGGCGAAATCCGGGGTCGCCACGTTGATGACCGTGTACGTCTCGACCTCTCCCCGGTCGGGGAGCGGTTGCTCCGTCAGCTCGGTCTCCCCGGAGGTCGGGTCCACCGCGCGCGGCGGCAACCAGCCCCGGCCCGACGACGACTGCAGATAATATCCCTCGTCCCCCTCCATGGCGTCGAGGAGGTCGTCGTAGGCTCCGTCGCGGACCGGCTCTTCCTCCGCTTCGCTCATGCCACCACCTCCAGGACGTGGACGGCAACCGAGGCCACCGTCCCACCCGCATTGTGCGTGACGCCCACCGTCGCGTCCGGGACGGCGTCGGCATTGGGATGGTCGCCCTCGAGGAGCTCGGTCAGCTCGACGATCTGGCTCACCCCGGTTGCGCCGACGGGGTGGCCTTTGGCCTTCAGGCCGCCGGAGAGATTGACCGGAACGTCTCCGTCCCTGGTCGTCAGCCCCTCGCGGGCCGCCGTGATGCCTTCGCCCGGCTCGAAGAGCCCGAGGGACTCGATGGCGAGCACCTCCGCGATGGTGAAGCAGTCGTGGACCTCCGCGAGGTCGACGTCATCGACCGCGATCCCGGCGTCCCCGTAGGCCCGCTCGGCGGCCTCCGTTGCCGCTTCGGTCCGGGCGATCGCCGGGCGGTCCTGCAGCGCCAGACTGTCAGAGCCGCGACCCGAGCCCGTGATCGCCACGCTCGGGTCCAACCCCTGCTCCGCGGCGTATTCCTCGCTGACGAGGACCGCCGCACTCGCGCCGTCCGTGATGGGACACGCGTCATAAAGGCCCAGGGGCTCGGCGACGATGGGAGCGCCGAGCACCTTCTCCTCGGTGATCTCGAACTGGAACTGCGCCGTCGGGTTCTCGACGGCGTTCGCGTGGTTCTTGACCGCCACGGCGGCGAGGTCCTCCCTGGACCCGCCGTACTGGTGGAAGTACGACTGCGCCATCAGCGCATAGGCACCGGGGAACGTCATCCCGGCCCGGACCTCGTACAGCTCGTCCGCCGCTCGCGCGAGGGCATCCGTGGTCTCGGCCGTCTCGAGGTTGTTCATCCGCTCCATCCCGCCGACGAGGACGACATCGACGTCCCCGCTGCGGAGCGCCCGGACGCCCTCGGCGGCCGCGAACCCGGCCGAGGCACACGCGCTTTCGATCCGTGTGGTCTCAGCGCCGACGACCCCTGCGGCGTCTGCCATGAGCGGTCCCTGGTGGCCCTGGCGCTCGGCGATCTCGCCCATGAAGTTGCCGTAGTAGAGGGCCTCCACGTCCGCCCGCGGTACCCCGGCATCCTCGAGCGCCACCGAGCTCGCCTCCGCGAAGAGTTCCCGGCCCGTCCGGTTCGGGAACTCGCCGAACTCGGTGGATCCGACACCTGCTACCCGTGCCTGTCCCATATCCCATGATGCGGCCCTCTACAGCGAAAAACCGCGGGTTGATATGTAATCCATGAGAATCCACGACGAGTATTCACAAGGGGGCATTCGAGGCCCAGGAGGACCGCATTGGAGGATTCCATAGGCCACGACGAGGGGGTTCCCGAGAGGGGCAGTGAGTGGCCAGGAGGGGCTGTGATTGACGGTGAGCGTCCGAAGTACAGGATTCAGGCCAATATCGGTTGTGTTACCCTGGGCTGATGAGCCAGTTGGATCGAGGGCAGATGAGCCAGTTGGATCGAGGGTCGTCCCACTTCCAATATCGAGCGTCCCCCAATTCCCGCTCCGTGGATGACCTCGTCCGCCTGCAACTGTCTCCGTAGGAATCGGTACCGTCGCGGGTTGAACGCCGGCGGCGGCTACAGTGAACGCTGTTTCCGCAATCATCACCGCCACGCGTTGAAAGCCCTCGGCCGGCTCGGGTCGGGGGGCTCGCTGCGGTCCTCGCTCACTACGTTCGCTGCGGTCCTT
>JBDGRH010000209.1:0-4510 GCA_042218225.1 Halodesulfurarchaeum sp. | reverse complement strand
CCGAGGACCGCAGCGAGCCACCCGAGTCGAGCGCCCGGGGGCTTTCGGGCGTCTGTGTTCGGGGAATGTCTCTATCTAGGAGCTCCCTGGGGCTTTCGGTGGTGTTGTCCCCGAAGCGGGAGTCTAGGAGCACCCGATGGCCTTCGGCCGTCTACATTCCAAGAATGCAGTACCCGAGGAGCGGCCAGTCGTTCAATCGCGTACATTCCAATACGGTAATCGGGAATCAGACTGGAACGGTTCAAGAGTGAATGGTCCCCAACACCCGCCCCGTAAAGATTCCCACCACCAGGGGAAGAACCTGCCCGGGAACGGGTTCGAGGACCACCTGGGCCGCCTTACGCTGAACGAACACGGCTGGGACCGGACCGAAACTCGCGACCACACTCCGAACCCATGCTGAATCGGCGAGAAACCGACCGATCACGAACATACTGGCACCGAGGATTGTGAACAGAGCCGAGAGAGTTAGGAGTCAGGCGACGCGCTGGCGGGTCGTCGTCGCGGTCGGGAGCGTCGGTGCGTTCGCCGGACCATCCCACGGGCGGCTCAGACGGTCTCGTCGGGATCGTGGCGCTCGCGCATCCGCTCGGCCTCGGCACAGAAGCGGTCGACGAGGTCCGCTTCAGGGACGGGGGCGAGGCGCTCCTCCGATACCTCGATCGCGGCGGTCACCTCCGGGGCCCTCGAGAGATTGCCGAACCGGTTGTACGCCCACTCCTTCTTCAGATACCGTTCGCCGTCGGGGGTCGCGTAGGTGATCTGCAGGAGATGCGGGGAGTCCATGGAGAACGTCCGCTCGACCATCCACACGCGGATCTCGTCGTCGTCCGTCATGTCGTGACGGACCGAACGTGAGCGATTCCCATAGCTTCCCTCCCCCAGGGTTTTGGCTCTTGGTGTGGGAGGGGGCCTCCTGGTCGAGCAGGCAGAGGGTTCCGCGGGCCGGATCGGGGTTCTGGTGTTGGCCGTCTCGTTCTGTATGTTTGGTCCCCACGGCCGGTCGAGCACCGCTGTGCGAGTGGCACCGACTCATCGAATGAGACGCGCCGCGCCGAAAACCAGTTGGTCGAGATACGTGATCTCAACCTGTATCTAGCAGCTGATCCGAAGCTGCAGCCCCCACAGTCATAGGACAGTGCCGACATGGAGAGGTATGGACCTCTCGGACGTCCGGATCCTGGATTTCACGCGATTGCTCCCCGGCCCGTTCGCCACGCAGCTCCTCGCGGACCTCGGCGCGGACGTCATCAAGGTCGAGGACCCGGCGCGAGGGGATTACGCGCGGGACCTGCCACCCCTCTCCGAGCGGGGTATCGGGGCGACCTTCGAGACCGTCAACCGGGGGAAGCGGTCGCTCGCCATCGACCTCAAATCGGACGCCGGACAGGAGACCCTGGCAGACGTGCTCGAGGCGGTCGACGTCGTCTTCGAGGGCTTTCGACCGGGGGTGGCCGAGCGACTGGGCATCGACCCGGAGACGGTCCGGGAGGTGGAGCCGGACATTATATACTGCTCGCTCACGGGCTATGGCCGGACAGGCCCGCTCTCCCAGATGGTCGGCCACGACCTCAACTACGTCGGGCACGCCGGGCTGCTCGATATGACCCGCGAGGGTCCGGATGGAGACCCGCAGATCCCGGGGTACCCGATCGCCGACATGGCCGGGGGATTGTTCTGCGCGTTCGCGGTCATGGCCGGACTGCTGTCGCGGGAGCTGGGTGGCGGTGGAGCCACGATCGACGTCGGGATGAGCGAGGTCGTCACCGCGTTCGCCCAGCAGCTGGTGCCGTCGGTCCTCGCCGGCGAGGAGCCCCGACCGGGAGCGACGAGATTGACCGGCAGGCTTCCCTGGTACGACGTCTACGAGGCAAAGGACGGCGAGTTTCTAACGGTGGCCGCCCTCGAGCCACAGTTCTGGGAGGCCTTCTGCGAGGCGGTGGGGCGCGAGGACTTGATCGAGTACCACGGGACGACCGACCCGGCGGAGCTCGAGGCCCTCCGGGGTGAGCTCTCCGAGCTCTTCGCCTCGAAACCCCGCGATCGATGGCTGGCCATCCTGCAGGACGTGGACAGTGCGACCGGCCCCGTCCTCACCCTCGAGGACTGGCTGGATCACCCCCAGAGCCGGGTCCGGGAGCTCGTGGTGGGCGAGGAGGCCTCGGATGGGGCTCGGGCACCGCGGATCGGGTTTCCGGGGTTGGTGGACGGTGTTCGGCCCACTGAGGAGGGGTCGCTTCCGGCGCTCGGCGAGGATTCGCGTGCGGTGCTCCGAGAGCTGGGGATCCGGCCGGAGCGGATCGACGAGCTGGTGGCGGCCGGTGTCGTGGCGGACAGTCCGGACTGAGCGGACAGGGGGCTGCCTGCGGCACTCTCACCCCGGATCAGGGGAGTCGTTTTAAAATGAGGAAGCTCCGGCGGGGAAGAGCGGGTTAGTGGGAGCAAGAACGCGCTTCCGCCGGAGAGAGAGAGTGTGCGCTTCCAGGGGTTGTGAATCGCCCGCTCAGACAGCCACTCAGGCAGACGCCTCGTACCCGGCGTCCTCGACGGCCTGGACCAGATCGTTCACGTCCGCGTCGCCCTCGATCACGGCTTGGTCCGCCTCGTGGTCGGCGGTGGCCTTCTCCACCCCGGGCACACCCTCGAGGGCCTCGGAGACGGTCTGCTCGCAGTGCTCACAGGACATCCCGGTCACGGTGAGGGTTCTCGACATCCTGTTCTATACGAGGGGTCCCGTACTTTTCTCGATTCTGGCTTACGAATCAAACTCTTCCCGGGGTCGCACTTTCCGTTCGAAACCGTTCCACCGGACGGTTCACTTTGTCCGGAGTGACCCGGACCGACACGACCATCCGCAACCGGTGCAGGTAACTGCGCGCTTGCCCCATCCCCCGGTGTGCACGTCGTCTTCGATCTGGACGGGGTCCTCCTCGATTCGGAGCGGGACCTCGACTGGCTGGAGCGGGCCCTCACGGGGACCCTGGAGGAGCTCGACCTCCCGGTGACCGAGGAGAACCTCGAGCGGTTGTACCCGGGGAACCTCTCGGACCTGGAGCGGGCCGCCGAGGCGGTGGACGTCCCCGCGGAGGAGCTCTGGCGCGTCCGGAACGAGCACTACGTGCGGGAGAAGACGGAGGCGATCGAGTCGGGGGAGATCCGGCCATACGACGACGTGGAGATCGTCCGGGAGATCGCCTCGCGGTATCCCGTCTCGATCGTCAGCAACTCCCCGCAGTCGGTGGTGGAGACGTTCGTGGATGAGGCGTGGCTGCAGGGCGTCTTCGAGGGGGTCATCGGCCGGGGGACGGACCTGGCCGCGATCGAGCAGCTCAAGCCGGATACGCATCCGTACGAGCGGCTCGTCGACGCGGTCGGGGAGGACCGATTCGTGTACGTTGGCGATTCTGCGTCGGACCGGGAGTTCGCCGAGCGGACCGGGATGGCGTTCGTGCGGGTGGACCGGGAAGGCGGCGAGGTCTCGGATCTCCGGGACGTACGGGCCCGGCTTGCGGAACTCGAATGAGGGAGTTTCGACACTCGAGTGACCGGTCGGCCAGCACCCCACGCAGGCCCACCAGAAAATCACAGCCCTTACCGCTCCCCACGACCGAACCCGAACGATGACCGATTTCGCCTTCGAGCACCCCATCACCGTGAGATACAGCGACCTGGACACGCTCGGGCACGTGAACAACGCCCGGTATGCGACCTTCCTCGAGGAGGCCCGGATCGCGTACTTCGAGGAGGCACTCGGGTTCCCGCTCGAGGAGTGGAACATGGTGATCGCGAACCTGAACATCGATTTCCGCGCCCCGGTCCGGGGACACGCAGTGACGGTCGGTCTGGAGATCGTCCGGATGGGGAACAGTAGCTTCGACTTCGAGTACGAGATCGTGGAGGACGGCCGGACCGTGGCCACCGCCTCGAGCGTGCAGGTCGCCTACGACGTCGATGCCGGTGAGAAGATGTCCATCCCCGAGGAGTGGCGAGAGGCTGTCGAAGCGTTCGAGGGAGCGGCTGTGGTGGAGTGACGATTTCGGTCAACGCAGCTTCCGCTTTCCGGTCTGGCGTGACCTCACACCAGATCGACCGTCTCCTCGCGTAATATTATTCACCTTCTATGTGTATGTATACAATATGGATCGGGACACGATTGGAACGCTTTTCAGCCTGGTCGCTCCGGTGGCCACGCTCGTCGGACTCGTGCTGGTCTTCGTCGAATCCTCGCTGTTGACCGCGATCGGGGTCGTCCTGCTCATCGCCGGGCTGATCAGTCTCATGCCCGCCCTCCGGTTCCGATGGTGGGATGAGACCGGGACGTGAGTGATCGTCTGTAAGGGGAGATTCGTGCAGTCAGGGGATTTCTGACGGGATCAAGACAGCCACGCGCTGATAGGGGTCGGCCGGCTGCAGAGATCGCAGTGACTCTGACCGCCAAGAGTTGAATGCCCCCTGCCGTCTGCAGAGAATGCAGTAATACCGACCACCACGAGATGAAAGCCCTCGGCCG
>JBDGRH010000079.1:0-4535 GCA_042218225.1 Halodesulfurarchaeum sp. | reverse complement strand
TAGTAGTACGAGAGTGCCTCGTAGACCTCAGCGAGAGAGAGATCGAGCTGATCAGAGACGTACGCAGGCGATTGACCGCTATCTATTACTCGCGCGGCCACGTGACGGACGCCGACTCTCGTCTCGTCGATACGGGGTTCTCCGCCGAGCACGTCGCCGTCACGAGTGATAGTCATACAGTCGTGTAGGGCCGCCTTCGGTTATACGTCTTTGGCGTAGCTCCCTATCGCACCCGTTTCACTTCCACCGAGCCTACTAGTAGATCGTCGCCCGGTAGTGTTCCGGGCGTACACTTCGACCTTTTGCAGCGTTCGCTACGCTCACTTGCAAAAGCTCGACCAAAAGCACTCCTCGCTCCAGCGCGCCTTCGGCGCTTAGTCGCTCGTCGGCCCAGGGCTCACTCCGTTCGTCGTGGTGAACCGGCGACCTACCGGGCTCTCCGAGCCGCTCGGTCGCCGGACGGTCCCCTGGGATACGGCCGCCGACTCTGCGTAGCTTCCCGCCCGGGTCATGTTCGGGGTGAACATTTCAATCCGGGGTTGCCCAGCTGATCCTCTGCGGTAATACGTCGGCCGAGCGCTCGGTCTCATCGGAATCCGTCGGCACCACTCGACAGGGTGGCGAAAAATGGCGTCAACAACCCACCGGCAATCGATGAGGAAGGCGAAGGAGAACGAGGCGTCGTCTGGATGTTGCCATCCAATATCGAGAGAGCGGATTGGGGGACTGAGTGCGTACGATTGGCGCGGGGTGTGGCCGGGGATGGCCCCTCCTCACTGACCCACCGACAGCTCGTGGTCGTGGGTGCGGAGCCCCCCATCCGGGTTGCAGGCATAGATGTCCGGGTCGACGCCGGTCCGGTCACGGTACCGCTCCTCGATGGTGGCCATGACCCGTTCGGCCGCGTCGGGCTGGACGAGCGTGACCACGGCTCCGCCGAAGCCCGCGCCGGTCATCCGGGACCCGTAGACACCCTCGAGATCCCCAGCGATCGACACCACGGCGTCGAGCTCCGGGACGCTGACCTCGTAGTCCGCCCGCAGGCTCTCGTGAGCGGCCTCGAGCAGGGCTCCGACTCGCTCGAGGTCCCCTTCCCTGAGGGCATCGGCTGCCTCGCGTACCCGGTCGTTCTCGGAAACGATGTGACGGACCCGCCGCCGGACGGTCTCTTCGAGGTCATCCGCGTGGTCCCGGAAGGCGGCCATGGGTACGTCCCGGAGCGCCGCGACCGGTGACTCGAGGGTCTCATCGAAGAACGCCACGCCCTCCTCGCAGGTGGTCACCCGCTCGTTGTACGCGGAGTCGACCAGGTCGTGCTGGACGTTCGTGTCCGTCACCACCACCGTCAGGTCGTCCGCTGGCACGGGGATGGACTCGTGCTCCCGGCGACGACAATCGAGGAACAGGGCCGTCGACGGTTCGGCGTGGACTGCCGTATACTGGTCCATGATGCCACAGCTGAGGCCGACGAACTGCGTCTCGGCCTCCCAGCAGATCTCGACGAGCTGGTCCCCGGCACCCCCATCCGCCGAGGGGGCGAGAGGCAGCTCGAAGGTTTCGGCCAGGGCGCCCGCCACGCTCACCTCGAGGGCGGCCGACGATGAGAGACCCGCGCCCATCGGCACCCGCCCGTTCACGACGAGCTCCGCGCCGCCGACCTCGTGGCCCCGGGCCTGGAACCGATGGACGACTCCCTTTACATAGTCCACCCAGGTCGGATCGGTCGGGGACCGGAGTCGGTCCAGGGAGAACGCGTCCGTCTCCTCGAGATCCATCGAGTGGACGGCCACCCGGTCGTCGTCCCGTGGGCGGCATGCCACGAGGTGTCGGCGGTCGATGGCCAGCGGGAGGACGAACCCGTCGTTGTAATCCGTGTGACCGCCGATCAGGTTGACCCGACCGGGTGCGGAGGCGACGGACACCGGCTCCGGGGCGTCGCCGAACTCCTCGATCAGCCGCTCGCCGGCCCGCTCGAGCTGCGTCGCCGTCCTGTCCGGCGCGGGAATTCGCTCCGTGGTCACGATGGCCTCCTACCGTCCCGTTGGCCCCGGTCGGGTAATGAACCTACCTCAGTCTACTCGCGCCCGCGCTGTCAACCGCAGGATGAGCGATCGCCCCGGGTTCCGAATCGACCCGGTGTGGGAGGAGCGGAACGTGTCCGGGATGACATTATATCGTGTACTCCAGCCCGGCGTCGGCCTCGACGGCTCGTCGGTACACGTACTGGGCTGCGGCCGCGTCCATCACGGCACTCCCCACGCTTTCGACGACGATGACCTCCTCGTCGGTCTCCCGGCCCACGTCTCCGGACAGCAGGTCCGCGAAGGGATCGAGGTCGCTCGCGGAGAGCCCTGCCTCCTGGATGTCGCCGATCTCCGCGACCTCCTCGGGCACGTCGGCAAACACCCTGGCGGCCACCGAGAACGTCGTCTTGTCGAGTTCCTGCATCTCCGGGGTGTACGCCCCGATCCCGACCACGGTCGCCCCAGGCCGCAGGTCCTCGCCGTCGAAGACCGGCCGGGGACTGGTCGTCGCGGTGACGATCATCGACGCCGCCCGGACCGCGTCCGCGGCCGAATCGGCAGTCCCGACCGCCGCGTCGAGCTCCCCGTCCAGCTCCGCGACCGCCTCGGTGGCTGTCTCCGGATCGATGTCCCACACCCTGATCTCCTCGACCGAGACCGCCGTGGCGATCGCCCGGGCCTGCCAGCGCCCCTGCATGCCCGCCCCGATGATTGCCAGCGTGACCGGCTCGGCGGCGAGCTCGCGGGCGGTGAGTCCACCGATACAGCTGGTCCTGGCCGCCGTGATATAGGTCCCGTCCATGAACGCCCGGGGGAGGCCGGTTTCGGCGTCGTTCACCGCGATCTGGGCGTTGACCGTCGACAACCCGCGTGACGGGTTGGCATCGTGGACGCTCACCAGCTTCGTGGCGTAGTGCTCCTCGCCGTGGATGTATGCGGGCATCACCAGGGCGGTTCCGGCGGGATCGCTGCCCCCTCTCTCCCCATTCTCAGTCTCCGGAGCGGGAGTGTCGGTGTTCAGTGGGAGGTCGATTCCGACAGGGAAATGCGGGCGGTCCGGTCGCTCCACCGCCCCCTGTCGCTGGCGCTCGAACGCCTCGTCGATCACCGAGAGCATCTCCTCGAGATCTACCAGGTCCCTGACCGCCTCCCCGGACAGCAGACGCACCATGGAGTGGGCGTATTCGGAGCGATACCTTCAGCATACCGGACCCCTGGGACGTTCCTGACCGCACGGTACGCCTCCGTGGACGTGGCAGCTGTTCGCGCCGCCGACAGGCCTGCGCCCGATAACCCTATGGGACCGGGATTGCAGGGGCCGACATGGACGTTGCGGTCGTGGGTGGCGGGATCGTGGGCCTCTTCAGCGCCTACGCGCTCGCCGACCGCGGTGCGGACGTGACGGTCTTCGAGCAGGGCCCGCTCGGGCACGGGAGCACGGAGCGGTCGGCGGGCGGCATCCGGCGGCAGTTCTCCACCCCGGTCAACGTGGAGCTCTCGAAGGCGAGTCGCCCCGTCTGGACTGACTTCGAGGACCGATTCGGCACGGACATCGCCTTCCGACAGAACGGATACCTCTTCCTGGCGAGGACCGCGGAGCTGGCCGAGACGTTCGAGGAGACCGTGGCCATGCATCACGAGCACGGGGTGCCCACCGAGCTCCTGACGCCGACCGAGGCCATCGACGTGTGCCCGGGCCTCCGTTCCGAGCGGTTCCGGGCGGCGACCTACCTGGGGACCGACGGCTTCGCCGATCCCCACCTTGCCCTGCAGGGGGTCGCGGAAACGTTGGGGGAGATGGAGGTTCCGATCCGCACGAAGACGCCGGTGACCGACATCCAGGTCGCTGACGGGGCCGTCCGCGCGATCTCGATCCCGGACGGGACCCATCGGGTGGACCACGTCGTCAATGCAGCCGGCCCGTGGGCCCGCTCCGTGGCCGAGATGGTGGGACTCGACCTCCCGGTGGCCCCGAAACGGCGACAGGTCCTGGTCGTCGAACCGGCGCGGCCGGTCCCGGAGCAGGTTCCGCTGACCATCGACCTGGAGACTGGATCGTACTTCAGACCCGAGCGGGAGGGCGATGCCCTCGTCGGCGGCCATTTCGGGTCCGACGACCCGGACGCGGATCCAGACGGGTACGCCGAAAACGTCTCACTCGAGTTTGCTGCGACAGCCCTCGAGCATGCCGCTGATGTGGCCAGCTACTTCGGTCCCGAGAGTCGGGTCAAGCAGGGGTGGGCGGGCTTGTATGCGATGACGCCGGATCACCACCCGATCATCGACGAGCCGATGCCGGGTTTCGTCACCGCCGTCGGCTTCTCCGGTCATGGCTTCCAGCACGCACCGGCGACGGGCAAGCTGGTCTCCGAGCTGGTCCTGGACGGCGATCCCTCGCTACTCGACATCTCCCGCCTGGACGCCGGGCGATTCGAGCGGGGTGATCTGAACGAGGAACGGCACGTGGCTTGATGGGGAAGGAGCGTTCTGCGTATTCACTTGACCCCATTG
>JBDGRH010000185.1:0-4555 GCA_042218225.1 Halodesulfurarchaeum sp. | reverse complement strand
GCGAGCCCCCCGACCCGAGCCGGCCGAGGGCTTTCAACTCGTGGCGGTTCCAGCTTTAGCGTACTCTGCAGACGCCCGAGGGCTTTCAACTCGTGGCGGTTCCAGCTTTAGCGTACTCTGCAGACGCCCGAGGACTTTCAACTCGTGGCGGTTCCAACTGTTGCGGCCGTTCCTGCAGACCGAGGACGCTCGACTCCTGTTGGTTCCAACGACCAACGAACCGGCTAGAGGCCGGTACGTTCCAACCGTCGTGATCACCCCCGTTCCGGGCGGTCGAGACGACGAACAACCACCCCCTCCAAACCCGATCTCGGACCGGGCAGGGGCGATAACCGGGGATTTTTCAGGCCCGGTCGCTTCCGGCCAGATATGCAGGGCAACTTGCCGCCGGAGGCGCAGGAGAAGATCGAGGAGCTGGAGGACCTCCAGGAGACCGCCCAGAAGGTCGCGATGCAGAAACAGCAGGCGGAGTCCCAGCTGACCGAGGCCCAGGACGCGCTCGACGAGCTCGACGACCTGGACGAGGACACCACCATGTACCGCGAGGTGGGCGAGCTCCTCGTCGAGACCGATTTCGACGAGGCCGAGGAGGACTTAGAGGACAAGGTCGATACCCTCGAGGTCCGCGTCCAGACCCTCGAGAAGCAGGAGGACCGCGTCCGCGAGCAGTTCGAGGAGCTCCAGCAGGAACTCCAGGAGATGCTGTCCGGCGGTGGCGCAGGCGGGCCGCCCTCCCCCGGCGACCTCGGCGGCCCAGGCGCGGGCGGCGCCTGAGGGGATGGCCGACGACGAGCGGGTCGAGGAATCGGCGGTCGAGGACGCGACGGTCGAGGACGCGGCGGTCGATGACGAGACAGTCGAGGACGCGGCGGTCGATGACGAGACAGTCAAGGACGCAACGGTCGATGACGAGACAGTTGTCGAGACGGCCGCCGAGGCGGCACACGGGGTCATCTTCTCACGGCTGGGGAAGTCGACCGTGGAGGATCTCGAAGTGACGGTCACGTTCGAGGAGGGCGTGCTCGAGGTCGAGGTATCCGTCTTCGCCCCGGAGAGCGATGCGGACCTGGAGCAGATCGCGGACGACGCGGCGCTGGCGGCACAGGGCGCCGTCGACGAGCTGTTCGGAACCTCGTAACTGTGACGTCGAGGCTCTCGATTGGATTTTGAGTTCCTCACCAGGTCGCAATCGCGTCACCGACTCGCTGCCTCACCCCTTGGTATCGGGGTCGGTTCGTCTCGGTAGTCGATAGGACTCTTTCAAAGAGGAGAACCGCTGAGAAGTCGAGTCCACACTGACACGTTGATTTGCGAGCGCGATCGAGACTGCCAGGGGTTGGATGTTCTCGGACCTGTAATTTACGCACACGTGACCGCCACGAGTTGAAAGCCCTCGGCCGGCTCGGGTCCCGCGGCTCGCTGCGGTCCTCACTCCGCTCCCTTCGGTCGCTCCGTTGCGGTCCTTCCGTCGCCGGGGTTCCCCGAGCCGGCCTCGCCCTTTCGATCCACCAGGAGTCGAGACCTTCACCGGCCTACATTTCTCGTGGAAAGACAACCGATTTTGGGTACCTGCGTCCCACAGGTATTGAATAATACAGCGGAGGGGGGTGCGTGGGTCTGCTCTCCCGGGACGTGTATTGTTTTGCAGGATGGTTCGGAATTGATGCGAGCGTCCCCTGCGCCTGGCAAAGGCGTACAGCCTCCCCCCAGCCGCCCCACCTCAATTGGCTCTCCTGACCCCTTCTAGAGAAACTCACCATGCCTCCGCGATCACGTGAGGAAGAACACCAGCATGCTGAACGCGACCGTCGCCACGATGACCGCGGCCGCCAGCGCCCCGCCCATCGAGATCACGGCGTTGGCCTGGCTTGCGAGCGTCTCCGTCCGGTCGTTCCCGAACACCGTGACCTCCGCCCGCTCCGAGGCGAGCCCCGCCTCCACAGGCTCCAGGTCGGCGCGGGCCTCGTCGATCAGGTCCTGGATGAGCGCCCGGAGGTCGGCCTCGTCGACCGCCGCTCCCACCTGATTCGTCGAGCGGACGGTGTTGACCACGTGCGTATCGGTGGTCATGATCTCCACCTGGTCGGGCCCCTCGATCCCCTCGACGAGGGCGTCACGGAGTCCCGGCTCCATGTTGTTCCCGTCGACGAGGACGTAGGCGGTCTCCTGGTCGTCGACCTCGACCACGGCGACCCGGATGCCGAGCGGACCGATGCCGTCGTCCGGGAGCCAGGGCGTCCGATCCCAGGCAGTGCCCAGCCTGGCCTGGGACGTCTCGGCCGCCACCAGCTCGGCCGCGGCGCTTCCGACGGCCTGCATCATATCGAACGAGCGCTCGCTCCCGGGAACGACGTGCCCGAGGTCGTCGCCCTGCAGTCCGTCGTTGCAGTTGTGAGCGTCCACGAGAAGGACCTCGTCCAACCCCTCCACCCGCGCCTCGGCACCGGCGGCGAGGCCGACCGAGTACTCGATGTCGTCGGCGAACCCGGGGGCGAAGGTCGTCACCACCAGCCCGTCGTCGCCGAAGCGCTGAGCGAGCACGGATGCCTCCCCCGATCGGGTGCGGACCGACCGGGTGGCCTGAGTGCCGTATTCGATCTGCTCGTATGCCCGCTCGGCGGCCTGGATGAGGGTCTCCACCTCCCGCTCGGTCACGAGGTTGAAATCGTGCCCCGCGGTCGCGTGCGGGGGGAACGCCAGACCCGAGGCCGACTCGGCCACGCGCTGGGGCAGGTTGCCCCCGCCGATCTCGCCCATCGGCCCCGGGTGGATCATCGGGAGGACCCATCGGGCCTTCTCGGTCCCGTCCTCCCGGCGGAAGGAGAGGACCGTGACGGGGACCACCGCGTCCTCGCCGATCTGCTCGAAGAAGTCCTCGAGCTCCCTGGAACCCTCGGCGACGTGTCCGATGAAGCCCTGGAGGAAATCGAGGGAGCTGACGCCCAGGCTCCGCCGCCACGGGCGGTCGAGGACCCGAAGGAAGACGTAGGCGATGACCGCGTACAGCACGGACATCACCACGAGCAGGAGGAAGTCCATCGGGACGAAGGAGTAGGTCAGCTCGGGGGGTGCTCGCTCGGGGCGGGAGAGGAGCGCCCGGAGGTACGGTCCCCCGATGGTCAGGTAGTTGATCGTCCCGCTGTACACGAAGAGGAACGCCCCGGCCGTGAGCGTCTGGACGCTCGCCGGGATGGCGGCGAGGAGCGGCGAACTCCGGGAGACGGCCAGGACCACGAGGAACCGGAACGCGAAGATGAACGCGAGCGCGCCGATGAGGATGTCGTACACGAAGTTCTGGCCCAGTGGGGTGAAGGTAGCGATGATCCCGGCACCGATGACGACACCCACGACCACCAGCTCGCAGAACGTCGCCAGGAGGGAGGAGTGATTGAAGGTCAACCGGCCGCCGAGCCACCTGTCGAGCGGCGAGGTCGCCACGCTCGCGACGAGCGTCGGGATGCCGATGTAGAACACCCCCAGCCAGAGGTCCTCGAGGATGTACCGGGAGTCGAAGGCGGCGACCCCAGCGAGGCCCGCGATGACCAGCGAGAACCCGACGGTCGAGTACCAGCTCGGCGTCCGGAAGATGTACTTCGACAGCCCGGCGAGCTCGCCCTGTGTCGCGGTCATGGAAGCCTTCGGGTCACGATCATCGCCTCGTTCTGGCCGCCATCATGGCAGCGTTCCTGTCTCGATCGGAGCATCCTTCGGGTTCAGATCAGGTCACCTGCAGCGATCCCGGAAGTTGGCGAAGACCTCCTCACCGCGCTCCGTGTGAGCGACCTCCGGGTGCCACTGGACGCCGTAGAGATCGCGATCCGCCGCGGACATCGCCTCGATCTCGCAGACCTCGCTCTCCGCCGTGCGCTCGAATCCCGGCGGGACGGCGGTCACCTCGTCCGCGTGGCTCGCCCACGTCCTGACCGATGGCGCCAACGATCCGACCACCGGATCCTCCTCGTCGAGGATGGAGACCGTCACGTCGGCGTACCCGCCGTACTCGCCCGCGCCGACCTCGCCCCCGAGCTCGTCCGCCATGAGCTGCATCCCCAGACAGACGCCGAGGACGGGGATGTCGAGGTCGAGGTACGCGGGGCACTCGCCGATATCGTCGATGGACGGCCCACCGGACAGGACCAGGCCGTCGGCGTCGATGTCCTCCGGTGGGGTCGTATTCGGGATGAGCTCCGTCTCCACCCCGGGGAGGTCCCGCAGCATCCGGTGCTCGAGGTGGGTGAATTGCCCGTGGTTGTCCACCACCGGGATCCGCGTCATTGCTGGGCACTTACCGTGACGTCACTAAAAACCCACTCGTTCCGTCCGGCGGTTTCACCGACCGCGTCGGCCCTCTGTCGTCTCCCCGTCAGTCGGATCCGGAGGGATTGTCGAACCACCCCGGTTCACCGCAACCGCCGTTCCCCAACCCACATCCCAACCAGCCCAACCACCCCCAATCGCCCCCAACCACCCACAATCGCCCGACTACAGGCTTACTCCTGCTCGTCCCACCGGTTCAGTGCCGTCTCGAAATCGAGTTCGTCCAGTTCCCGCGAAA
>JBDGRH010000158.1:0-4561 GCA_042218225.1 Halodesulfurarchaeum sp. | reverse complement strand
CTGCACTCCCTCACCAATCCTATTCGAGCCTGAACGTTCTCCAATCCCAGCAGGGAGATATTTCTAGGAACCGATGGGATTCCCGATCCCGTCACCCGGCTGGTTCGCCCCTGATCTCGACCGATCCGGACGGTGTCACCTCCACCACCAGGTCGAAGAGGTGGGTCAGCGTGGCGACGGTCTGCTCGTCGTGGGCCGCGGGGTCGAGATGATAGTGAGCGACGGCGTCCGCGGCGCGGGCCCGCTGGGTGAGCACGTCGAGAAAGCGGAAAACGCGCTCGAGGTCGGCGTACTGGAGGAGGGCGGTCACGGTGCTGAAGCAAAAGACGGTCTGCTCGGGGTGGTCCTCGGATGCCTCGAACGCCTGATTGAGGGCGATGCCCATCCCGGTGAGGTCCGGGTTTGTCCTGGTGACGTCGAGCACGTCCTCGAGACCACCAACGCCGAGATCACGCCCCTCGTCGGAGACCTCGCTCACGTTGACCAGCCTGGCGCTGGCGGGCAGTCCATCGACCTGCTCGTTCCAGTGCTGGACGTGCGTCCGGGGGTTGTGAAACGTGCAGGAGAGGAGGACCTCATCGGCCGGATCGGTCACCGTCAGGAGCGCGAGACAGGCACGGGCGCTCTCGGCGGAGAGCGACGGGGCGAGGAGCAGGACGTTGTCGCCCGGCTCGACGACATCCCCGAGCGAGGCGTCAAGTGAGGGGGTGGTTCCCCCGGCCATCTAGATGCAGAGATATCGCTCGGGCACACTATTAAAAGGTGACATCCCAGTCACTCGGTGGTGCCGAACGCCCGATCCCCGGCGTCCCCCAGCCCCGGGACGATGTACCCGTTCTCGTCGATGTGATCGTCGATGCTGACCGTGAGGAGCGTGGCCTGGGGAACGGCTTCACCGACGCGGAGCAACCCCTCCGGGGCGCTGACGGCCGAGAGGACGAAGAGCGCCTCCGGATCGGGGGCGTCGGCGAGGACCCGCTCCAGGACCGCCAGCATCGTCGAGCCCGTGGCCAGCATCGGGTCGGCCACGATCACCGTGTCGTCCGCGGTGATGGTGGGGAGCTTGACGTAGTCGATGCTGATGGGGAAGGTCCCGTCCTCTGCCATCCCCGCCTCCTCGTTCCGTCCGGCGCTGATGACGCCCTGTCGGGCCCGAGGAAAGGCCTTGAGGAGTCCCTCCACGAAGGGTGTCGCCGCCCGGAGCACGTTGATGATGACCACGTCCTCGAGCCCGCGGACGCGCTCTCCCATCGTCTCGGTGAGGGGCGTCTCGATCTCGACGTACGCGGTCTCCATGGCCCCGTCCATGATCTCGTACCCGCAGATCCGTCCGAGCTTCACCAGGCCCTTGCGGAACTCGACCTGCTCGGTCCCCCGGTCCCGCAGCTGTGAGAGGGTGTCCGTGGCGAGGGCGTGTGAGATCACCTGTGCCTCCTCGCGCTCCTCGATGGGCATATGCGGGGGGTCGGCGGCCGGCGAGTTATCGGTACCGGTCGCGCCCGCTCACCGATGATCCGAGCGGAAACCCCCGCAAACGGAGAGCACTTCTGCCCTGGTGTGGTAAGTGTGGTAAGGAGTGACACGATGTGGGAGAACCGGCGGGGCGACCGGATCGACCCGGTGCCCTTCATCGTCACCGTCCTCCTCTCGTTCATGGTGGTCTTCTCCTTCGGCCCGATCTACGCGATGGAGTACGGGTTCGCCCAGCTGGAGGCCCTCGCCATCTCGTCGGTGATCATGGTCGCCATCGGGGCGGGGGCGTATTACCGCCTCGTCTGGACGTATCGACCGGAGATGCGCGAGGAGGTGCCGGTCGAGAGCCGGCTCCAGCGGCTCTTCTACGCCATCATCGCCGGCGTGCTCGTCCTCGGAGCGCTGACGTATCCGATCGTGGCCGGGTGAACCACGGGCAGTTCGCATGGCAATCACCGATTGTGGGTCTCGAATTGCAACCCACCCCCCCCGCCTGGCATTCCCGAACCCCCGCTGGTGTAAGACCCCCGATGGTTATAGGGCGGATGGCGTAAGTACCCCCATGCGAACCGTCGAGGTCGCCCGGCGGATCCGCGCCACCCCGACGGAGATCCTGCACCACGTGGACCCGACCCGCCTCATCGAGTACGAGGGGACGTTCTCGGTCCTCGAGATGGAGGAATCGGAGGAAGGCACCACGGTTACCGCCACGGGGGGCGGGATGCGGGTCTCGTTCAGGTTCGAGGAGACCGACGACGGATATCGATACGAGCAGGTGGACGAGGCGGGCCCCTTCGAGGAGATGGAGACCACCTTCTCCGTGACGCCGAAGGACGAGGGGTCCCTGGTCACCATGCGGTCGTCCGTGAGCCTCTCCCTCCCCATCGCATTCATCTCGGACCGGATCGCGGCCTGGAAGCGCCGCGGAGAGCTGAAGCGGGCCCTCCGGTCCCTGGAGGAGGAGGTCGGGTGACGCAGTGCCAAACGCCCCCCCCACGACCGGGGCGCTGTTGACGCCCTCCGACCGGGTAACCACCACGTAACGGCCCAACCCCCGACCGGGTAACCACCACGTAACGGCCCCACTTATGTGTTCGAATACATAATGAACGTCCATGGGACTGCTCGATTCCGTCAAGGAGGTCGTCGAAGACGCCGGCCCACCGCAACCTGACGATGGGGCCGCGGGTGCCTGGTGGTGTATGGACTGTCGCGAGCGGGTCCTCGAGACCGAGCACGAGGGCGAGGGAACGCCGTCTTGTCCGTCCTGTGGGCAACCGATGGAGTGGGAGGGGTCACCCGACGGGCCTGGCTGTGCCTGCTGACCGGGGACCTTTTCACCGAACGGACACTATCACGGCCCATGACGATACACGAGCAGTTCGCCCGCTGGCGGGAAACCGTAGAGGAGTGGGCCGAGGGGCTCTATCACGGGATGATCGAGCATCCCGCGACGGACAAGATCGAAAACGAGGCCGAGGACATCGAGGACGCACTTCTGTTCGCGCTCTTCGCGGACGCATTCGGGATCCCCAGTCCGGTGTCGTACTACTCGGTGGAGCTGCTCCCGTTCCTGGCAGAGGACTTCGAGAAGTGGGAACGACGCATGTGGGACCGGAGTTCGCTTCTAGAGCGCAAGGGACAGCAGTATCACTTCTAACATGGAGAAGTTCGTATTCTTCGGCGGCAAGGGCGGCGTCGGCAAGACGACCATCGCGAGCGCGTACGGCCTGAAGTGCGCGAGAGAGGGGGTGGAGACGCTCATCGTCTCGACGGACCCCGCTCACAGCACCTCGGACGTCTTCGAGCAGCAGTTCGGGGACGAACCGCAGGCCGTCGAGGACGTCGAGCACCTCTCGGCCATGGAGATCGACCCGGACGAGGAGGTCGAGGGGCACATGCAGGACATCAAGCGTCGAATGAGTGACCAGGTGAGCCCCGCGATCGTCAACGAGATCGACCGGCAGATCGAGCTCGCCCACCGGACGCCCGGGGCCTACGAGGCCGCGCTCTTCGATCGGTTCATCAAGGTGATGCGGGAGTCCGAGGAGTACGACCGGGTGGTCTTCGACACGTCTCCCACCGGGGGGACCCTCAGACTTCTCTCTCTCCCCGAGTTCCTCGGAGACTGGATCGACCGACTGATCGACAAGCGCGCGACCAGCATCGATCTCTTCGAGAAGGCCGCAATCGGGGACAAGGAGGCGCGAAAGCGGGCGAAGAGCGACCCCATCATCGCTCACCTGCGCGAGCGCAAGGAGAAATTCGAGTTCGCGGGGGAGGTCCTCCGGAACGACGGGGCCTTCTTCCTGGTCCTGAACCCGGACGAACTCTCCATCCGCGAGACCGAACGAGCCATCGAGCAGCTGAGCTTCCACGAGATCCAGGTCGACGGCCTGGTCATCAACAAGGTCACTCCATCGCCTGACGAGGGGGAGTCGGGCCGGGGGGCGACCTTCCTCCGGGACCGGGTCGAGACGGAGCGCCAGCGCATCGAGCACATCAGGGAGACGTTCTCCCAACCGGTCGTGGGGGTTATCGAGACCCGCGTGGAGGAGGTGAAGGGCGAGCTCCTCGACGAGGTGGCGGGGGAGCTGGACATCGCGATCCGCCAGACCAAACCCGCCTGAGCGGGCGACGCGAGCCGGTCCGAGATTGCCCGATCCGAGCTCGGGTTACCGGGAGGAAGGTGTCGGGTCTCTACAGTGAAATTGGGAGACAGACGATAACCGGTATGTCAGCGACCGTTCCTGCAGTATTGGACGATGTCCGGCAGGGAAGACGTGGACAGTCATTCGGCGGTATTATACAATACCCCTGGAAGGCAGACGGCCGAAAGCCCCCGGGCGCTCCTAGTCCGAGACGGTATTGAAACGCAGACGGCCGAAAGCCCCCGGGCGCTCCGGTCGCGCGGCTCGCTGCGGTCCTCAGTCGCGCTTCGCTTCGCTCAGCGCTCCTTGCGGTCCTTACATCGCCGTGCTTCCCGGAGCGCCCGGCCCCTTTCGGATTCCCACCCGAGTCGTTTCGACACCGCTAGAAATATCGGCTGGCCGTCTTCAGATTCCCTGGCGGATCGAAAGGGCGAGGC
>JBDGRH010000043.1:0-4579 GCA_042218225.1 Halodesulfurarchaeum sp. | reverse complement strand
TATCCTCGGCGCATGGGGTGCGTCGGACCTGAGTTCGAATCTCAGCGGTCCCATCTCGAGACGTCCCGATCATGGCCGAACTCATGCGCTTCGAGGCCAGACGACGGGTCAGGGGCACCCTCGTTCTCACCCTCGGCATCGGCGCGTTCGTGTTCATGATCGTGACCATCTTCCCGTCAATCGAGGCCGCCTCGGGGTCCTTCGAGTCCCTGATCCAGGCCTATCCCGAGCCCATGCGCGAGGCCTTCGCCATCGAGTCCATGACGACCCTCGAGGGATTCCTCGCCACCGAGGTGTACCAGTTCGTCTGGCTGTTGATGCTCGGCCTGTACATGATCTATCTCGCCGGGGGGCTCGTGGCGGGGGACGTCGAATCGGGTCGGATCGACCTCCTGCTCGCCGCCCCGATCTCCCGGAAGCGGGTCCTCGTCGAGAAGTACCTCTCACTGTTGATCCCGATCCTCGCCCTCAACATCCTGGTCCCGTTCATCGTCCTCCTCGCGGCGGCCTGGATCGGCAAGTCACTCTCCATCGTCGATCTCGCGGTGTTACACCTCTTCTCGGTCCCGTATCTCCTCCTCGCTGCGGCCATCGGGCTCGCCCTCTCGGTGCTCTTCTCGCGGGCGGAGATCGCGAAGCGTGGGGGATTGGCACTCCTGTTCATGCTCTACCTCGCCGAGACCGTCACCGGTGGCACCGAGTTCGAATGGGTGGGGGCGCTCAGCCCGACCCGATATTTCTCCCCGGCCGACATCCTCGTGTCCGGCACCTACGACACGGAGGGAGCAATCATCATGCTGGTGGCCGCGTTCGCCCTCGTGGTGCTGAGCGGCGAGTGGTTCGCCAGGGCGGACGTGTGACCGGGGGTAGCCAGAACTGCCGCCCCCGCTCCCGGTGGATGATCCGCGTGAGTGTTCGCGGGGCGATCTCCCGGCTCCGGAGAGAATTGATACGGGCGATGTGAGGCGGGCGGAGAGTCGACCCAGATTCAGTCTCGTCGCCAGCCAAGAAGGAGGACGGCGGCAATGAGTGAGAGCAGGACACCGGCGACCCCGACGGCCGGCGTGGTGGTTTCGGTCGTTCCCGTTCCGGTGGTCGTCGGCGAGGAGGCTTCGGTCGTGGTGGGGGTTGGTGACCCTTTGGACACCCCGGTCACACCGCGAGTCTCGTTTATCTGCGTTCGCAGCGATTCGATCTCCCGCTGGTAGGCGAGTGACTTCACCCGGTCGAACCGGACTATGGCCCTCCGGAGGCGCCCGATGGCCATCTCCGGGTTGTGGAGGCCGGCCCCGGCCCCCTCAACGAAGTTCATCCAGAACGTCCCGTTTCGCATCGCGCGTCGTATCTCCGGGACGTCGGTCATATCATACCGCGTGATGGTGGTATTGGCTTCGGACCAGAGCTGCCGTGTGACCTCGAGGAATGAACCGACGATGCGTTGCTCGTTCGTCATCGTTTCAGCCAGGTTCCGGTGACAGGTACCACACTGTCGATAGGCGGGCGCCTCGAGCTGGGACGGGTCCTGGAGGAGGGTGCTGTTGACCTCGAAACTGTGCCCGGTGATCGCCCGCCGGAGTATCGTCCCGTTCCTGCTCTTGGCCTCCCTCGAGGCCATGTGGCAGGAGTAACAGTCGAGCTCGACGTGGCTGCTCTCGTTGGTGGCGAACTTGGACCGACTGTACAGGCCCCACATGGAATGGTGGACCACGGTGTGCTCGGGGTTCTGGAGGCGGCTTCCGAGCTCCGCGTTGTGACATTGTGCACAGAGCGTGCTCCCGTCCTCGAAGCTTCCCCGCAACGGGTCTGTCTCTGTGATATTGTGTGGTTCGTGGCAGACGGAGCAGGTGATACGCCACTCGGTCACCGACGCTGGGTCGGGTTGGGCGGCCCTTGCGTATTCATAGACCCCGGAGGCCTGCTCGATGTTGGCGAACACCCCCTCGTGTGTGCCGTGACAGGGCATGCACTCGGACGTCTTGACCGCCGCCGACGGGCGCTTCGAGTGCGAGGCGCCGAGCACTGACCAGCCCGGATCGGCCGTCTCGTTCCATTCGGGGTACACCGGCGAGTGGGCGTTCTCCGCCCCGTGACAGTTCGCACACGTCTCCTCGGGGGTGACGCTGACGCCCGGATTCTGGGATCCGTGGGGCCCTTCCCGGAAGTGCTCGTACCACCCTCCTTCCGGTGGCGTATGGCAGCTCTCGCAGGTCACGTCGGCGTGCTGGGTGCGCCGGTGGATGGAGGCGTTGAACCCCATGGCCTCCTGGGGGTGGCAGTTCGCACAGGTGGCCGGGTTCATCGACCCCTTGGCCCGCTCGTCCGCGTGACAGCCCGCACATCCCGTCTGGGCCGCCGCGGGGGGCTGGAAGGTGGGACCGTCAGAGCCCCCCATCGTGGGTTGGACCCCCGCGGAGGGCGCAGCCACGATGGCAAGGGCACCCATCGCAATCCCCAACAGGAGAAGGGCGCTTCGATGCATAGTCCTATCCGTATTTTCGCCGCTTTCCTCCTTGAATGGCGCTTCAAATACTACCAGGCTTTATAAGTGACACCGCCGTCGGCTCGGCGGTGACCCTGCGGAGATGACAGAATAATTTAATAATGTGGACCAGATCTCCCCCCGGACCAGTTCCACGTCTCGTCCCGCTTTCCACCGGTATCAGGTCGTGATACCACATCCAAAGGCGTCAAAACCCCGCGAGCACAGTCTCACATCGTCAGTCATGTCATATTTTAACAAGTGTGGTGGTCCAGCTGTCCCCTGCGCGTTGATTTCCAGGGGGACCCTGACGTCACGATAGGACGCCGCGATGATGCCGACTGACGGCGCGAGCGAGAACCCATCCGGCACGAGCAGGGGTGCCGTCCACAGGGTTCAGGGGCGACGCTCGACATCCTCCCCGCCCACTTCCTGCCGCCGCGCTCTTACACCCTCAAGAATGCCCCCGAGCTCGAGATACTCGGTGACGCGATACCCGGCAAGGCCGAACAGCAGCGCATTCCCCCAGAGTCCCGGCTGGAGAGCTGGCGAGAGGGCGAAATAGAGGTCGTGATACGGGGCGATCGGCACGAGGATGTCCGCGAGTAACCGGGTTCCGGAGGACTGGAAGTGGAGCAACCCGAGTGCGAGGACGGGGAGCGCCGGATGGCCGTCCTCCCGCAACTCGATCCCGACGAGGATCACGACGACCGGAAGCAGTGCGGAGAGGTAATAGAGGTCGGCGCGGGGAGCGATGAGCGGCATCGCCGCCACACCTAGCGTGAACGTCTCCAGATCGGCGTCCGCCCCGCTCGTCCCCAGGGCCGCGAGCGCCACAAGCACGGCTAGCAACCCCCGGACGAGTGTCCGTGGCTCGCCAAGGACGTAGAGTGGCTGGTAGTAGGCCGGCATCCAGAGCGATGGATGCCGGGAGGACCCGCCTTTGCCCCAGAGGAGGACGTCGAGGTAGGTGCGATGCACCTCGACCCCGAACAGGCCGAACGAGAGCACGACCAGTCCGAGGCCCATCGCCATCGCTCCCAGGAATCGATCCCGGTCCTGGAGGAGATGGGCACCGATGGGGCCGTACGGGAGCTTCATCGCAGCCGGGATGGTGGTGAGGGCTCCACTTGCAAGCCGGATGATCCATCCGGTTCGGCCGCTTGCCATCCATCCACTGGCTGCACCGAGCGACACGTCTCCGCTCTGCCGACCGTAGACGAGACCAGCACCCGCGAGGGTGACACAGCCAGCCATGAACGCCGAAACCTGCCCCTGTTTGATAGAGAAGAAAAGCGGGTGATATCCGAGCATGGCCAGGAGGAGGACCCCTCGCTCCCACAGTCGCAGGTGCAGGCCCAACCCCCGGATCAGCAACTGGAGACCCACCCACAGGAAGAGCATGGTCGCGACCATCCAGGTGAAGACGGCCATGTCGAATGACAGCCCCAGGAGGGGACGGAAGAGGAGGAGGAACACCGGCGGGTAGAGGTAGCTTCCGTGGTATCCGCCGCTCTCGGCAGGGGTGTAGATCTGCCCACCCTCCACGGAGGCGATCGTCGCCCGGAGGAACACGCCGAAGTCCCAGAATCCGAACGGGGCGGTATACTCCACCGTCCGGAGGATGGCGTCGAGGACTGGATAGGTGACCAGGATGACCAGGACCGCCGTCCCGAGAAATCCGAAGGCCGGATGGTCCGGATACACGCCGGCAAGCCGGGAGAATGCCCCGGTTCCCCGGCGTCCCTCGATCGACCGGAACCACCCGGGAAGGCGTCCATCGGGAACCAACCGGCTGACGGCCGAGGCGAGGATCAGGACGAGGGCGAGGAGGGCGAGGGGGACGATGGGAAGCATTGATGATCACCGGGTCGGGTCGTCGGCCCCACCTACCGGCTACCCAGTATTAATGAGCCGGGATTCAGCACCGCGGATCGGTTCCCTCTAGGAGACCGGGCGGTTGGTATCGGGTGCAGTCTGGTTCTCGGGATTGGCCGTGGCAAGCAGATGGTCTATGCTGGGTCCCGCTGACCGCCGGCCAGCACGGTCCCGCTGACCGCCGGCCAGCACGGTCCCGCTGACCGCCGGCCAGCACGGTCC
>JBDGRH010000055.1:0-4583 GCA_042218225.1 Halodesulfurarchaeum sp. | reverse complement strand
CTCCAGTCTTCCCCCGAAAGGTCCCACCTGCGGGGGGGTACTGACTCCCCTGGCGGCTCACCCCTTTCCGTCATTCTCTGCCCGTCACCTTCCTGATGCAGGAGGAGCCGAACGGGCCGAGCTCGTCCCGCTCGAACTGGATGAAGTACCCGGTCGAGAGCTCCGCGCCGCACCGACGACAGGAGAACTCCCCCTCCTTGGTCACCACCTCACTCTCGAAGCGCACGAACCCGCCGCCCTGTGGATGGATGACTCCACCGTCCCGGCGGATGATCCCCCGCTCCTCCGCCGTCTCGAGGATCTCCCGCGTCGTATGCGGGTCCGTCGTGATCGTCTCGAGGCGGTCGATGGCCGCCGCGACGGAGAGCTCGGGGTCCTCCAGCTTCGAGAGCAGCTCGACCCCCAGCTCGACCTGGTCGGGATCCACCACGGGGGACGGGACGAATTCGCCCGGATTAAACGCTTCCCCTGCTCGATGTGAACGCCGAACGACGCTCCATTCTGGCAACGCCCGCCAGCCGAACCGGAGTTTCGCGGTGCACCGCTCTCGGGATATTTCCATGAACCTGCCTCCTTCCTCACCTCTGCCCTTCGAAGCCCGGGGCCCCTTCCGCTCTGGTCCCTCCATAGCCCGACCGCTCAAGACCCTGCGGGCTGAAGGGGACGCGTATGACTGTCTTCCGGCGTCGGGCGGCCGTTGGCCTCGGCCTCTTGGCCCTCCTCGGCGTCGGCGTGGTCCTTTCGCCGGAGGTCGTCCTGAATCACCTCCGTCGCCTGCTCGCGAGTCCCTGGTTTCCTCTCCTGCTCCTGGGCCTCTATCTCGTCCGCCCCGTTCTGGCCTGGCCCATCACGCTCCTCTCCGCGCTGGTCGGGTTCAAGTACGGCGTGGTCGTCGGCCTCCCGATCGCCCTGTCGGGCGTCGTCGGAACCAGTCTCATCCCGTACGCCGCGGGGCGGCGATTCGACCCGGGCGGCCCGATCCTGGGTCGCTTCGTGGGTGGGAGCCAGCGGTATTTCCGGACGGCGGGCACGATCCGTGGCGTCGTCGCCGCGAGGCTCGCGCCCACCCCGGCCGAGCCGGTCTCGGTGGCGGCCGGCCTCGGAGGTGTGCCGACCGCTCACTTCGTGCTGGGAACCCTCCTCGGGGAGCTTCCCTGGACGGTCGCCGCGGTCGTCGTCGGGCACTCGCTGCAGACCTTCGCCGTGAGTGCGGTCCGGATCGACCTCCGCCTGGTCGTCGTCGGGCTCGCTGGTGCGGTCCTCCTGCTGGCGAGACCCGCCTATCGACTGCTGCGGGAACAGCGGCTCCCCCGGTGACTAACTGGGATCAGGACCCCCGACAGCGCTCCGAGTATCTGGAAAGCGGAGCCACCGGGGTCGTTTCTACAGTATATGATACGCCACGCGCCGGATATTTCGAGGTCCCCGGAGTGGGGGATACCGCCCTTCGATGGGCTAGTGGGGCCCCGAGCAGCCTCAGCTACACTCGCTCCAGCCGCAGGACTGGCAGGTCTTACAGCCCTCGGCGTAGTAGAGATCCATGGAGCCACACTCCGGACACTCGGGGCTCTCCCCCGCGTCGATGAGGGACTGGGTGGTGTCCGGTTCGACCGGCTCGTCCTGCTCGCCCGGCTCGCCCGGCTCGACCGATTCGACCGATTCGACCGGTTCGTCCCCGACGCGCCCGCCGTTCCCGCCGCCATCCGTCTCTCGCTCCTGGTCTCCGGGGTCGGCGGGCGCTCCTGGCCCTCCGGATCCGCCCTCACCCTCCTCGATCTCGTCGAGGGTCTCCTGGCGGGGATAGGGCTTGTCCACCTCGTCGTCGAGGTACCGCCGCATCGCCGTTCCGATGGCGTCCGGGATGGAGTTGATCTGTTCGCCCTTGTCCCAGGCGACCTTCGGGCTGCGGGTCCCTTTGAGCTCGTCGACGATCTCCTCTGGGTCGACCCCCGACCGGAGCGCGGTCGAGATGACCTTCGCGAGCGCCTCCGTGAAGGAGTTCGTGAACCCCCCGGAGTGGCCGATGTTCGCGAACAGCTCGAACGGCCGGCCCGTCTCCGGGTCCTCGTTGATGGTCACGTAGAGCTTGCCATACCCCGTGTCGATGCGCTGGCTGACACCCTGGAGGGCGTCCGGCCTGGCGCGCTTCTCCGCGTACTCGAGGTCCTGGAACCCCTCGAGCGAACCGTCGACCAGCTCGGCCACCTCCTCGTGTTCGAGGAACGCGTCCAGACCGCCGAAGATGTCCTCGATCTGCTCGACGATGGCCTCGGCCGCCTCCGCCTCGTCCATGTCCGCGAACTCCGTGTTCTGGGCGCGGGTCGTGAGCACCTGCTTGGAGCGCGTGCCGTCGCGATAGACCGTCACGCCCTTTCCACCGTGGTCGTAGATGTACCGGAAGACCGACTCCATGTCCCCGACGGTTGCCTCGCGCGGGAAGTTGACCGTCTTCGAGATGGAGGAGTCGACACCCTCCTGGAGTGCACACTGGACCGCGGCGTGCTGCCGGCCGGTCAGATCGGAGGTGGTCACGAAGAGCTCGCCGATGGCGTCTGGAACAGTCGAAAGCCCCTCGACCCCCTCGAAGGCGTTCTCGGCCATCTGTTCCTGTGCCTCCGCCTTCACCGCCTCGACGTCGATGTCGTTCGCCTCCAGGGTCCGGAGGAAGTAGTCGTCGAACTCGACGAGCATCTCCTCCCCCTGGACGTCGTCGGAGACGTTCTTGTAGTAGGCCACATTGTAAATGGGCTCACAGCCTCCCGTGGTGTTACCTACCATCGAGGTCGTTCCCGTCGGCGCGATGGTCGTGGTGTTGTGGTTCCGGATAGGGAAGCCGTCGGCCCACGCTTCGGGGTCCTCGCCCGTGTGATGCTCGAACCACTCGGGATAGGCGGTCGGGTCCGCGTACTTCGAGTCCGGCCACTCCTCGAACGTGCCTCGCTCTTTGGCGAGCTCGTGGGAGGCGCGCTTCGATCCGTGGTTGATGTGGACCATGAGCTGCCGGGCGACCTCGTTCGCCGGCTCCGAGCCGTAGGTCATCCCGAGCTGGATGTAGAGTTGGGCCAGGCCCATGATGCCCAGGCCGATCTTCCGCATCGACCGGACCTTCTCGGTGATGTCCTCGACCGGGAAGTCGGACATCGTGACCACGTCCTCGAGGAAGCGCGTCCCCCACTCGATCCGGCGGTCGAACTCCTCCCAGTCGATTGCCGCCTCGAGGAACGCCTCGACCTCCTCCTCGAGTGTCGCGAACTCTCCCGCTCGCTCGCCCTCCCAGACGCGCCAATCCGGGGCCTCCTCGGCGGCGATGGTCGAGAGGTTGATGTGTCCCAGGTTGCAGGCCTCGTACTCCTCGAGCGGTTGCTCGCCGCAGTTGTGGACCACGAACCCGTTTCCGATGTAGGAGTTGGTTTCGGGCTCGGTCAGGTCATAGACCGCCTCGTGGCCGTCGGGCTCGATCGCCGCCACGGTGGCCTCGAACCTCGGCGAATATGGCCCTCGACCGTATTCATCCAGCCGCCGCTCGAGGGCCTCGGTCTTCGAATCGAGCAGGAACCCGATCTCCGCCTCGAAGGTGACGAGGTGGGAGCTGGAGATCACCAGCTCGTGGAACCCCTCGTGTTCGTATTCCTTCGTCCCTCCCCGACCGTCGGGCAACTCGGCCAGCCCGGGTTCCTTTCGATCCTCGTATATCTTGCTCCCGATCCCGAAGTTCAAAAGAAGCGTCTGGACCTCCCTGAGGAACGCCGCGTCCCTGCTCGCGAGTCTGACCGAGATGCCCTTCTCGACCGTTCCCTGGACGCTTCCGTCTGCGGTGAATAGCGCCTGGAGAAATCCACGAGCCATCTCCTCGCTCCCACGCATGACGGCATCCGGAACCTGTAGCTTCCGCTCGGTGAGACCGACTTCCTCGGCCACCTCGTACAGTCTCGCCGACCGGATCCGCTGTTCGACGGCTCCAGCACCGCGGTAGTCCTCGTCCCGGGGGATGTCACTGACCCCGATCGCATAGTCGCCATTGCCGGTCGGCTCCCGGACGACCTCGTTTACGTCCGCCGCGAACGCCTCTGCGACCTCGGTATCCTCGTCGTAGAAGTTCAGGACGGCACGCTCCTCCCCGTCCTTGAGGTGTCCGTCCCCGACGAGCCAACCCAGGACACGCCCCGCTTCGGCGCTCCCGTGCCGGCCGAACCCACCTTTGCGGTTCTGGATATGGACCGCGTCGCCGGGTTCCAGGTTTTGGGCCTCGACCCAGCCGTCGTCGGTCCGCACGCGGTGGTCTGCGGTGAGTCGGACCTCGTACCCCTCCTCCGTGCTGAGGGTGTAGACGTCCTTCTCTCCCGTTTTGAAGACGCTACTGGCTTCCTTGACTTCGTCCTCGCTCAGACGACCATCGACCACCACCTCATTGGCCACCCCCTTCTCGTAGAGGTCCTCCGCGGGTATCAGCCCCCGGTCCGTGCTGATGAGCGTGTCCCCGGTGACACAGGGATTCGTCGCCAGCATCTCGTGTTCCGGATGCTCGTCCACGTCGAAGGAGTGCTCCTTGTTGGCCCGCTCGAGATAGATGACCCCGGGCTCGC
>JBDGRH010000208.1:2098-4591 GCA_042218225.1 Halodesulfurarchaeum sp. | reverse complement strand
TCATGTCGTCGGTCTCCGTGGTTCGTGATCGCTCGGCGTTGCGCTGTCTCGTGGCTGCTCGGCGGCAGTCTTGTGCCGTGGCTGCTCGTCGGCAGTCATGTCGTTCCCTCACCTCCCTGGGCCAGCGCGGCGGTGCCCGTCCGGGCCACCTCGCGCACCCCGAATCGCTCGAACGCCGCCACGGCGGCGTCGATCGCTCCCTCGGTCCCCGTGATCTCGACGGTGACCACCTCGTCGTCCGCCCTGACCGCCTCCCCGCCGTACATCTCCGCGACGGCGGTCACGCCGGCGGGATCGTCACCATCGACCTTGATAAGGGCGAGTTCGCGCTCGGTCGCGCCGTCGACCTCCCGGACCGCGTGGGCGTGGATCTGCTTTGCGAGCTGGCGCTTCACCTGCTCGATCCCCGGCTCGGGCTCCTCGACGACGATGGTCATCCGCGCCAGCGTCGGGTCGGTGGTGGGCCCGACCGTCAGGCTCTCGATGTTGAACTGGCGGCGGGCGAACAGGCTCGAGACCCGGGCCAGGACGCCCGGCTCGTGATCGACCAGGGCGGAGATGACCGCCCGCCGGGCCGTGGGCTCCGCCGCCGCATCCGGGTCGATCCGGATGCCCTGGGCGTTCCGCCGTCCCCGGGGGCTCTGTCGGTCCTCCGGCGCGGGGCTCGCGAGCTCCCCGGACATCAGAGCTCTCCCTCCTGCATGGCGAACTTGTCGTTCGCCCCGCCGCTCGGGACCATCGGGAAGACGTTCTCCTCGGGGTCGACGTGAAAGTCGATGACCGTCGGCCCGTCGTGGGCACGCGCGTCCTCGATAGCCGGCGCGACCTCGTCGTACTCCTCGACACGGAGCCCCTGGGCACCGAACGCGGACGCCAGCGTGGCGAAGTCCGGCGCCCAACCCCAGTCGCTCTCGTACCGCCGCTCCCCGTAGAAGGCGTCCTGCCATTGCCTGATCATCCCGACGTACCCGTTGTTCAGGACCGCCACGGTGATATCGAGGTTCTCCCGGACCGCCGGCCCCAGGGCCTGGACCGTCATCAGGAAGGAGCCGTCGCCCTCGAAGGCGACGACCTCCCTGTCGGGCGCCGCGAGCTTGGCTCCGACGGCCGCCGGCGCCCCGTAGCCCATGGTGCCCAGGCCATTGGAGGAGACCCACGTCCGGGGCCGCGTGAACGTCCAGTACTGCACGGCCCACATCTGGTGTTGTCCCACGCCCGTGGTGACGATGGTGTCCGCGGGCATGGCCTCGTCCATCGCCTCGACGACGAACTGGGGTTTGATCGGCTCGTCCTCGGGCGTCTCGTAGTCCATGGGATATTGCTCCCGCCAGGTGTCGATCCGCTCGCGCCAGGCGGCGACGTCCGGCGAGCCCGGCATCGCGGCCGCGAGCTGCTCCACGACGGCGGCCGCGTCCCCCACGAGTGGGTGATCGGCGTGGACGTTCTTCGAGATCTCCGCTCGGTCGATGTCCACGTGGACGACCGCGGCCTCCGGGGCGAAGGACTCGACCGCCCCGGTCAGGCGGTCGTCGAACCGGGTCCCGATCCCGACCAGGACGTCGCAGTGGTTGAGCGCCAGGTTGGCGTAGCCGGTGCCGTGCATGCCTCCCATCCCGAGGGAGAGGGGGTGGTCCTCCGGGAAGGTCCCCACCCCGGGCATCGTCGTGACCACCGGGATGTCGTGCTCCATCGCGAAGGCCCGGACCGGCTGGCTCGCCTCGGCCTTCACGACCCCGCCGCCCGAGAGGATGACGGGCTTCTGGGCGTCGGCGATGGCCCTCGCCGCTTCGTCGACCGCCGTCGGCTCCGCTTCGGGGGTCGGCGGGTCGTAGGCCGGCGGTGTCGTGGGTGCCCCCGGCCTGTCGGCCGTCTCTCCCTGCGTCACGTCCTTGGGCAGGTCGACGACGGCCGGGCCCTGTCGCCCGGAGCCGGCAATGGCGACCGCGGCACCCACGTCCTCGCCCACCGTGTCGGGGTCGCTCGCGAAGAAGGCCCCCTTGGTGATTGGGGCGGTGATGCCGACGGTGTCGGTCTCCTGGAAGGCGTCGTTGCCCACCATGTCCCGCGGCACCTGCCCCGTGAGGGCCACCAGCGGGTCCGAGTCCAGGTTCGCGTCCGCGATCCCCGTCACCAGGTTCGTCGCGCCCGGCCCGGAGGTCGCCAGTGCGACGCCGGGTTTCCCGGAGACGATCCCGTAGGCGTCCGCGGCGTGCGCGGCGCCCTGCTCGTGAGCCATCGTCACGTGCCTGATGTCCGAGTCGGAGAGCGCGTCGAAGACGGGCATGATCGCCCCGCCCTGGATGCCGAAGGTGGTGGTCACCCCCGCGTTCTCGAGGGCATCCACGACGGCCTCGGCCCCGGAGATGGGTTCGGTCGATTCCACGGTCCCCCCGGCTTCGGATCGCTCGTCGGCCCGGCCGGGCCGTGATTGCTGTTCGCTCATCGATACCGCCTCGGGTATCGGGTTGGGTTGCGGGTTCGGTTTCGAGTTCG
>JBDGRH010000208.1:0-1998 GCA_042218225.1 Halodesulfurarchaeum sp. | reverse complement strand
GATGTGATGTGTCCATTCGTGTCGGGTCGCAGGCTGTCGGTCGGGGGCGATACAGGAAACCGGAGCGAGAAGTGAGGGGATGTAGGGGCGTCAGGCCCCTACGATGATGGCGTCGATCCCGACAGCCGCGCCGCTGGTACCGCGTTCGCCACTGGCACCGATGGTACCGCGGGCCACCGAATCGCTGCCGTGTGGACCGGGTCGCGGCATCGTATCTCCCCAGTTGGCCCGGGGTGACTTGAGGCTTGGCCGTGGGACAAGTGTTGCCACCGTGTGTCAGTTCGTCACTCGGGGCGTGAGACTGCCCGTTTCCCCTTTGGGACCGTCCACCCCTCATGCCCTGACCTCCGTCGGGGCCTCGACCCGCTCGACGCCCTCGTCCGCGGCGAAGCGGTGCAGCTCCTCGGGCCCGACGGTCCGCTTCTCCGCGGCGTGCTCTTTGACCCGCCGGGTGATCGCCCGGACCTCCTCGTCGGTGGGCGCATAGCCCGCCTCCTCGAGGTGCTCCCGGACGGCGTTCGTCCCCGTGTGTTTGCCGAGGACCAGCTCCCGCTCGGCCCCGACCATCTCCGGGGTCATGACCCCGGGCTCGAATGTGTCCGCGTTCTCGATGACCCCGGCGGCGTGGATGCCGCTCTCGTGGGAGAAGGCGTTCTCGCCGACGACCGGCTTGTTCGCGGGCACGGGGACGTCGCTTCGCGCCTCGACCGTCGCGGAGACCGCCGCGATCATCGTGGTGTCGATCCCGGTGTCCGCCCCGTAGACTGACTCCGCCGTCATGACCACCTCCTCGAAGGCCGCGTTTCCGGCCCGCTCGCCGATCCCGTTGATCGACACCTGGGCCTGGTCGGCCCCGGCCTCGAAGCCCGCGATGGCGTTGGCGGTGGCCATGCCGAAGTCGTCGTGGGTGTGGACGTCGATGCGGGCGTCGGTCCGCTCGGCGACGAACTCGACCAGCTCGGCGAACCGCGTGGGCGTCGCCACGCCGGTCGTATCCGGGATGTTGATCCAGTCCACGCCGACGGCAGAGACCGCCTCGATGACCGACGCCAGGTAGTCCGGGTCGGTCCGCGTCGCGTCCATCGGCGAGAACATCACCGTCGCCCCACCCTCGCGCGCCCGCTCGACGGCCTCGACGGACCGCTCACGGACCGCCTCCCGACTCGCGTGCATGGAGTCTTCGATCTGCACATCGCTGGTGCTCGCGAAGACGTGGACCATCTCGACCTCCGAAGCGAGCGCGGCCTCGACGTCCGACTCCACCACCCGGGCCAGTCCGGCGACCGTGGTGTCGGTCGCGTTCGCGATCTCCCGGACGGCCTCGAACTCCGCGTCGCTGTTCGCCGGGAACCCCGCCTCGATGACGTGGGTGCCCATGGCGTCCAGCGTCGTGGCTATCTCGCGCTTGTCCGCCCGTGAGAAGGAGGTTCGCGGGGTCTGTTCGCCGTCGCGCAGTGTCGTATCGAATATCCGGACCGATTCGAACTCGCTACGCGATGCCAGGGTGCCCTGGAAGAACTCGATCGCCCGGGCTCGCACCGGGCGCGTCGTCTTTCTGCGACATCGTGTTCCGGTGGATGCGCATCTCGTATTTAAAGGTGTCCCCCTGACAGGTCCGCCGTCCCCCGATTTTCTTCACGGTCGTCCGGGAGGGTTCAATGGAGCGATGGTGAAGTTCATTCGGATTGCGATATGTATGGATGGGAAAACCCGCGATGACCGTCGAACGGTCCCTAGACTAGCATTGCCGACCAGACCGCCGAAAGCCCACTTCGGTGTGGTTTTTAAATATCTCTCGAGAACGGACGCTCGAAACTCCACTGGCGTCCTCTACAATACTGCTGAAACGCAGACGCCCGACAGCCCCTCTGCACTGTAATTCCATATCATAGAAACCCAGACACTCCAAAGCCCCCGCCCGCTCCGGTCGCGAAGCTCGCGGGTCGCTCCTGTCTCACGGGTCGCTACCCTTCGCGGCTCGCTTCTGGCTCGCGGCTC
>JBDGRH010000284.1:0-4612 GCA_042218225.1 Halodesulfurarchaeum sp. | reverse complement strand
ATGTGGGGTGTCGGGGGGTGTTGGTCGGAGTCGATGGCGTGCCTCCCGAGGATGGATTCGGCAGCCGGGTGCTGCTCCCAGTCCCAGGGGGGTCATTCGTCTAGCGCTGCGGTATCGATTCGGAATCAGACCCCACCCGTATCGTTCCCCTGCAACCTCACCCCGCTCATGTCCCCTTCTAGTACATTATTTCGGTGTCCCGGGGTGTAACATACGCAGTTCGTGAAGGTCCTCGCGTGGGCTCCAGTTGGGTCCGATTCGGCGTTCCACCTCCGCGTACCAGCTCTTCGGGTTCACCCGGTATCGCTGGTCACCATTTCGGTTCGCCCCCCGTGAAGCCCTTCGATGGGACCATCCGGCGCCAGATGGCCACCGTGGAGGCGGTCAACACGAGGTTCGATCCCGCCCGGCTCTCGGTCGCGCCCGGAACCACGGTGAAGTGGGTGAACACCGATTCCTTCGGTCACGACGTGACGAGCGCGCAGTTCCACGAGTCCGCCGCATCGTGGGACTACTCCGCGCAGCTGTCGGGCGGCGGCGGGACGGCCACGCACACGTTCCAGGACCCGGGCGTGTACGAGTATTACTGCACGATCAAGCGAGGGGACCATGGGTGGCGTGGTCCTGGTGGGCGAGGCCGCCCTGGTGGGCGATCTCCCCTGTGAAGGGGGGAAACGGGGGCGGAGACGGCTTCTACTGAGCGTCGGGGTAGTTGGACGGGGGGTGCTTCCGACTGCCCACTTCGTGGGGTTCCTTCACTCGAGCGGCTCGTTTTTTGGTGATGGGCTGGCGGTCACTCGCAGGTGTCCTCGATCCGATCGACCGTCCCGACCGTTCTCCCCTCGGTCCGCCATTCGGAGGGGTCGATGCGCGTTGCCCGCTGTCGCTCGCCCGACTCGGGATCGATGTGGACCGCCCGATACAGCTCGATCCGCCGGTCCGCAGGGGTTTGTGGAGGATAGGTGTCGTACACCGCGGTGAGGTATCCGGGCCCGTCCCAGTCGAAGTCCTCGGAGCGGGCGTACACCCAGGTCTCCGGGTCGGGGTTGGGAAACCGATGTACCCGCTCGACCGAGAGGCAGAAGGTGTTCCCGTTCTCGAGGGTGACAGCGTAGGTCTCACCGGCCGAGATCGTCTCGACGGGCGCGGACGGGTCCAGGTGTGGGGCATCCATGCGGTATCCCCTATATTGTGAATTGGTACCTACTCACAATATTCGTGGACCACGATATGGAGGGATTTCAGGCCTCCACCGGCGGCGTGGAGCGGGCTCGGACGATCGCCGAACGACGGGGACCGACAGGCGCGCCGCCGAAACTATCTAAGGGCAGCCAATCGTTTCCCGGCGCATGGCGTTTCTCGCCGCGATCCCCGAGTCGGTCCGCCGGAGCGAGGTGGTATCGGTCGGCTACGACCTCGCCAGTGCCTTCGACGAGCCGCTCTACGTCGTCCACGTCATCCCGGACGACCTCTCGGGGGTCGATTACGACTACACCGAGCTGGCGATCGATCGGGTGAGCGATCACGACCGGGCCGAGCTGCGGGACCTCGCGGCGGAGTACGCCGGGCACGTCACCGACCGGAGCCTGTCGGAGTACGACGACAGCCTCGTGTCCAGCATCGGGCGGGTTGGGAGCCCGGTTCAAGGGGTCATCGAGGCCGCCGCCGAGGTCGACTCCCGGTACATCGTGATCGGCGGTCGGCGGCGATCACCAGCCGGGAAGGCAATCTTCGGGAGCACCACGCAGACACTTCTCCTCAGGGCGGACCGTCCGGTGCTGACGGTGCTCGACGGCAGGGAGTGAGCCCTTCCCGACCTGTTTCAATCGCCGTCCCCCGTCCCGTCGGGGGGAGAAGGGTCGGTGACGATGGTCCGGATGCGGAGGCGATTGTCGGTGACGTAAAGGGAGTACGTCAGGATGGCAAGTCCCAACGCGAGGAAGACGCCCTGGACGAGTGAGGCCAGCTGCCAGTCGAGCAGTCCCGAGAGGAAGAGGGCGAGGCCCAGGAGGATGCCCACGGCGATGGTCGCGAAGCCCACCATCATCGTCCGGATGGCCACGGACCCGCTTCGCCAGTACGCGAGGTAGGTCTGATAGGTGATGAACCCGGCGAGGAGGAGCGTGGCGGCCTGGGTCGCGACGAGGAGGGCGGTGCTGAGTTCCATGGATCCACGCCTATACGCTGTATCAATGCAGGGTCTTGTAAAATAGCTCCCAAAATTCGGTGGAATCGAACCCATTTGGAGAATTCTTTGAACGAATGCGCAGGGCTGAGTGTGACGGGTGGAACCGACGCCCGACGAGCGCGATAGAGAGGCGGTTGTGAATCGTTACGGCTCGTGGTGGTCCATGAGATCTGCGAGGAGGGCGCCACACGTCGCACAGGTGAACGTAACGCTGATTCCGTCGGCGCTCGACTCGTACTCGGTCGACCCACACTCCCCACAGGGGAGAAACTCGTCGGTGTTCACGCCGGAAGCAAGGGCGCCCGGTGGACCTATCGCTTTCGATAGTGTGCCGCGGGTCGAATTGCCCGGGGTTCGAGACGGCATGCCCTCGGGTCCATGGTGGCGAGAGCGCTGCTCAGGACATCATTCCCACTCGACGTGGAAGTCTACCCCGGCACCCGCACGCACCGCCCGCTCGTATTCCTCCTTGACGATCGAGAACCGGTACTGGTCGGTGACCTCGCCGGATGGTCGAGGGGCCCCGAACTGTCGCAGCCGACCCTCGTATCGCCCGCCGTAGGCCTCGACGAGCTTCTCCAGCATCCGCCGCGACGGCTCGTTGTCCGTGGCACAGCTCGTACAGTACGCCTCGAGGTCGTAGGTCCCGAAGGTCAACTCGACGAAGACCGACGCGCGCTCCAGGCCATACTCACGACCCCAGAACTCCTCGGCGAGGACGACGTCGGCGGTGGCCATCCGCGTCTCCCAGTCGGGGATGAATGCCGTCGTGCCGACGATCTCGCCCTCGCGTTCCACATCGGACTCACGCTCCCGGAGGAGATACCGGGCACTGCTCCGCTCGGCCCATTCCGATTCCGCGTGGTCGATGAAGCCCGCCACCTCCTCGACGGTCTGGAACCGGAACCAGGGCATCGCATCCAGGGCCTCGCCCCGCCAGTCCTCGCGGGAAACGAACGCGTAGAGCTCGAAGGGGTCGATGGTCTCGTGGCTCAGTCGGTCGAATCGCAGCCGTTCCGTCTCGATCCGCTCGGGAAACAGCCGGTGTGTCATGGATATCCGCCACGTGACGGGTGGCGACCGGCCGGAGGAACAGGGTGCTGTCGCTCCGGCGCCGAGAAGATGACTCGAGGGAGGTGAGGGTTCTATATAGCCGTTTTCATCCGGCCGCCGAGGGAGTATCCGAGCCGGTTCGACCCGCCGAGGGGTACCCGAGCCGGTTCGACCCGCCGAGGGGTATCCGGTCTGGTTCGGCTCGCAATCGGGTTTCGAAGGGGGGTCTCTGGATCACCGCGGAACGGTCCAGAACCGGAGATTGCGGGGAACCTGGGCCATCAGCTCGGGCTGATTGCTCTCGAGGGGATCGTCGTCGTACTCCTCGGGGTCGTCACTCCCCGGTTCGAGGATCCGTCGCACGTCGAACCCGGCGTCGACGGCGGCGTTGTGGAGCTCCCCGACCGCTCTGTCGAAGACGATCATCTCCGCGTCGTACTCCTCGTCGATGGTGATCTCGCGTCGAGCCTCCGCGTGGTAGCTCCGCTCGAGCGTGGCCGTCGGGGGATCGAAGAGCTCGTAGAACGGGTGGGGGACGTCGAAGACGAAAACCCCGTCCGCCCTGAGGACCCGGTGGGCCTCCGCGAGGGCCTGCTCCAGGTCCTCGACCAGCTGGAGGACCCACCCGGAGAATGCGACGTCGAAGGTGTCTGCCGTGAAGGGTAGGTTCGTGACGTCGCCACGCACGAACTGCGCATCCACGCCGTAGCGATCCCGCAGGCGACGCGCGTGATCGAGTTGCTCCCCGGAGAAATCCACCCCGACCACGGTCTCGGCACCCTCTCTCGATGTCCCGACACTCGCCTGGCCACCACCGCACCCCAGCTCGACGAAATCGATCCCCTCGATGGTCGGAAGGAGGTCGGGCTGGCTCCCGCCGGGTGCATCCGGGGTGAACGGACAGGGGGCGGGGGGAAGCTCACCCTCTTCGGTGTCGGCATTCCACAGCGCCTGGAAGTCGTCGCTCCACTCGTTCCAGAGCCGTCGATTCGCGTGTCGCGAATCCGTCATCGAACCTCTGCTCCACGTGGTGGGAGCGCGGGGAAAATCGTTCTGATTCGCCGGTATCCAGTCGAACGTCTATACCTCCTGTCCGGACAATCGAACCCTCGACCAGCTGGGAGTGGCCCCGCTCGTTCCTCGGCTCGGCGAATTAGAATGGTGGTCCGAACAGCTCTGCTTTCTCCCCCATCGGACAGCGGCAACCGTGTGAGCTCGAGATCTCTCTGGCTCTTTTCACTGCAAATATGGAATTCGACCGAACCCGCCCCGAGTTGAAAGCCCTCGGCCGGCTACAGGAAACGCAGTGAATATACCCGCCACGAGTTGAAAGCCCTCGGCCGGCTCGGGTCGGGGGGCTCGTTGCGCGCT
>JBDGRH010000080.1:0-4627 GCA_042218225.1 Halodesulfurarchaeum sp. | reverse complement strand
GGGAATCCGAAAGGGGCCGGGCGCTCCGGGAAGCACGGCGACGTAAGCACTTCGGCGAGCGAAGCGAGCCGAAGCGCGCAACGAGCCGCGCGACCGGAGCGCCCGGGGGCTTTCGGCGGTCTTCTTTCCTAGGTTGGTGTATAATACTCCAAACACCCATCTACCAACTCACCCACCACAGACAACCCAACACAACCCGAGATACCGACCTAGCGATATCGCAGGGTAAAAGACCGCCCTTCCCGTCCCTGGAGGCATGAGCGAGGCTTCCCCGGGGGCAGCGGACCGACCGGACGAGACCCACGAGAACGCGCGACAGGAGGTCGTGACGGTCGACGCCGAGGACGAACCGACGGGGACCGCGAACCGGCTGGAAGCCCACACCGGCGACGGCATCCGCCACCGGGCGTTCACCTGCATGCTCTTCGACGAGGAGGGCCGCATCCTCCTCGCGCAGCGCGCCGCGCGAAAGCGCCTCTGGGACACCTACTGGGACGGGACCGTGGCCTCGCACCCGGCGGCCGATCAGACGCAGATCGAGGCCACCGAGGAGCGCCTCGCGGAGGAGCTCGGACTCGCCCCCGACCAGTACGAGGACCTCCGGGTCACCGACCGCTTCGAGTACAAGCGCCACTACCTCGACGAGGGCGTCGAGTGGGAGGTCTGTGCGGTCCTGAAGGCGACGGTCACCGACGCCACGTTCCAGCCGGACGCCGAGGAGGTCGGCGGCCTCCTCTGGGCCGACTACGAGGACCTCTGGGAGAACGGGCGATACTACCGCCAGCTCCGCTTCTGTCCCTGGTTCGAGATCGCGATGCGTCGCGACCTGGAGTAGGATGCTCCGGGTGGACACCGCGGTCCACAACGCGCTGCTCGATCACGCCCGCGAGGCGGCCCCCGAGGAGGCCTGTGGCATCCTGGCGGGCGACGCTGACACCCAGGCGGTCGTCACCGAGACGTTCCGGACCGAGAACGTCGCGCCGACGCCCGAGCGGACCTACGAGATCGACCCGGAGGACCAATTCGCGGTCCTCCAGGAGATCGAGGAGCGGGGTCTCGACCTCGTCGGCTTCTATCACTCCCACCCCCACGGCCCGGCGGGACCGAGCGCGACCGACCGGGCACAGGCCACCTGGCCGGACCACCACTATCTGATCGTCTCGCTCGGGTCGCCCGAGCCGGCGGTCGGCGCCTGGCTGTGGACCGGCGACGAATTCCGGGAGGAAGCGGTGCGTATCGCGTCGGGGGACGAGCGCTAATCGAGCGGAGCTGGGGGAGGGTTCACCTCGCCCGACGTTCACCCCCGGCGGACGCCCGGACCGCGCCCCGACAGCTCACGGGGCTCGCGGTCGAATTCGGCGGTCGACTCACAAGCCTCGTCGGCGACTTCCGCGGTCGACTCGCCAGCCTCGTCGGCGACTTCCGCGGTCGACTCACAAGCCTCGTCGGCGACTCCCGCAATCCATCCGGACGGTCCACCCCGGCGATCGACTCACGCGGTGGCCGTCGTCTTCGATTCGAGGACCTCGAAGGTCTCCGCCATCCAGGCGGGGAGGTCGCTCGGGTAGCGGGCAGAGACGATGTTGTCGTCCACGACCGCCGGCTCGTCGACGTACGTGGCGCCGGCGTTCTCGACGTCGACCTCGAGCGGCCAGTACCCGGTGACCTCCCGGCCCTCGAGGATGTCCGCGCTGATGAGGAGCTGGACGCCGTGGCAGATCGAGGCGATGGGGAGGCCGCGCTCGTCGAACTCGCGGACGATGTGCTTGGCGGTGGGCGCCTCCGTCCGGAGGGTCTCTGGGGCGCCACCGCCGGGGAGGACGAGGAGATCGTACTCGTCGGCGAGCTCGCCCGGAGAGTGCGACTCGAAGTCCAGATCGGCGTCGAACGTGTAGCCGTGCTTGCCCTCGACCGAGTCGCCCGCGGGCGTCATCACGTCGACGGACCAGTCGGCCTCCTGGAGGCGGTAGAAGGGGTAGCTGAACTCGCTGTCCTCGAAACCGTCGGCGGTGAGGATCAGCGCTTGCATGGCAGAGGGTAGTATGTTTCTGGTTCGTAATAAAACCTACGACCATCGAATGTATTAGCGGTTATAGGCAGCCAGGAGTGTCGTTTTCACCAATTTTAATATTATATTATAAGGGGTATCTGCAGGTGGGGAGCGGGCCGTTCCTGCCCGTCGCTTTCTGCCCATCTGCCCTCCAATCCCTACGCCCGGCGTCGCCTTCGCACCCGCTTCCTTTCCGGGGATCTGGCTGCTCCATCTCCGGTTGGGACCCGACGTCTCCGGGTTTCCTCCAGGCCACCCGGGTATCCCTACGCGTTCCGGAGGGCCGTCCACACCCCGAAGAGCCCGAAGGCCACCGCCGGCAGCATCGCCAGAGCCACGTAGACCCCGTACGACCCGATGCCCTGCGGCGTGGTCACGAGGAGGACGGCCGGGATCCCCAGCAGCAGGAGGGTCACGAAACCCACCACGAGCCAGGCCTGCGCCCCAGCGAGTCCATCGTCCGACTCGCGCTGTCCGCCCGCCTGCGGATCGGTCCCGGCCATCAGTACTCGCTGTCGGGGACCACGACCACCTTGCCGAAGCCCTCGCGCTCCTCCAGCAGTTCGTGGGCCCGGGCGATCTCGCTCATCGGGAGGCGCTCCCGGACGCGGACCTCGAAGGTCCCGTCCCAGACCCGCGCGAGGGCGTCGTCGACCTCGCCGGGGGTGGCCATCGTCGAGCCGATCACGGAGAGCTGGTTCCAGAAGATGCGCCGGATGTCCGTCTCGGGATGCGCCCCGGTCGTCGCCCCGCAGGTGAGGACCCGGCCGCCCTTCGCGAGCGAGCGCAGGGAGTCCCGCCACGTCTCCGCCCCGACGTGGTCCACGACCGCGTCCACGCCGCGCTTCCCGGTGAGCTCGCGCACCCGCGAGGCGAAGTCCTCGGCCTCGTAATCGATGGCGTGTGCGGCGCCGAGCTCGCGGGCGTACTCGCGTTTCGCCTCCGTCGAGGCGGTCGCGAAGACGTCCGCGCCGGCGTGGTCGGCGATCTGGACGGCTGCGTGGCCGACCCCGCCGCTCGCCCCGAGGACGAGCACCGTCTCGCCCGGCTGGATCTCCCCGCGGGTGATCAGCATCCGCCAGGCGGTCTGGAAGACCAGCGACGCCGCCCCGGCGGTCTCCCAGTCCACCCCTTCCGGGACCGAAACCAGGTTGTCCGCCGGGACGGCCGCCAGCTCGCTGTGCACGCCCCGGACGTGCTCCCCGAGGATGTGGAAGCTCGTGCACATGGATTCCTCACCGTGCCGACAGTACTCGCAGGTCCCACAGGAGACCCCGGCAGAGACGGCGACGTGGTCGCCCGGCTCGAAGCGCTCCACGTCCGGCCCCACCTCCAGGACCTCGCCCGCGGCGTCGCTCCCGGGGATGTGTGGCATCTCGAGGTCGATGCCCGGGAGGCCCCGGCGCGTCCAGATGTCGAGGTAGTTGAGCGCCCCGGCCTTGACGTCGACGAGGACCTCGTCCCGGTCGATCTCCGGATCCGGAAGCTCGCCGTAGGCCAGGACGTCGCGGTCGCCGTGCTCGCTGAAGTGGACGGCCTGCATGTGCCATCCCTGGGGCGGTGCGGACTAAACTGTATGGCAGCTAGCTCGGGAAGGTTCTGTGGAACGTCTATTTCGCTGTGTCGTGTGGTATTGTAAAAGGGAATCAGCCGAAGGCGTGTCTGCAGGATACACTGTTCCTGGAGCGCAAACTCCCGAAAGCCCCCCTGCAGTATTATACGACATCGTAGAAAACAAGACCGCCGAAAGCCCCCGGGCGCTCGACTCCCGCGGCTCGCTGCGGTCCTCGCCTCGCTCCCTTCGGTCGCTCGGCTGCGGTCCTTGCGTCGCCGGGGTTCGCCGAGCGCCCGGCCCCTTTCGGATTCCCACCCGCATCGGCTCCTCCACTAGAAATATCGGCCGGACGAGAAACCGACTCCCTGGCGGATCGAAAGGGCGAGGCCGGGTCGGGGAAGGCGGGCGACGTAAGGACCGCAGGTGAGACCCGAGCGGAGCGAGGGTCGAGCCGAGGACCGCAACGAGCCCCCCGAGCCGAGCCGGCCGAGGGCTTTCAACTCGTGGCCGTTCCGTTTCCAGCGTTCACTGCTGAAGAGAGTCGAAGGCTTTCAGCTCGTGGCGGTGGAGGTCGTCCTCGAGGTTGTAGTACTAGCTGTACCAACCATAACAGACACCCGAGAGCCCACAAATCCCAGCAAGCCACTCCCCACGAGAACGAACCGATTTCCCCCGGGCACTCGCCGCCTGGTAAACCATTATCGCGGCCGGGCGTCGAGTCCAGGGCATGCCAGCCAATCAACTCCCCACCCTCGAGCCCGATGACGAGGAGGTCCTGGACGCCGAGGTCGGGGTGACCGACGACGTCCTTGTAAAGGTGTTCGCGCTCGGTCCGGACGCAGAACTCCCCACGCACGCCCATCCCGGCTCGACGAACGTCTTCCATCTCGTCGAGGGGTCCCTCGCGGTGATCCAGGACGGGGAATCGACCACGCTCTCCGCGCCGGCCGTCGTGATCAACCGCCCCGGCGCGGAGCACGGGGCCAGGAACGAGTCCGACGAGCGGGCCGTGCTGACCGCGA
>JBDGRH010000037.1:0-4629 GCA_042218225.1 Halodesulfurarchaeum sp. | reverse complement strand
GTCCGTGGTCCGTCCTTCCAGGTCGTCGAGGAGGAGTGGGTGGACGCAGCGAAGAGCTACGGGCAGGTTCCCCGGAAGATCATGCAGAAACACATGTTGCCGTATATCATCGGCTATCTCCTGGTGTACGGGTCGATGAGTCTGGGGGGTATCATCGTCTTGGTCGCCGGCCTCTCGTACCTGGGCCTGGGGATAACGCCCCCCACGCCCGAATGGGGACGGGCCGTGAGTTCCGGCCAGAACTATGTCGCGACAGCCTCCTGGCACATCGCAACGATTCCCGGGCTCATGATCACGCTGGTCGTCACCGGACTCAACGCCTTCGGCGACGGCATCCGGGACGCGATCGACCCGGAGAGTGAGGGTGGCCGGGCCGAGGAGGCCCAGGCGACGGGGGGTGCCGGATGAGCACCGACGTCGGGCCCCAGGCGACGGACGCCACCGGCACGGCCGCCAGGGACGAGACGCTCCTGGAGGTCGAGAACCTCCGGACGGTCTTCTACACGGAGAAGGAGACCATCCGCGCGGTGGACGGCATCGATCTGACCATCGACTGGGGCGAGACCGTCGGGATCGTGGGCGAGTCGGGGTCGGGGAAGAGCGTCACGGCGCGGTCCATCATGGGCCTCGTCGAGTCCCCGGGTCGCATCCTGGAGGGGTCCTCGATCCGGTACCGGGGCGAGGAGCTGAGCGAGAAGTCCGACGAGGAGTGGCGACAGTTCCGCGGCGGCGACATCGCGATGATCTTCCAGGACCCCCTCAGCAGCCTCAATCCGGTCTACACGGTCGGCAACCAGATCAAGGAGGCCCTCCGGCTCCACCAGGGGCTCCGGGGGCAGGATGCAACCGACGAGGCCATCTCGCTGCTCGAGGACGTGGGGATCCCCGACGCCACGCGCCGGGTCAGCGAGTATCCCCACCAGTTCTCCGGCGGGATGCGCCAGCGGGCGGTCATCGCGATGGCGCTGGCCTGCGAGCCCGAGTTGCTCATCGCCGACGAGCCCACCACGGCCCTCGACGTCACCATCCAGGCGCAGATCCTCCAGCTGCTCATGGACCTCCAGGAGGAGCGGGACATCGGCATCATGTTCATCACCCACGACATGGGCGTCATCGCGGAGGTCGCCGACCGGGTGAACGTGATGTACGCGGGCGAGATCGTCGAGACCGCCCCCGTCGAGGAGCTCTACGCCAATCCGCAGCATCCCTACACGCAGGGCCTCCTGCAGAGCATCCCCGGTCGCCAGGAGGGTGACCGCCTGGCCACGATCCCGGGGGAGGTACCGACGCCGACCGAACCTCCGACGGACTGCCGGTTCGCGCCGCGCTGTGAGAAAGCCTTCGAGGAGTGTCGGATCGTCCACCCGATGCCCGTCTCCGTGAGCGAGGGTGCGGTGGAGCACACCGCCGCGTGTCTCCTCTACCCCGACGACGTCCCCCGCGAGGAGGCCGTGGGCCGACACCGGGAGCTAAACGAGAAGCGGGCCACCGGAACCAGCCAGGGAGGTGAGACCGAATGAGCATGCAGGCACCCGAGCGGGAGGTCGAGGCGGACGTCGGAGAGGTGATGATCGAGGTCGACGGGCTCAAGAAGTACTTCGAGACCGGCGGCATCCTGGGTGGCAATCCGGTCAAGGCCGTCGACGGCGTGGACTTCCAGATCAGGCGCGGCGAGACGTTGGGCCTGGTCGGCGAGTCCGGCTGCGGGAAGACCACACTCGGCCGGACGCTCATCCAGCTCGAGCGCGCGACCGAGGGCGAGGTCCGCTTCGAGGGCAAGGACGTGACGACGCTCACGGGGGCCGAGCTCAAGGAGTGGCAGCGCAACGCCCAGATGGTCTTCCAGGACCCGGAGTCCAGCCTCAACGACCGCATGACCGTCGGCGAGATCGTCCGGGAGCCCCTGGACGTCCACGACTGGAAGACTCCCGAGGAACGCCGGGCACGGGTCCGAGAGCTATTGGACGTGGTGGGCCTCGCCGAGGAGCATTACTACCGATACCCCCACCAGTTCTCCGGCGGCCAGCGCCAGCGCATCGGCATCGCCCGGTCGCTCGCGCTCAACCCGGAGTTCATCGTGCTCGACGAGCCCGTCTCCGCGCTCGACGTCTCCGTGCAGGCCCAGGTGCTGAACCTCCTGGAGGACCTCCAGGAGGAATTCGGGCTCACCTACCTGGTCATCGCCCACGACCTCTCCGTCGTCCGGCACATCTCCGATCGAGTGGCCGTCATGTACCTCGGGCACATCATGGAGCTGGGAGACACCGACGAGCTGTTCGCCGACCCCGCGAACCCGTACACCATCTCCCTCCTGTCGGCCATCCCCCAGCCCGACCCCACCTACGAGCAACACCAGATCACGCTCCGTGGGACCCCCCCGAGCCCCCGAGACCCGCCGGCCGGATGTCCGTTCAGCACCCGCTGCCCGATGAAGATCCGCCCCGAGAAGTACCGCGACCTGGACGACGATGTCTGGGAGGGCGTCGAGACGTTCCGCGAGGTCGTCAGGGAGCGCTCGCGCTCGGAGCGGTCCCTCCGCGAGATCGTCCGGGACTACCTCGGGATGGAGACCCGATTCTCCCACATCGACGAGATCATCCGGGAGACCTTCGCGGAGGTGGACGACGTGCCCTCCGAGGTCGAGGCGCACATCGAGACCGCCGCGGATCTCGTCGACGAGAACAAGGAGGAAGAGGCCCGGGAGTACCTCCTCGAGGAGTTCGGCAGCGAGTGCGACACGGAGCGGCCGGGCTTCGATCCCGTCTCGGACACGGGCCACCAGTCGAAGTGCCACCGACACGGGGAGCCGGACCTGGAGGAGCCCTGGGAGCTCCTCGACCGGGACGTCTTCATCGAGTGATGGCCTGGGCCTGGGGGGTCAGGCTCCGGCGCCTCCTCGACGTGTTCCAGTACGCGGTCGCCCTGACGGCCGTCGCGTTTGTCGCCCTCGCGGTGATCTGTCTCCCCCTCGGGTTCGGCTTCGTGGGCGTGAAGATCGGGCTCTTCCTCGTCGGAGTGGCCGCGATCGGGTACGGGACCTATCTGGCCTGGCCGAGCTCGCCGGAGGAGCTCGAGCGCGAGGGACGAGGGATCGAGGAGACACCCGGGTTCCAGCGCCTGGTCCGTGAACTTCCACCGGCCGCGTGGTACCCGCTCCACCGGGCCGATCGGTACCCGGATTGGGTCCGGGTCTACGCGGGAGCGGTCGCCATCTGGCTGACCTCCTTCGCGATGGAGGCCGTCTTCGGCGTGGTCGCCTGACCGGGGTCGCGGGCGGAGCAGGTTTCGGTGGCCAACATGGACGACCGAGGGACAGCGCAGACAGGTGTCGTGGGACGCAACCCCGGGGATTCGGCGACCTTTTTTGTTTGGGGGGCCAACGCCGGACCATGCCCACGACCGGGGACGACTTCGACATGGGCGAGGAGCTCGCGGCCCAGGCCGACATCCACCGGGACGCCTACCAGCGGACCATCGACGACGCCCGGGCCCTCGCCGAGGAGCGCGAGGAGGACGGGTGGGAGACGCTAGTCTTCCCCGCTGGCCACACGGCGACGGAGCCGCCCCGGGTCGGGGAGACGGACCGCTTCGGCCTGGTGCACGTCGTGCCCGACAACTTCGCGGATGACTTCCTCGAGTGGTTCGAGCCGGGCCGCTTCCCCGCCTTCGACGTCTATCGGGCGGAGGTTTCTGGTCGGGTCTTCCTCGTCACGGAGCTGCTCGATCCCGACGAGAGGCTGGCGGTGATCATCATCGCGAACTACAAGCTCCGGGACGCCCAGGAGCTCATCGAGACGGTCAAGGAGGAGGAGATCATGTACACCCACCTCCAGCGCCTCGACGGCACCCACCTGGGCTCGTTCGAGCACGAGGCCTACGAGAAGTTCTTCCCCGAGGAGGCGCTTTTGGATTGAGCGGGGCCGGAAGGATGCTTTCGATTCGCCGCCATTCGTAGTGGGTTGATGGACGATCTCCGTCGCAGTTGTCCGTTTTCGGCCGTCTTCAGCAGCAAACCGAACCCCGACTGCCACGACCTGAAAAGCCTCGGCCGGCTCTGGTGGGGGCTCTCACGGGCCACGGGACTGCGCAGCGAACAGCGCGAGCCGCGAAGCGTGAGCGACCCGCGAGACAGATGCGATCCGAGCCCCGCGACCGGACCGCCCGGAGGCTTTCGGGCGTCTGCGTTCCCACATGGGTGTATACCCCCGCAGTGGGTCGTTCGATCCCCTGCGTTCCACCCTCCCGGGTCACGAGTGCCCGCGCATTCGGCGGGCTGGTGGTCTCCAATTAGGGGGACACGTCCGGAGCCGGTTCAGACCGACGAGGGAACGCATTTAAGGTTGCCGGGGATACCCCATGCCGAATGGCCACGAGCAAGGGGGTCGTCCTCGCCGCCCTCTTCGCCAATGCGGGCATCGCCGTCCTGAAGTTCGTCGGCTTCCTCCTCACGGGATCGCCGGCCATGCTCTCGGAGACGTATCACTCCATCTCCGACACCGGCAACCAGGTCTTCCTCCTCGTCGGGCTCCGATACGGGGAGCGGGACCCCACCCGCTCGCACCCCTTCGGCTACGGGAAGGCCCAGTTCTTCTACAGCTTCCTCGTGAGCGTCCTCCTGTTCGGCATCGC
>JBDGRH010000211.1:0-4632 GCA_042218225.1 Halodesulfurarchaeum sp. | reverse complement strand
CGGGAATACGAAAGGGGCCGGGCGCTCGACGAAGGCCGACGACGCAAGGACCGCAACGGAACGAGCGAAGCGAGTGGAGTGAGGACCGCAGCGAGACGCCCGAGTCGAGCGCCCGGGGGCTTTCGGAGCTCGGCTCACGCATTATTAATACACCAGCAGGCAACACGTCACATCAATAACGACCCAAACAAACCACCCAAACACAACAACCCCACCCGTGCCACAACCACTCCTCGAAGAACCCAACACACTCCACGAAGCCACCATCCGCTCCCGCCCGAACAGATTCATCCTCGAAGTCGAATTCAAAAACGGAACCACCGACGAGATCTACCTCGCCAACACCGGGGCCAGAACACCCATCCAGCCGGGCCGAACCGTCCTTGCCCGAGAGGCCACCAACCCGGACCGGAAAACCGACTACGACGCGGTATTCGTAAAAACAGATTCAACCTGGATCTCCATCATCGCCACCGCGGCGAACGACGCCTTCGAAGCCGCACTAGAAAGAGACCTCCTCCCACCCTTCAAAAACTACGACCTCATCGAGACAGAACCCACCCTCCCATCCGGCGGCCGGGCCGATTTCAAGCTGGAAACACCCGACGGTGACCATGCCCTCGTCGAAGTGAAATCCTGCACGCACGCCGATGACGGCGTCGCCAAATTCCCGGACAGGCCGACCGAACGCGGCCGACGGCACCTCCGGGAGCTCATGGACCACGTCGAATCCGGCCACGAGGCCCACGTCGTCTTCGTCATCCAGCGCGACGACGCCGACGAGTTCGCCCCGTTCCGCTCGGTGGACCCCGAGTTTGCCGACACGCTAGTCGAAGCGGACGCCGCCGGCGTCCACCTCCACGCCATCCAGCTCCGGGTCGAGCCGCCGGCGGTCTACCTCCACGAGACGGCTGTCCCGATCACTCTAGAATAGGGAGTTTTTGACCCAGACCCGACTCACTCAGGACCCACGAAAAACTGGTCCCAACGAACCGACCACCATCAACCAAAACATACCGCCCGAGAACCGACCCGATCAGAACCGCCGCTCCCCGACTACTGCCCGCTCTCGGGGATCATGTCGATCGCGTCCACCGGACAGACACTCTCGCAGATCCCACAGCCCTTGCAGAAGTCCAGATCGATGTTCAGCTCGCGGTCGAAGGCATCGTCTGGACAGTACGAGAAGCACTGCCCGCAGTCGATGCACGCCTCGAAGTCGATCTCCGGCCGGAACGTCCGCCACGCGCCGGTCTTCCCGGCCGCGGCCTCCGTCGGCGTGCTCGCCGCGACGATCAGCTCGTCCACCTCGACGTCGATGTCGGTGTCGAATGCACCCATGGTTACACCTCCTGTGTCCGCTCGTGGGCGGTCCTGGCCGCATCTGCGTTGGTCGAATCGAAGCGCTCCTCGATGACCTCGGCGACGGTGTCGATGTTCACGACGTCCGTCTTCGCCACCGCGCCGAGCATCGGCGTGTTCACGATGGGGTTCCCGTCGGCCTGGAGGTCGAAGTCCAGCGCGATTGACGTCGCGTCCACCACGAACGTCCGCCCGTCGAAGTCCAACCGCTCTGGCTCGGTCGTGTTCACCACGAGCAACCCGTCGTCGTCCAGCCCGGCGGTCACGTCCTCGAGATCCACCAGGGAATCGTCGAGCACCACGACCAGGTCGGGCTTCTCCACCTGGCTGTAGAGCTTCACGGGGGTGTCCGAAACCCGATTGAAGGACGTCACCGGGGCCCCGCGGCGCTCCGCGCCGAAGAACGTGAACGCGGTGGCCTCCCGGCCGTCGCGGAAGGTGGCCTCGGCCAGCATCTGGCTGGCGGTCATGCCACCCTGGCCGCCGCGGGAGTGCCACCGGATCTGCGTCATGTCGAGGGCCTCGACGCTCATTCGACCTCACCCCCGTACCAGACGGTCTCGCCGGGGATCGCCTCGCGGGCGATGGTGACGATGTCCTCGTAGTTCACGCTCTGGCCGCCGATGCCGGCCAGCACCGAGGCGACCTCCTGGTCGACGGCGTGCTCGACGTCCCGCGTCACGATCCCGCCGCGGCCGAAGGACGTCGCCCGGTCCAGCACAACGATCTTCTCCGCCCCGGACACTGCCTCGCGGAATTCCTCCTCGGGGAACGGCGTGTAGAGCATCGGCCGGACCACGCCCGCGGCCACGCCGTGCTCCTCGCGCAGGATGTCCGCGGACACCTCGGCCTCGCGGGCGAGGGTCCCCAGCCCGACGATGGCCACGTCGGCGTCGTCGGCCCGGTAGGTGTGCACGAGGTCGTACTCCCGGCCGGTCCGCTCGCCGAACTCCGCGAAGGCGGTCTCGGTCACGCGGGGGACCTCGTCCATGGCGTCCATGAGCTTCTTGCGGAACCGCCAGAAGTCCGGCCCGCCGGCGAGGGCACCGTACCCCCGCGGGTTCTCGGTGTCCACCGCGTGAGGTACCTCGAGGTCGCCGATGAAATCCTGGGCCTCGCGGGGCTTCATCAGGGTCAGCGGCTGCATCGTCTCCGCGAGGGTGAAGCCGTCGAGGTTCACCATCACGGGGAGCATGACGTCCTGGTCCTCGGCGATCCGGTAGGCGGCCAGGGTCAGGTCGTAGGCCTCCTGGACGTTCGCCGCGAAGAGCTGCGCCCAGCCCGCGTCGCGCTGGGACAGGGCGTCGGTGTGCGAGCCCCAGATGTTCCAGGGCGGGCCGAGCGCCCGGTTCGCGATGGCCATCACGACCGGCAGGCGGGAGGCCGCCGTCCACCAGACCATCTCGCTCATGTAGAGCAGTCCCTGGCTCGCCGTCGCGGTAAAGGCCCGCGAGCCGGCCTGAGAGGCGCCCATCACGCTCGCCAGGGCGGAGTGCTCGCTCTCCACGCGGGAGAAGGCGGCGTCGAGCTCGTCCGTCTCGACGTACTCCGCGATGGACTCGACGATCTCCGTCTGCGGGGTGATCGGGTAGGCGGCGATGACCTCCACCCCCGCATCCCGCACCGCGGCGGCGATGCCGCCGGTCCCGGTCATGATCCGGGCGCCTGCGGCCTGCTCGTCGTGTTCGAGCATGGCGTCGCTCATTGCGTGGCCACCTCCTGCTCGAGGTACGCGCTGAAGTGCTCGATGTTCTGCTCGGCCTGTTCACGGAGCGCCTCGATGTCGGCGTCCTTCGCGGTGTCGAAGCGACCCTGCGGCTCGAGGTAGTCGTCGATCGGGTCGGGGTTCCGGAAGGCGGCCTTGCTCGGCTGGTTGATCTGGTACTCGCCGCCCTGCTCGCGCTCGTAGAGCACCCACAGCCCGGAGGCGACGGCCGCCTTCGCCACGTCGATGCTCTCGCCGGCGTCCATCCGCCAGCCCGGCGGGCAGGGCGTCTGGAGGTGCAGGAAGGAGGTCCCGGTCGTCTCGAGCCCCCGGGTCGTCTTCCGCCGGAGGTCCTGCAGGAACGCCGGGGAGGCAGTGGCCATGTAGGCGGGGTCGTGGTCCGCCACGATCTCCGCGATGTCCTTCTGCCGGCCGATGCGGCCCGTCGGGGTCGTGGTCGTCCGCGCCCCGGGTGGGGTCCGGCCGGACTTCTGGAAGCCGGTGTTGGAGTACGCCTCGTTGTCGTACAGGATGTACAGGATGTCGTGGCCCCGCTCGAGGACGCCCGAGAGGGACGCCAGGCCGATGTCGGACGTCCCGCCGTCCCCGGCGAGGACGATGACGTTCGTGTCCTCGTCCTGTCGCTCCACGGCCATCTGGACGCCGCTGGCCGTGCTCGGGCCCGCGGCGAAGGCCGTGTTGATCACCGGTACGTCGAATGCGGTGTACGGGTAGACGCCCTGGATGACGCTCGCACAGCACGCCGGGATGACGAGCACGGAGTCGTCTCCCGCCTCCTCGAGGATGTGTCGTACCCCGAGGATCATCCCGCATCCCGCACAGGCCGGATGGCCCTTCTGGAGTTGTCGATCTGCTGAGTCACCGATCCATGACATGTGGTTCACCTCGTCTCGGGTCGGTCTCGGGCGGTCTGCGCCGCCGGGACGATACCCCCAGCGTCTCGGTCGTGGACCCGTGTGGCTGCGTCGAGGACCTGAGAGGCTCTCTTCGACCGCTCGTCGGCACGGGCCCACAAGTCGCTCGTCCGCACCGATCGGGAACCGACGTACCCACCGTTGGGTATAGGTAAATTTTGACGCCGTACCCTCTAAAAAGGGGTCGCTCTTCCCACGCGATGGGAACTATGGGCCTTCCTCCCACAGCGCATACAGGTCGTCCCGGACCGGCTCCGCGTGCGTCGATTCGCCGATGGTCACCGCGGGTGTCTCGGCCTCCTTCACGACCCCGATCTCGGCGGCCTCGATCCCCACCCCTTTAAGTGCGCTCAGCGCGGCATCGAGCTGCGCCTCCGGAACGGTCGCGACGAGGGCGCCGGAGCCGAAGATGCGGAGGGGATCCACCCCGATGGCCCCACAGATCCGACGGGTTTCGGGACGGATTGGGATCGCGGACTCCTCGACATCGATCCCCACTCCGGAGGCGCTGGCGAGCTCGAGAAGTCCGTCCACCAGCCCGCCCTCGGTCGGGTCGTGCATCGCCGTCGCGTATCCCCGGACCGCGCGGGCGTCCTCGATGACCCCGATCTCCGTATAGAATGTCTCCGC
>JBDGRH010000304.1:0-4695 GCA_042218225.1 Halodesulfurarchaeum sp. | reverse complement strand
GGTTGACCATGCAGTGATTTGAGGGGAAAGGCGAGCGAATGGAAGAGACGTGAATGAGACTCACCCCGATCCGACTGAGGCGACCCTATACATCTGCAACGATTGTGGGGATGGGTGCGAGGACCTCGCGAACACGAGCGAATGTCCGGTGTGTGGTGGACCCCTAAAGGACACGACTCTTCCCCACGATTGACAACATATGCTTCGCGAGCAGGCAGTAGAATGCCCAATGGTCGAGTCGCTAAGCGCTCCTGAGCCTGCCATCGAATCGAACTGAGGTGAGTAAATCCACCGCCAGCGACATCCTCCATAAGGCAATTCGAAATCGAATGGAGTGGTATAGCCCAACAGGGGAATCAGCTGAATCGGAACCAATCAACCCGCGAAGTCGAGTCTTACAATCTCTGGCTTTCAAATCCGATTTCAATCATCACTGAATTCGGCTTCAGGTTCTTCTGCTTCACCCAAGATGCGACGGGAGATAATCGTGCCCCCAGTCGTCGGCGCACCTTCTTCCCGGCGGACGAATCGCTTTTTCAATACATCGTAGGAGAATACCGATGCTCCCAAGATGATAAGGACGTCACCGGGGAAACGCGCCCAGAAGAGCAACTGGACGATGTCCTGACTATAGAACGCGAGTGACCGTGCGGCATCGTAGCCCTGGGTGAACACCGTCTCCAGTTGCAGGAAGCCGACCGGGATATCACCGATGAAGACCATCCACGCGAGGCCCACGTTCAACAACCAAAACGCCCGTCTGAGATTCGTCCCATCCCATTTCCCAGGTTTGGTCGTGAACAGGAGCAGGTACGTCGCCAGGCCGAGGGCGAGGAACCCAAACGCTCCCATCATCGAGGCGTGGGCATGGGCCACCGTGAGGAAGATGCCGTGCTCGTAGTAGTTGATGATAGGGAGATTGATGAAGAAGCCGAGCGCGCCGGCACCGACGAAGTTCCAGATGCCGGATGCGATGATGAACATGAACGGGAGGGTATACGGGAAATTCTCACCCGATCTGGCATATGCCCGATACTCGCTGGTGGCTTCGAAGAGGATGAACACCAGCGGAATGAATTCGAGCGTGGAGAAGACACTCCCGATGGGAACCCAGTAGTCCGGGAGCCCGATCCACCAGTAGTGATGGGAGACGCCGATAACCCCTGCTCCCATGACGAGTAGCGCTTCGAGCATCACCGCCTTTTCCGCGCTCCGCCGCGAGAGCAGATTCATTGCTACGAGTGCGATCGCTATCGCCGCCACGACGAAGAATTCGAACGCCCCTTCGACCCACATGTGGACGACCCACCAGCGCCAGAACTCGGTCACGACGATACTCGTCTTCGGCGTATAGAACATGCTCGCCGTGAACAGGAGACCGATGGAACCGCCAGCGTAGATGATCATATGCGCCAATCCGAACCGCCCTTCCCTCTTTAATAGCGGTTTGAAGCCCCGTGCCACGAGAGCGGTCCAGAGCCCAAAGCCGACGAGCAGCCCCACCTGCCAGAGGCGGCCGACTTCGAGATATTCCAACCCTTCGTTCCCGAGTATCCACCAGAGCGCCCCATCGATGTACCCCTGGGAACCGAGCCAGATTCCGACCAATCCCCCGACCACCACCACGACCAACGCTCCCAGAAGGATGTTGATATATCGTTTCTGGTTCTTTGGCTCGCTGCCGGTGAGGAGCGGAGGCAAGAAGAGACCGATTCCGAGCCACATCGTAGCAATCCACAGTATTGCTAGGTCGATGTGCCAGGCTTTCGTGATGGCAAAGGGGAGCAGTTGCAGCGCATCGATTCCCAGTGCTTCCGCCACCCCGTAGAAGCCGGCGCGTTCGACGTAATAATGCGCCATCAATCCGCCGAGGAGAGTCTGGACGAGAAATAAGAGCGCCGCCACGGGGACGAAGCGGATGGCAGCGAACTGGCTGGGGAACAGGTCCACGTCTTCCGGGTCCGGGACCTCGACGCCTTCAGTCTCGGGTTCAGGTAGCTCGATGGCCTGATACAGCCAGATGCCGACGCCGGCCCCGAGTATCAGGAGCACCATTGCAATCACGCTCCAGGTCATCGCGGAGACCGGCGGCGTATTCCCGGCTCCCGGATTATAGGGCCATTCGTTCGTGTACGAATGTGCAGCATTTGGCCGGTCGGTGGCCGCGAACATCGCGGACCAGAGCGCGAAATCGGCAAAGCGTCTCGCCTCCTCCTCCGTCGCGACGAACCCGTTCGGAATGCCGTGTTCAGCCGACCCTTCGTGATACCGCTCGACGTATGCCTCCCGAACTTGCTCGTGCGCGTACACCTCGGCGGCAGTGAGTTCGAACGTCCTGCCGAAGGAGCCCTCGCTGAGCTGCCGTTTCACGACCGCATTTACTCCAGCCTGCTCGGATTCCTCGAGTTGCGCATACGGCGTCTCATATCGTTCAGCCGCCACATACTGACGCATATTCTTCACGAGGCGGTCCAAAGCATCCGCGGTGTAATCCGACCCATAATAGGCCCCGTTGCCGAGGATCGACCCGTGATTCATCAGGCTATTCTGCTGAAAGACCGCCTTACCCGCAACGATATCCTCGTTCGTCGTGATCACATCACCGTTCGGACCCACGATCCGCTCCGGTCGCTCTGGAGATTGTTCGTAGGCGAAAAACGCCCCGGCACTCATGACGACCAGGTTGAAAACGAACGCAGCAACGAGCAGCTGGCCCAGCGTCTTCCTCCGGAGTTTCATCCCGTGGGGCATCGGCCCATGATTACTTTACACGGGGGAAGCCAGCGGATTACACGGATTCTTGCCGAATATCTACAAGGACGACCGCAGCGTGTTTTCTTGTAATCGGGCCTTCCGATGGCTTACGATTATCCAAATCTATTCGATATAGACCCGAACCACGTGTCCGCCACACCCGCATTGATCGATATATTCCCACTCGATATCGTCCTCACCGAAATGCTCTTCCAGGGTATCGAAGAGATACGCCTCCGGGTGTCCATGGGCTTCGTGAGTAACGAGGTTCACATGATACCCAGCGGCGGTGTGCTCGACCGCCTCGATCGCGTGGCGTTCGACCAATTGACGGTCATCCGAATGGTGCGGTTCTTCGAGGTTGGCAGACCAGGAATTGGTATGAACCCGGTCGGTCACGGGTTCGCTTTCCTCGTGGGCCCGTTCATGGGCCGATGATTGAGTTCCCATACGAATATTTGGAGCGAGACGCTGATAAAGGGCGATATTGGAGCCGTTTCTTCCCCTGCAGGCGGTTCGCCGCGTGGGCGAGCGGTCACCGCACGTTATCCGCAGTCCCAGTTTGACGGACCGTACCGATCGAACCCATCATGACACTCCAATCCGTCTCAGTCACAGCGATTCATTCAGGCGGAGGGAATCTTCTCAACGGTGAACAGGGAATCATCGGATAGGACCACCTGTACACGACCATGCCACGCCTCGTCGAACGCCTCACGCTCTTCCTGACTCGCGGACCCTTCGATTAGTTGCTGGAGGTGGCCCATGGCTGGCCCACCATCCGGAACGTTGCTCACGTGATACGTAACTTCGACCGTCTCGTCGGTGTCGGTCCGATGGAACCGGAACGTCGGGTCCGGGGTTTCCGGGTCGAAGGCATCGAACTGAAGGAGGTTGCGCCGATTCCCGTGTCCGGCACCGAGGCCGCCGAAGCCGTCCTCCTGGGCAGCACCGGTCACGTAGGAGATGAGGCGACCCATGACCCCGTAGGTCGCATCATCGCGTGGGCCTGCAGCGTGGACTTCGATGTCACTCCGGACTGGCACACTGTCGGGGTAGAGTTCGTCGAGGCCGACCTGCGCAATCCGGAATGCTCCCGAGGCCGTCGGACACGAATGGCCTGCGGCCTTCACGACATCCCGATAGGTGATCACGAACGGGTCTCCCTGTTCGAGGACACCGAGGGCTTCCGCCACGGGGTCGCGAATCCGAATCGGTTCGACGTCGTATTCGACAGCCCAGTCGGTTTCGGGACGATTCGCCTCTGGTTTCGGTGTATTCTGTGTCATTGGTGGCTGAGTCGTGTGGATGATAGTACCGGTTCGATTCGATTCGATTCGATTTAGTACCGCAGCAGGCGCATCCCGTTGAGGATGACGGCAAGCACACTCGCCTCGTGGACGAGCATCCCGAGCGCGAGTGTGACGTAGCTCGTCAATACTCCGGCAAGGAGCAGCGTTACCGTCAACACGGCCAAACCGACGTTCTCGTAGATATTCCACCGGGTCGCCTTGCTGAGCGTCACCGCGTAGGGGATGCGTTCCAGATCGTCGGCCATCAGCGCCATGTCGGCGGTCTCGATGGCGGTATCAGTCCCTGCGGCGCCCATGGCGATCCCGACGTCGGCGGTGGCCAGCGAGGGCGCGTCATTGATCCCGTCGCCGACCATCGCCACGACGTGACCCGCTTCGCGATACTCTTCGATGACATCCTGTTTGTCCTCGGGGAGGAGTTCCGCGCGGTAGTCGTCGATTCCGACCTCCTCGGCGACTGCCGCCGCAGTCCGCTCGTTGTCACCGGTCAGCATGACCGTCTCGATGCCCGCATCCTGCAACTCCTGGATGACGCCCGGCGCGGCGTCGCGGAGTTCGTCGCGGAGCGCGATTGCGCCGACCACGATGCCATCACGGACGACGTGGATGGCGGTCTCGCCGCGCTCCT
>JBDGRH010000177.1:0-4744 GCA_042218225.1 Halodesulfurarchaeum sp. | reverse complement strand
GGTCGGGCGCTCCTCCACCTCGATCCCCCGACCGAGGGTCGGGTCGTCTATGCCGGCGAGGACCTGGGGTCGCTGTCCGAGAACGAGCTCCGCGAGCGTCGCAAGGACATGCAGATGATCTTCCAGGACCCACTGTCGTCGCTCGACCCCCGGTTGACCGTGGGTCAGACAATCATGGAGCCCCTGAAGATCCACGGGCTGGCGAAAGGAGAACGTCGCGAGCGGGTGGAGGAGCTCATCGACGCTGTGGGCCTCGAGATGGGCCAGTACGACCGGTACCCCCACGAGCTCTCCGGCGGGCAGCGACAGCGGGTGGGCGTCGCCCGTGCGCTGGCGGTGGACCCAGACTTCATCGTGGCGGACGAGCCGGTCTCGGCGCTCGACGTCTCCGTGCAGGCCCAGATCATCAACCTCCTCGAGGACCTCCAGGAGGAGTTCGGACTCACCTTCCTCTTCATCGCCCACGACCTCTCCGTCGTGCGGCACATCTCCGACCGCGTGGCGGTGATGTACCTCGGGGAGATCGTCGAGGTGGCCGAGACGGCCGAGCTCTTCGCCAATCCCAAACATCCATACACGGTCGCGCTGCTTTCGGCCATCCCCGAGCCGGACCCCAGGGCTTCGACCGAGGATCGGATCATCCTTCCGGGCGACGTCCCCTCACCGATCGAACCACCCTCTGGATGTAACTTCCGCACCCGGTGTCCACAGGTCATCCCGCCCGAGGACCTCGATATCGAGCAGGAGGCCTATCGGGAGGTCATGACGTTCCGCGAGCGGGTCGAGAACGAGGACATCGACCTGGAGGCTGTCCGAGCATCGGCTTCCGGGTCCGACGCCGCAGAGGCAGTAGCGGCGGACGGGGGCCGGGCGGATGACTTCTCGACGACGATGTACGAGCGGTTCTTCGATACCCAGCTCTCGGGACGTCCGCGGGAGAGCGTCGAGGAGGCGATCGAGCACCTCGCCTCAGCGGACTGGGAGCGGGCCGAGGAGACCCTTGCAGCCACCTTCGAGAGCGTCTGCGAGCGGCGAGACCCCGTCCTTCAGGAGCAGTCTCACCCGGCGGCCTGTCACCGGTACGAGCAGCCGGACTGACGATCGGTGGGTCTTCGCCCGTTGCCTCGCTGGCTTTCACCCGTCCATATTCGCCAGGGACCCATAATAGCGTGGGGCGACTGAATGCGGACACCCCTCTCAAGCCTGCCACTTTCCCGGCTCTCACCCTCTCCGACACGTTTATAGTGTGGGCTTGGGATTCCATAGCTATGCCACGAGATGGCAAGCGTCTCGATCGACGGAACTTCCTCAAAGCTGCGGGTGGCGCCACGGTCGCTGCGACCCTGGCCGGGTGCGCCGGCGGTGGCGGGGAAGAGACACCGACAGCGACGGAGACCTCGACACCGGGTGAGGAGACACCGACAGCAACGGAGACCTCGACACCGGGTGAGGAGACGACCGTCCTTACGTACTCTCGGGGGAACGGATCGGGGACGTTAGACCCCCAGAACACTACGAGTGGGGAGGACGTGAAGGTCACGAATCAGGTGTACGATACCCCCATCGGCTTCAAGCCGGGCACGACCCAGCTGACCCAGGGACTGGCGAAGTCCTGGAACCTCTCCGGGACGACGGCCACGCTGACGTTCCGGGAAGGGGTGAAATTCCACAACGGGGACGAACTCACTGCGGGAGATTTCGTCGCGACGTATCGACGGTTTACCGATCCGGACTACGAGTACTACCCGGGACAGGGGTATACCTCCGCGTATGCGGCCTTTACCCTCGGGAGCTGGATCGATACCATCTCGACCCCCTCCAAGTACAAAGTCGAAATGCAGCTCAGCCAGAAGTACGCCCCCTTCCTTCGGAACCTGGCGATGTTCGCCTCTTCGGTCCTATCGGAGACGGCCATCAAGAACCGGGGGAAGGGGTTACAGTCCCACCCGGTGGGAACCGGACCGTTCCAGTTCGTCCGGTGGAACACCGGGAACCAGCGGATTCGACTCGAGGCCAACCCCGATTACTGGGGCGAGGGACCCCACGTTGACGAGGTCCTCTTCACGGCGATCACCTCCAACACGTCTCGGGCCCAAACCCTGGTGACGGGCGGTGCGGATATCATCGACGGGTTGGGTGCCCAATCGTCGCAGATCGTCGAGAACGCATCCAATAGCACCCTGAAATCGATCCCTGGGATCAACGTCGGCTACATGGCGATGAACATGGCCGTCTTCGAGCCGTTCCGGGACAAGAAGGTCAGGCAGGCCATCAATTACGCGATCAACACGAAAGCGATCGTGAATACGATCTATCGCGGGATCGCCCAGCAGGCAAGCCAGCCAATCACGGAGGCGGTACTGGGGTACAACGAGGATATCGACCCGTATCCGTACGATCCAGAGAAGGCGCGCTCGTTACTCGACGAGGCGGGATATACCGGAGACTCGCGGTTCGGATTCGAGCTTTCCACCTTCCAGAACCCCAGGACGTACAACCCGTCCCCCATCCAGGCCGCCCAGACCGTGAAATCGAATCTCTCGGAGGTGGGTATCGAGGTGACTATCAACCAGATGCCATTCAACCCGTTCCTCAGCTATACCAGCTCGGGAAAACATGACGCCTGCTTCCTGGGATGGATGACGGACAACGCGGATCCGGATAATTTCTACTACGCGTTACTCCACCCGCAACTGCCCGAGGAGGACCTTCCACCGGAGGGCCAGAACTGGGTCGACGCGTGGGGAGACAGCGACTTCAACACGCTCAACGTCTCCGCGTGGGCCCATTCGGAGTACATGCAGCTTGTCGAAGAGGGTCAGACGACCTACGATCCGAAGGTCCGGGCCCAGAAGTATCGCCAGGCAGCCCAGATATTCCACGAGCAAGCTCCGTGGGTGACCATCGATCACGCGAAGGCCCTCCGGGGCATCCGTAACAACGTCCAGAACTTCGTCGTTGCACCCATCTCGGGGCCCTTCCTGAACAGAGTGACCCTGGGATAGGACCCACTTCAGAAGGTTTTTTGTGAGCCTCGGGAATCGTTTGGCAAATGGTATCCCGGCGGTTCATCCTGAAGCGTCTCATCTTGCTGCTCCCGGTGTTGATCGGGGTATCGACCCTCGTCTTTTCGATCCTCCATCTGGCACCAGGTGACCCGGCGAAGGTCGTTGCGGGCCAACGGGCCGATCCACAGCAGGTCCGACAGGTCAGGCAGGCCCTCGGCCTCGACGACCCGATATACGTCCAATATGTCCGATTCCTCGGCAACATTCTCCAGCTGGATCTCGGGAACTCCTATATCCTCCAACGGGGAACACCGGTCAGCGAGATCCTCCGGAAAAAACTTCCGGTGACGCTGGAACTCGCCCTGTACGGACAACTCACGGGCATCCTCCTGGGGATTCCCGCGGGACTCATCTCCGCGATCAAGCAGGATACGCTCACCGATCATTTCACCCGTATCGGTGCCCTGACGGGAATCAGCGTCCCGATCTACTGGTCAGGACCGCTCGTCATCCTGGTATTCGCACAGTGGTTCAACCTGCTGCCAGCGACGGGGAGGCTCGGGTCGGCGTTCACCTATTCGGACCCCATTACCGGACTGATCACCATCGACACCCTGATTCGGGGTCAATTCGATATGTTCGTCTCGGCAGCCAGACACCTTCTTCTCCCGTCCCTGGTGATCGGGATCTATTCGATGGCGTTGATCTCCAGGATGATGCGCTCCTCGATGCTCGAGGTCATCAGGCAGGATTACATGCGGACGGCCAGGGCGAAGGGCCAGGGGGCGAAGATCACGCTGATGAAGCACGGATTTCGCAACGCTCTCATCCCCGTCATCACCGTCATCGGCATCCAGTTCGGGACGCTGCTGGGCGGGGCCGTCCTGACCGAGACGGTCTTCGGGATTCCCGGGATCGGGTCGATGCTCGTCGATGCGATCCGGGTCGGTGATTACCCCGTGGTGCAGGGGACCGTTCTGGTCTTTGCCCTCCTCTTCACCCTGGTGAATCTACTGGTCGATATCACCTACTCGATCCTCGATCCACGGATCCAACAATGAGTACCGAATCAGTCTCGGAGCAACAGACCGGTCGTGGCATCGTCGAGCGGATTCGAGCGTCGCCGTTCTTGAACGAGTTGACCTCGAGCAATCTGGCCCTGACTGGACTCCTGATCATCGGGGGGATGGTGGCGGTCGCCGTCTATGCCCGGTTGTTCATCGATCTGAGCACGGTGATGCAGACGCAACTGGGAACCAATCCGAGTATGGCGCCGCCGAGTTGGCGATTCCCGTTCGGGACAGATCTACAGGCCAGGAATATCTACCTGCGCGTCGCGTACGGGGCGTGGCTTGCGCTCAAATACGGGGCGATCACCGTCGGAGCCTCGACGGTCATGGGTGTGGGCCTGGGCATCATCGCCGCATACTACGGCGACCTCACGGACAATACCATCATGCGTACGATGGACGTCCTCCTGGCGTTCCCGTCGCTTCTGCTGGCCCTGGCGATGGTGGCGATTTTCGGGGCGGGACTCTGGAAGGTGGTGATCGCCCTCACGCTCGTGTACACACCACGCTTCGCCCGTGTGGTCAGAGGGGCTGCGCTCAAGGTCCTTGAGGACGAGTACATCGACGCCACCGAGGCCCTCGGGGCCTCCGACCCGCGGATATTGGTCAGACACCTCCTCCCGAACTGTCTGGCGCCGATCACGGTCCAGAGCACGCTCAACTTCG
>JBDGRH010000133.1:0-4820 GCA_042218225.1 Halodesulfurarchaeum sp. | reverse complement strand
GAGACGTGAAAATATAGGGGATATTATTATTAATAGGAGAACTGTTATCCGTGACCATTTGTGACTGATTCCCACGATGCGACCGAATCCATACGACGGCGGTGGATCGCTCCACGAATGCGTCGAGTGCGGGGCCCGGGTTGCCTCCCCGGGCAGCGGGACTTGCGCGGAGTGCAATGGGACCCTGCGGAATTTGAGCGTCCCGCGGGACCTGTAAGGAACCGGGGGAGGCGACCGACCGTCAATTTTCGCTGGCCGATTCGGCCAACCGATAGCCGCTGGTGGCCGAAATCTATAGGCGTGTCAGCCACCAACCTCCGATCGATGCGGTGTTCGGGTGCGGACAGGTCGGGTGGCGGATGGACCGAGCCCGTTATGGTCTCGGGAGAGCATCCCTTGACGCTCACGCAAGCATCGCTTGAGTCATTCGATCGGGTCAGCAAACGCGTCACCATCGTCTGTGCGAGCGGGGAGACGACGACAGCCGACTGGACCGGCATCCCGCTCCGGAGCCTCCTGGACGCCGCCGATATTCCACTCGAGACCACCCACGTGACGGTGGCGTCTCGCGATGGCTACCGGGTCGCGGTGGGAATCGTGGATGCGCTCGGTGGGCTCCTGGCGACGCACAAAGACGGTGTCCCCATCTCCCGAGAACACCCATATGAAAACCGATTCGTCGCCCCCCGCATCGATGGAGCGCGGAACGTGAAGGGCGTCTCCCGCATCGAGCCGCATTCGCTGCGGCCCCACGACCACCCCGAGTCCCTGGAAAACGTCGATCCAGATTCCGGGGAGTTCGACGAGGCCACGGCGGGGGCCGAGTAGGTCACAGGCAGAAGACACCGGATAGGTCACAGACAGGAGACACCGGATAGGTCACAGAAAGGAGACACCGGATAGGTCGCAGGCAGAAGACACTGTGCAGGTCACAGACAGGAGACACCGGATACATCACAGTCAGGAGACACCGGGTAGGTCACAGGCAGAAGACACCGGGGAGGTCACACGCAGAAGACGAACGGATACATCAGCGCGACGCGGTCCCCCTCTTCCAGCTCGGTGTCGAACCCGTCGAGGTGCTCGTTGAAGGTCCCGTTCACCAGCACCCTGGCAAAGCGCCGGACCTGATCGCCGGGTGGATTCTTCCGCCACGTCCCGGGGAGCTCATCGGGTTCCGGCGCCCACCCGTGGGCAGATTCTGTCTCCTCGTCCGTCGCCAGGATGAGGTCGGCCACGTCGTACTCCTGGAGGAACGATTCGAGGAAGTCCCGGAGGGTCGTCCCTTCGAAGGTGTAGGAGAGTGTGTGGGTCCCTACAGCAGTTCTGACCTTCCCCGTCAAGCGAACGGTGACCGTTCGTGTTTCTACGTCCGCTTCACCGCGAGTGGCCCCCTGCTGGTTCATGGGCGAACGTACGAGTTGCCGACGGAAAACCCGGCGGTCGAACATGTTCGACACGATTCATTCGCCCGGGATGTTCGGTGGTTCTCCCTCCCTCTTTCCACTCACTCCTCGGGGATGGATCGGCCGGCATACAGCGAGTACGCGAGGACGACGAAGCCCATAGCCGACACCGTGCTGACAACCCCGGCCCAGGGATTCACATCGAGTCTGAGCAACTGTGGGGTACCCGCGGTCATCGACCCGATCGTCACGAGGGAAATGCCGATTGCTAGAACCCAGAGTGCATCCTGGCCGGTGCGGCGGGCGGCACGGACGGCATAGAAGGTGACGAGTCCCCCGAACACCAGGATGACGGCCTTCATCAGCAGGATGTAGGCCTGGAGATCGTACATGCCCGTTCCACAGTGGGGGGTCTCGCCGGAGCGAATAAATATGGGACGGGAGGTTACAACTCCCTGAAAAACGGTTATGGGACCGCTACCCCTCAAATGTTGGTGTTTCAGCGGTTCCAAGGCGGACTATATATAGTATTTCCGAAACGAATGGAGGGATGGATCGACGCACGCTTTCCCTGCGCCGGGGGACCCATCCTCAGATCAACTGGTGCCAGAATAGCTCGTCGTACGTTCCCTCTGGAAGGTCCACAGGCGGCAGAAAAGCGAAGATCGGCCCGGATCCGAACAATCGATCTCCGCGCCGCTTCAGCCGAAGACGTCCGAGAGCTGATCCCGCCACTCCCGAATCTCCCGTACGTCGTCCCTCACGTCCTCGACGTCGTCCTCGAGGGATTCGACGTCGTCCTCCAGCGCTTTCAGGTCCATCTGGGCCTCCTCCACTTCCTCGACACGCTCGTCGAGCGCCTCCAGATCGCCGGCGAGGCGGTCGATCCGGTCGGTCACGTCCTCGATGTCCTCGACCGTCTCGGCCAGGTTTTCGAGGCGTCCGCGGATAGCATCGCGGTCGTCCGCGGCCGAGTCCATGCGCTGGCGCAGGGCCTCGAGGTCCCCCTCGAAGGATTCGACCTCCGCCTCCAGGCTGTCGAGCAGCTCCTGGGCCGTCCCCTCCTGGTTGATGAACGTCTCGAGGGCATCGGTGTAGGCCTCGAGATCCGAGACCCGAGACTGGAGGTGCTCGATCCGCACCTCGTCGCTCGCCGTGGTGTCGCTCACGGCGTCCCTGATGACCTCGAGGTCGTCGTCATCGATGTCGCCCTCGCGGATCTGCGTGGCGAGCGCAGCGGCGACGTCGGATCTGGCCACCCCGGGTTCGGGGGCCGCTCCTTCCTCTTCGGCCGCCGCCTCGGCGGCTTCTGCTTCGGTTGGCTCCGTCGCTGCTGGGACCTCCTCACCCGGGGCAGGCTCGGATTCTCCCGGGGTTGGCTCGGCTTCTCCTGGAGCGGGCTCGGCTTCTCCTGGCTCCGACACCTGGACCTCGTCGTCCTCTGCCCCGACTTCGGATGGCGCCTCCTCGGCAACAGCCGGCTCCTCCTCCGGCACTTCGACCTCCTCGCCTGGCTGTTCGGCCGTCGGCGGTTCCTCGACTGCGGGCTCTTCGGCTTCTTCGGCTTCAGCTTCGGTTCCTTCCACTTCTCCTCCCTCGGCCACGGGTTCCTCGATGATCTCGGCATCGTCACCGGGGGCGGTCACCCCGGGCTCCTCTGCTTCGGCGGCCTCGGCCTCGGCGGCCTCTGCTTCAGCGGCCTCCGCCTCGGCGGCCTCGGCCTCCTCTTCCTCGAGGCCGGGCACGCTCTCGCGCTCGCCGCTTGCGAGCTCCCGGACGACCTCGGAGCTCTCCGGCGGGACGACCTCGTCGACGTCCGCCTCCTCGATGGCGTCCGGGTCGACCTCCACGCTGGCCGCCTCGAGGAACGGCGTCGGCTCCTCGTCCTCGGACATCCGGATCCCATAGACGGTGGTGAAGGCTTCACCGGCGTCGATCGTCCGCTCGAACCTGACCACCCCCTCGCCCGTCGCGGTCCAGTGTTCGCTCCCGTAATCCGGGTGGAAGCCGATCTGTTCGATGCCGAACCCCTCCGGAATCTCGTCCGTGATGCGGAGCCGGACCGGATCGCTTCGGTCCGACTCGACGCGGAAGGTCACCGCCGGTACCGGAAACCCCTCGGCGTCGAAGGATTTCGTGACGGTGACCCCGTCGTTCTCGACTACGGTTTCGTCAGTCACGGGGACCACCTCGTCGTTGGGCCATGCATACGTTGTGGTTGAGCATGAGCTACTTAAAATATCCGGGCGATGCCAAATCGAACGGCGGACCTGGGGCCCACAGCCGTCACACGCGGAGCCGATCGCCGATCTCCAGGACCTCGATGTGTCTCGGGTGCTCGAAGCCCCGGGCGTGATGGAAGAGCGCCGTCGGATCCGCGGTCATCCGCTTCCACATGTCCCAGTGGGTGGGGAGCAGCCGATCGAGCCCCAGCGCGGCGGCAGCCTCGATGATCTGGTTCTCGTCGTTGTACCACCGCGTTCGCTGTGGGTCACCGCCGTCCTTCTGGGGCATCATCCCGACGCTCCCGAAGGCCAGCACGCCGAGGTCGATGTCGTATTCCTCGCCCACCCGCTCGAAGGCAGGCGACGGCTTGGTGTCGCCCCCGTGGAAGAACGTCGAGTCAGGGCCCTCGATCACGTAGGAGACGGGATCCATGGCGTCGGGGTCCTGTGCCGGCTCGACATGCACGGTGAGCGAGCCGACCTCGATGGCGTCGCCCGGATCGACGGACTCGAACTGGTCCGTCGCGACCTCGAAGGTGTCGGTCCATCCCTCGGTTTCGAGCGCCTTCTCCACGCTGGCGGGCGGACCCACGAAGGTCGCCCCTGTCCCCTCTAGAATGGGTCCCTGGCTCGGCCCGTGGACGTGGTCGGTGTGCTCGTGCGTGGCCAGCACCGCGTCCGCCTCGCGGACGTCCGCCGGGTGGAAGGGGACGGGGATCATCCGGATGGTCCGGGGTGGATCCCCGGTGCCCAGGTACGGGTCGATGAACACGGTCGTCCCGTCCGCGGCCTTGAGCGCGATCCCGTTGCACCCGAGATACCACAGATCGAGTCCGTCGGGCTCCGCTTCGGCGATGGCGGTGGGGAGCCAGTCGCCCCAATCGCTGTGGATCGGCATGCCAGGCGGGTGGAGCGGGGTGGCCAAAGCCCTTCGGATGGCGGGTCGGTGAGTTCTATGCTGCCGGCCAGAAGGAAGGGTGAGCGATTGAGCCCGCTTGTTGTCCCCCATTAAAAGTCATGGAAATGGCCACCAGGTGCACCACCTCGGACGTTTGCCGTAGGGCACGATCTCGCTTCCGTCACGACCCGAAAGCCCTCGGACGGCTCGGGTCGGGGGGTGCTCACGGGTCGCTTCGGTCGAACGGGGAGGTGGAGGCAACCGAGCGAAGCGAGGGCGTCCGAAGGGCTG
>JBDGRH010000050.1:0-4832 GCA_042218225.1 Halodesulfurarchaeum sp. | reverse complement strand
ACGACCGGAGGGAGTCTCCGAACGGTCGAGCGGTGAACGGAGTGAGCCGCGAGACAGGAGCGACCCGCGAGCCATCCGAGTCGTGCGCCCGGGGGCTTTCGGCGGTCTGGAGATCATTGATAGTGGATAATCGTGCAGGGGGCTTTCGGCGGTCTGGATTTCAATGATAGTGGATAATCGGGCAGGGGACTTTCAGTGGTCTTACTCGCGCCAATGCCTCAAACCGGATCACTAGAGGTTCCCTGTATTTACGATAGAAATTGCCGAAGGAAAGGGAACGACCCACCCCGCAACCGTCCCAAGCACGAAAGAACCACCAATGAGCGAGCGCACGAAAAACCACCACTTCACAGCCTTAATTCCAGCTTTTACAACATCTTGAGAAACGGGAGAAGATTGGTTTATTAGCCCAGCCTAAATCCAGGTGCCGGCAGGCCAGTCCACCACGGACGGCCCCTGGCCGGCATGGTAGCCATCCAAACACGCCTGCGCCGATCACCTCCCCTGACGGCAGGGCGTTCCACCCCTCCCCAGCGTTCGGGTATCCCCAATCCCATTCCCCCCTCACATTTTCGGACTGCCACCCCTCCGCTGCTTTCGCGTCCGAGACGATATCCCAATAGAGCCAAGTGCCATCCCGATGAACCCCGTGACAATCGATGGCGGAGGAGAACGGGAACACGATCGCGAGGACGTCGAAAGCCAGGCAGGTATGGTCGACCCTCGAAGCATCAGCCAGCTCGTCCGTCATCCTCGGGTTGTTCTCCCCGTCGGAGGGGACCGAATCGGGTATGAGAGCGTGGGAAACCGCCGCCATCCGTGAGCTGTCCGCCCGGGTCGATGAAGCCTACCGGGACTCCGCCATCCATCACCTCTTCGTCCTGCTCGACGCCTGGATCCGGGCCTCCTTCCTCTACCGATGGCTCACGAAGGAGCCCGAACCGGAGGTGATCGTCATCGACCTCCGGGAGACCTGGACCGTCGGCCCCATCATCGCGGTCCTCGACCGGCTCGTTCGTACGTTCGCCCGAGCCACCCCGACATCAACCGCCACCCGGGCCTGGGCCGGGCTGTGCCGGCAGTTCCGCCGGCGACCCATCCAAGTACTCAGCCTGCTGACCCTGGGCGCGCTTTCGGCCTGGTTCCTCTGGACTGCAGCGACGGGCGAGCTCGGGACCGCCGCCTTCGCCGCCAGCGCGGGGCTCGCGGTATTGGCCCTCTCCGGATTGCGGGTGACAGACACCCTCGATGAGTTGATGGAACGGCGGGCGGTGAAGCTCCTCGTCGCCGCCCTCGAACCACCAGACGTCCCCGAGGCGGAGCGTCAGAATGCGGATCGGGAGGAGGGGGCGAAAACGTCTCCGGACGGGGAAAATTCGAATTCATAACACTCAGCCTACCCTACCCTACCCCATCCTACCCCACCCCTCCCCTGCATATCTCGAAGTCGGTCAGGAGAGCCACCCTCCCCGGCCCGAATGTCGGCAAAACGATATCACGCTGGAGCACCATCGATGCGCCATCGACAGGGTCGGCCATGACCGAACACACCCATCACGTCACCGACCGACTGCTGACCGAGGCCATCTACGAGGTCGGCGAGCCGGGTTCGGGGGGCGTGCCCACGCTGGATCGGGCCCGCCGCCTCCTCGAGACGGTCCTCTCCAGGGCCGCGAAGAACCTGGAATCGTACCTCGACGCCGTGGCCGAGGAGGACCTGCAGCTCGTCGCCGCCCGTCCGGATAGCTTCCTCTTCGCCGACCGGCGGGGTGCATATCTCGGCCGGATGCTCGCCGCGGTGGACGAGCGGACACAGACGAACGAGGCAATCCTCCGGGCGGTGATGCGCCGGCTCGCCGCAGAGCGGGCGGAGCGGGACTGGGCGGACGCCGACCCCATCGTCATCGCAAAACCCGAGGACTGGCAGCGAGGGGAGGCCGGCGTCGAGCGGCTGTTCGGGTGGCTCCTGGCCACCGGGTTGACCGCGGAGGAGGCCGTGGATTTCTGGGCGACGGCGATGCGCGGGCGGAGCGTGCGGGCCTGGGCGGACCGGCGAGGGGCCGACCCCGAGACGGTCCGGGAGCACGTCCGTGACGCGAGAGCGTCGTTCGGGCGTGAGGGATGAACGCTCGGTCGATATATCTCTCTCGCTCTCTCTCGCTCTTTCTATCTCTCTGGGTCCCCCGGTGCCTGTTTCCGGTCTGGAAAGACCGTGCTGCTGGGGTTGGTTCATTCCACGAATGCCACCCTACCTCTCCGAGAATTTTCCCCCATTCCATCCCGATATCACGTGAGACGTGTTCACGAATTCGAGATGCAATCGAAAACTGTTAAGCCGGACCGGGAGAAGCCCCAGCCACCGTGACGAACACGCAGGTCACGCTCATCCAGATCGACAACTACGGGCCGTGGACCGTGACCCCCACCCCCAGACGGGAGGTCGACCTGCAGACCCTCCAATCCCGCCTCTACGCCGACCTCTCCCAGCTCTTCGGGAACGAGGGGGGCTACGTCTTCTTCACCCGCTTCGACAACATGATCGCGGTCACGAACGGCATCGACCTGGAGGAGCACGCCCGGATCCAGGAGTCCGTCCGAAACCGCTACCCCGTGACGGTCAGCCTCGGCGTCGGCCTCTCCCCCTCGCCGGCCGATGCGCTGGTGGACGCTACAGCGCTTCTCCAGGAGGAGGGCAGCGCCCAGGACGAGGAGCGGACGGAGGTGCTGCTCGGCCAGACGCTCGAGGAGACCGAACAGACCGACGAGGACGTCCAGATCGCCCACTTCGACGTCATCGACGCCACGGGCACGTACACGGACGAGCTCGACGCCTTCTCCACGTTCATCCACATCGAGCAGGGGTATGCGGCCTTGATGCGCCGGCTCCATCGCGAGCACGAGTCCCTGTCCTTCTTCGTGGGCGGGGACAACGTCATCGCCGTCTGCCCGGCGCTCGATCGAACGGATTACGAGTCCGTCATCGATCACGTCGAGGCCGAGACGGACGTGACGCTGCAGGTGGGGGTCGGCCGCGGTGCGACGGCCCACGACGCGGGGATGGGGGCCAAACACGGCCTCGAGGCCTGCCGGGAGAACGGCACGCGGATCGAGGGCGACGTATTGTGATAGTGCTCGGACCGACGGAGAGAGCGACCATCTCTCGGCGCTGTTGTCACACGTGTCGCCCATCCACAGGCACTCGCCTCCACTTTCACTCCGCGAACCGGGAGTTTAGATTCCGTCGGCCCGTATCGTGAGCCATGCCGACCGAGGGGCAGCTCCCCGGAACCGACGTGCGCGAGGACCGGATCGTCCTGCACGTCGACATGGACTGCTTCTATGCCTCCTGCGAGCGGCTCCGGGAGCCTGCCCTGCAGGGGGAGCCGGTGGTCGTGGGGATGGGGTATTCTGAAGGGGCCACGGTGGGAGCCGTGGCCACCGCGAGCTACGAAGCCCGGGAATACGGCGTCGAGAGCGCCCAACCCATCTCCCAGGCGCTGGAGCGACTCCCCCGCCGCGCCGAGAATCCCGACGACCCGGACGCGGGCTTCTACCGGCCGGTGGACATGGCGTTCTACCAGGAGATCGCCGCCGACGTCCACGAGATCCTCGCCGAGCTCGCCGACACGGTGCGGAAGGTGAGCATCGACGAGGCCTACCTCGACGTCACCGAGCGGACCACCTGGGAGGTCGCCGAGGGATTCGGCCGACACGTCAAACAGCGCATCCAGCGTGAGGTCGGGGTCCCCGCGAGTGTCGGTGTCGCGCCCAACATGAGTGCGGCCAAGATCGCGAGCGACCACGACAAACCCGATGGGCTGACGGTCGTCCCCCCGTCGGACCTCCAGTCGTTCCTGGCGGATCTCCCGATCGCCGACCTCCATGGCGTCGGCCCGGTGAGCGAATCGGCGTTTCAGGACATCGGTGTGGAGACCATCGGTGACCTCGCCGAGACGGACATCGACACCATCGTCGACCGATTCGGCGAGCGAGGGCGGGAGCTCCACCGCCGGGCGCGCGGGCTGGACGAGCGCGAGGTCACGGAGCGAGGGCTGCCGAAGAGCCTCTCCCGCGAGCGCTCCTTCGGGGAGCACGAGACCGACTTCGATACCGTGATCGAGCAGGCAAAAGCCCTGGCCGGGGCAGTTGCCTCCAGAGCCCAGCGGAAGGGAGCGCTGTATCAGACGATCGGAGTGAAGGTCGTGACTCCGCCGTACGACGTCAACACCCGGGAGCGATCCCTCCCTGGGCCAGTCGACGAGCCGGAACTCCTGGAGGAGACCGCGCTCGACCTCCTCGCGGAGTTCGAGGGCGAGGAGATCAGGAAGGTCGGCGTCCGCGTGTCGAACCTGAGCTTCTCGGCGGAGGACCAGGCCGATCTCGAGGCGTGGGCTGACTCGGACCGAACGGAACGAGGTGAGCCAGCGGGTGTCAACGAGGAACCGGAAGAGGCGACCGGTGGCGGCGGTCGCCCGAAGCGCGGGCAGGTCGACCTCGCCGATTTCGACGAGTGAATGACGTGGGTGGGGGTTCAAGATTTCTGTTCCACGACGGTTGTCTGTCCGGGTTGAATCGGGGGACTCCTGATCGTTTGACGGAAGGTGGCTGATCTGTAGCGATTATCCCTGTTCTAGGGAACTCTGCCGGGGAGAATAGACCTTGGAAAGCCTTCGCGATACAAGACCATTGATGACCGGACCCCCGAAAGCCCCCGGGCGCTCCTAGTCTCACGGTTTGGAGACAAGACCTCCGAAAGCCCCCAGGCGCTCCGGTGGCCCGGCTCGCGGGTCGCTCCGGTCTCACGGGTCGCTACGCTCCCCGTTCGACCGTTC
>JBDGRH010000311.1:1999-4857 GCA_042218225.1 Halodesulfurarchaeum sp. | reverse complement strand
CCTTCTTGGGGCCCGTGCACGTACGGAAGAGTGACGACGAAATCAGTATCTGTATGGCGGTTGAGCCGTCGACGCTGGATACCAACACCGTCCGGCGGTGTGACTCTGACTGGAGTGGTTGTTGTACAAATTCTGTACTATTTGTTCATAACTCCCCACCCGAATCCGTTCTCCCCCACTAGTGATATCGGCAGGACGATATCGTGATTCCATGGCGGATCGAACGGGTGAGGCCGGCTCGGGGAAGGCGGGCGGACACGAGAACAAACCTCTCGTGCGCAGTCAGATTCTGCGAATCTTGCGACGGTCGAAAGACGCGCCCCGTCTTTCGAGCCAGCAACATCGCGTCGCGATGTTGTGATGACGCAAGGATCGGAACGTAACGAGCGAAGCGAGTGGAGTGAGGATCAAAGCGAGTGCGAGGCGCGGGCGAGAACGGGGCGGCGATGTGGAGACGACCGGAGAGTCTCCGAACGGTCGAGCAGGGAAAGGTAGCGACCCGTGAGACAGAAGCGACCCGTGAGACAGAAGCGACCCGTGAGACAGAAGCGACCCGTGAAAGCCCCCAGACCCAGGCCGGCCCAGGGCGCTCAACTCGTGGGGATGCTGTTGATTGCGTTCGTTACCGGCGACAGGACAGCATTTTCACCGCGAGTGCTCCCTTCATTTCTCCCGAGATAGCGACCCCTCAACCCACGCCACCAGGGAATGGGTGGGGAAAACCGTCACGGAACAGGGAGACAGAAGTCCAGGGGCTAGGGTCGGCCATCAACACCCCCTCCCACTTGTCACAATAGGTGCCATTGAGCTTCGCTCCGGCGGGAATAAACCCGATAGAGAGCTTCGATCTGCAGACACGCTCCCAGACCCAGCAATCCTCCCACACCCAGCAATCCTCCCACACCCAGCAATCCTCCCACACCGAGACACACTCCCAAAACCTCATACCGACACTCCGGGAAAAGCGGGGCATGAGCGACGACCTGGCCGTCACGCGGCGGCAGGCCTGGACCACCGCGATCCTCCTCTGGGTGACGGTATCCGGGTTGACGGCGTACGAGATCGCCCCGGCCAGCGTGCTCACGCTCGTCGCGCGGGACCTCGGCGTGGGATCGACGGCGGTCAGCTGGCTCGTCAGCGTGTTCATCCTCGGGATGGCGGTCCTCTCGATCCCCGCCGGGCTTCTCCTCGACCGGGTCGACAACCGCCACGCGATCCTGGCCACCGCCGCCGTCCTCCTGGGGACCACCATCTGGGCGGCTCTGGCGGGCGCCAGCGGGTCCTTCTGGTCGCTGGTGGCCGCCAGACTCGTGGGCGGGGGCGTCAACGTCGTCCTCTGGACGGCGGCCGTGAACGTCGTGGGGACGGGGTTCGTGCGGAGCCGCCAGGGAACGGGGATCGGCTTCCTCTCGACCAGCGTCCCCGGGGGCTTTGCCCTGGCACACGTGTTCACCCCGGTGCTCGCGCAGTCCATCGGCTGGGAGCGCAGTTTCGTGGTCTACGGGGGGCTCTCGATGCTCGCGGCACTCGGCTTCTTCGCGTACACCAGCCGGTTCGATCTCCGGACCAGCGTCACGACGCCAACCCGGGCGGAGTTCGTCGCGGTCCTCCGCAACCGGTGGGTCTGGGCGCTGGGTGCCCTCGCCTTCGCGGCCTTCTCCCTCAACCTCTTCTTCAACAACTGGCTGCCCACCTACCTGGTCGACCAGTTCGGCTTCTCGCTGGCCCAGGGTGGGGCCTTCGCCGCGGTGTTCCCCGCGATCGGCGCCGTCGCCCGATTCCTGAGCGGGGCGACGTCGGACCGGCTGCTCGGAGGACGCCGCCGGCCGATCGTGCTCGCCTCGTTCCTCATCGTCGTGCCGCTGATCGGCCTCATCGCCACGGTCCGGACGGTTGCCCTTCTCCTCCTCGCCCTCGTGGTGGCGGGCTTCGTCACGCAGATGGGCCTCGCGCTGCTGTTGCCATTCGTCCGCGAGCTCGTCGACGCACACGTGGCGGGCACCGCCCTCGCGGTGCTCAACCTGGTCGGGTTCGTGGGGGCGTTCGTCACCCCGGTATTGACAGGCGTCCTCATCGAGCGGACGGGCGCGTATCTCCTGGCGTTCGGGTATGCGGCCGGGCTCGGGGTGGTCGGCATCGTTCTCGCCTGGCTGGTCCCGGAACCACATTCCTAGAGGGATCGGGGGGTGGGGGGAGGGGGTGGGGTGTCAACTGCGCCCCTTCGCCTCCCACTGCCGAATTCCCGGCGGATGAACGGTCTTGCCTCTCAAAAACGTTCTAAAACGGTTATAGACCCTCTCGAACGTTTTGTTACGTCCGTTCGCGCCCGAACTGATATCTCCAAACCCGCCCTACCACCGTGCGAGGTCGACGATCATGCATACCAGAACGACACTCGCGCTCGCGGTGCTCGCCGTCGTGGGGCTGCTCCTGGCGGTCCCGGCGGTGAGCGCTCACGGCGGCGACGGTGATTTCACTCCGCCGTATGCGGAGACGAACACGAACACGAACCCGACCACGAACACGACCACGACCAACGCCACGGAGGCGTGGGCGGCCTATATGCTCTCGCGGATGGGGCCCGAGCACGTCGCCTGGATGGAGGAACAGATGGGTCTCTCCCTCGAGGAGATGGCATCCTTCATGGCCGAGCACGCGACGGGCGTCCCGCCCATGGAACCCGGCAGCGGGTATGCCTGGCACGATCAGTACGCTGGCCAGTATCACGAGAACGTGACGAACGCGACCGGTGACCGGTATGGGCCGGGGTATGGGGGTCACATGGGCCCGGGCTACGACGGCCGGTATGGGCCGGGCTACGACGGCCACATGGGGCCGGGGTATGACGGTCACATGGG
>JBDGRH010000311.1:0-1899 GCA_042218225.1 Halodesulfurarchaeum sp. | reverse complement strand
CGGTCACATGGGACCGGGCTACGACGGCCAGTACGGGCCTGGATATGGCGGTCACATGGGCCCTGGACACGGTCCGGGCATGGGACACGGCTGCTGAACACGCCTGGCTTTCCGCCCGACTGAGCGGCTGTTATTCGGAGGTTCTTCGGTAGAGAAGGCGGGGTAACGAGTCGTCCGATATCCGGTCGGCCAGTTTCTGGACGGCCGCTGGCCAGTCGTCCGATGTCCTTCGTCTGATAACCTGGCGTTCCCCATTTCTGTCTCTTCGGGGAAACGATTCCGCCTCCACAGGAAAGTTTATTCACAATCGAAATAATAATTTCCGGGTATGGACGCCCCATTGCTCGACGAGTTCGAGTATCGGGACTGGGCCTCCGGCGCCCGGGGGACGGTCGAGCTGGCTCTGGTGGGGCTCGGCTGGTGGACCCGGGAGTACGTCATCCCGGCCATCGAACGAACGGACACCTGCGTGGCCACGACCGTGGTGAGCGGCTCGTCCGAGAAGCGAGAGCGGGCCATGGCGGAGCACGATACCATCCACACCGCGGTTGACTACGCGGATTTCGGGCGGGGCGAGGTCGCGGACGCGTACGACGCCGTGTACATCTGCACCCCGAACGGGACGCACCTCGAGCACGTCCAGGCCGCCGCGTCCCAGGGGAAGGACGTCCTGGTCGAGAAACCCATGGAGGCGACCGTGGAGCGCGCACGGGAGCTGGTCGCCGCCGCGGACGACGCGGACATCACTCTCATGGTCGCCTACCGGATGCACACGGAGCCGCTCGTGCGGTACGCACGCGAGCTCATCCGGGATGGGGTCATCGGCGACCCCGTGCTCGTCCATGGAGAGAACTCACAGGTACTCATGGACCTGATCGAGGACCCCGACCAGTGGCGGCTCGACCCCGATCTCTCGGGGTACGGGACCTCGGTGATGGACCTGGGGATCTACCCCCTGAACACGACCAGGTTCCTCCTCGACGCCGACCCTGTCGCGGTGGAGAGCATGATGGGCTCCGACCGGGACCCCTTCGCGGATGTTCCCGACCAGGCGGCCACGTTCATGGTCGAGTACGAGAGCGGGACGCGAGCGGCCTTCTCGGCCAGCCAGCACGCGGCCACCCAGAGCCGCCTGGAGGTCGTTGGCGACCGGGGTCGGATCGCCATGGAGCCCGCCTTCCACATGGAAACGGACCTCCGTGTCGAGGTCGATGGGGCGACCGTGGACGTGGACCTTCCCCAGGTGGACCAGATGGCCGAGGAGTTCGCCTACTTCGCTGATGCCATCCTTGACGGGCGGCCGGTGTACCCGGACGGGGAGCACGGGCTGCTGGACATGCACGCCCTGAAGGCTATCTATGATGCGGCGGAGCGGGGTGCGCGTGTTTCGGTTCCCTCAGTGGATTCGGGATAATTTGTGTGGGCAGTGGTGGGCGGGTGACAGTGGATTGGGTGTGTTTGTCGATTGTTCGGCCTGAATGTGGAGACAATGGAGAACGCAGAGACTGTTTTGTGGTGAGATTGGGCTTGCGACTGGATTGAGGGCCGTTCTCTGGCTGACTCTCTGCGATTTATATTGGTGGTTTGAGCGGAGGCCGCCGAAAGCCCCTCTATAGTATACTATTCGGTAGAAAACGGGACCGCCGAAAGCCCCCGGGCGCTCCGGTCGCGGGGCTCGCTGCGGTCCTCACTCCACTCGCTTCGCTCGTTCCGCTGCGGTCCTTACGTCGCCCGGCTTCCCGGAGCATCGGCCGGCTCCGCCGGCCTTACGAAACGTGGGACCTCCCTCCGGTCGGCCCCACGTCCCCGGCCCCTTTCGGATTCCCACCCGAATCGGTTGGACACCACTAGAAATATCGGCCGGACGAGAAACCGACTCCCTGGCGGATCGAAAGGGCG
>JBDGRH010000260.1:0-4888 GCA_042218225.1 Halodesulfurarchaeum sp. | reverse complement strand
GTCGCCGTGGACGAAGGTGCCCTCGCCGAGACCGTCGACGACGGGGAGACGGGCTATCACTTCGACCAGGGGGACATCGATGGGTTCAGGGCGGCGGTGCGGATGGCACTCGAGGAGCACGACACGCTCTCCGAGACGTGCCTCGACCGTCGCGAATCCATCAGCCTCGACCGCTCCATCTCGCGGCTGATCGAGACCTACGAGCGGCTCTATTGAAGCATCCGCTTGCGACAGGCTCCCGGCTCGACAGATGCAAGCGGGGGGCGGGGGAGAGGTTGGGACGGTTCCAGGTTTCCCGCCCGAACGACTCGTGTTAGTTATCTATAATATATGGACCGCACCGTCATATATGGACCGCACCGTCAGTCCTCTTCGAGGGCGTCGGCGATACGCTCGAGCTGCTCCGTCGCCGCGGAGACCTCATCGCGGAGCGCCTCGAGCTCCCGGGCGAGGCGGACGTTCCCTTCGCTCTCCCCGCGGGCGCCACCCATCCCGCCGGGACCGCCGGGGCCGCCGCCCCCGCCCATCATGCCGGACATCATCTGCGCGAAGGGGTTGCCCCCGCCGCCCATGCCGCCCGGCCCGCCGGGGCCGCCCCCGCCCATCATCTCCTCCATCCGCTCGCGCGGGTCCTCGTCTCCCTCCTCGCGGGACTCCTCCCTGTTCTCTCGGATCTCCTCGACTCGCTCCCGGAACGATTTCTCCTCGTCGCCCTCGGCCTCCTCGTCTGGCTGGTCGTCGTCTGCCATGGGCCCCCGTTTTCGTGCCCGACGGAAAAATGACCCGTTCTCCTCACTCGTACGCGCCCAGGCTCGACTGGCGGTCGCCACCGCGGTCGGCCTCAGTCACCTCGTGGCCGACGAGGTCCCGCATGTCGACCGCGTAGGTGGTCCCTCGTCTATCCAACACGAGAATACGGCCCTTCGTTCCCCGCACCTCGCCTCTGGCGAGCGTCTCCTGGACCGGCTGTCGGTCCAAGGCCAGACCGTACTCGAACGCGAAGGTCTCGATCGGCTCGTGATCGTCGAGGAGAGTGTTCCAGGCGTCCCGGTCGACCGATCGAACGAGCGAGGGAAGCTTCTGCGGCGTGCGGACGCGATCGCCGATGTCGGCCGCGAGCGCGGACTCGATCGCCCGTGCCTTCCGGCCGTTCTCCACCGTCCGGATGTGCGCAGCCAGGTCGGCCCCCTGTTCCTCCAGTCGGGTCTGGAGCCGCCAGGTCCGGGTCACGCCCACCTTGAAGGTATCCGGGGCGAAGGCTGCAAGGTAGACGACGTGCTCCTCGTGGCAGGTCTCGAGGGGCATCGCACAGTCACCGGTGCACCGGGCACAGGGCCACGTGTCCACGTGGCGCTCGCAGTACGGCGCGGCTGGGGCGTCACAGGCCTCGTGACTGTCTCCCTCGACGGCTCCCGCACAGTGGCGGTCCCCGAGTCCGAGGTCGAGGTTCGTGCCCGCGGTCAGGGCGACCCGATCCACGGTACCGTCGGCCGCGAGAACCAACGCGGGGGTTCTCTCGCCGGCTCTGGTTTCGTATCCGACGATCTGCACGCCCGGCGGTAGGTGGGCCCGGTGGTTAAGGGATATCGGTCCCGGGTCGGGAGGGACCTAGAAGGGTACTCGGTCCCGGGTCGGGAGGGACCTAGAAGGGTACTCGGTCCCGGGTCGGAACAACCCCGATGAGGTTACCCAGAGGGCTGGCGGGAACCACCAACGGACTGTCGCGGATTTCGTCCCGAGATCCCGCAATCGTATGCAATGCACCACGGGTCCTCACACGAACGCACAGGGTTGGTCCCTACCCCGCACCCTCGAACATCACGGGCGTGGAGATCTTTCCTCAATTTTTATGTGATAACTCGCGCCACCATCGAGTGGGTATGTCTCACAATCTTGTGGACTACGAGGCACGGCAGGACTCGTTCACGTGGCAGGACATCTACGACGAGGCAGACTGGGACGCTCCCGACGCGCTCAACATCGCCCACGAGACGGTCGATCGACACGCGGAGAAGCGCGATCGGGTGGCACTCTACTACGTCGGGACCGACGGCGAGACCGAGACGGTCACGTTCTGGGAGCTCGCGAGGGAGTCCAGTCGCTTCGCGAACGTCCTCGAGGAGTATACGGACCCCGGTGACCGGGTCTTCTCCTACATGCCCCGGGTCCCGGAGCACTACGCGGCGATGATCGGGACGCTGAAGGCCGGTCGCGTGTGGGGGAGCATCAACGAGCGCTTCGGGCCGGACGGCATCAGCTACCGCCTCGATGACTGTGATGCTCGCCTCGTCCTGACCAATGCGGACAATCGCGAGACGGTCGGGCGGGCCCTCGAAGACGCGCCCTCCGTCGAGAATCTCGTCGTGTTGAGCGAGGACGGCCAGGGGGTCCGACGCGGCGATCTGAGCTATCACGAGGCGGTCGGGTCCGCCTCGCCACACTTCGAAGCAGCCGAAACCGGGGGCGAAGACGACGCGCTCCTCTATTATACAAGTGGCACGACCGGTCCGGCGAAGGGGGTTCTGCACAAGCATCGCTGGGTTGCGGGCGTCGCGGCCACGCAGCGCTTCGCGGTTGACGTACAGCCCGGGGACCTCTACTGGTCGACCGCAGATCTCGGGTGGCTCACCGGCCCGATCAACACCCTTGGGGCCTGGTTCTGGGGCACCAGCCTCCTGACCTACGAGGGCGAGTTCGACCCGGAGACGTGGGCGGACATCCTCGATACCTATCCGGTGAGCATCCTCTTCAGCGTTCCCACCGCCTTCCGGATGCTGCGGGAGAACGAGGCGGTCTTCGATGACGTCGACCTCGATCTCAGACACGCCCTCTCGATCGGGGAGCCGCTGAGTGCGGGCGTCGTGGAGTGGGGCGAGGACGTCCTCGACGTGACCATCCACGACACGTACGGGCAGACCGAGACGGGCAACATGATCATCAACAACTACCCCACGATGGAGAAGAAGCCGGGCAGCATGGGTCGACCCCTCCCGGGCATCGAGGCCGAGGTGGTGGACCCGCAGACGGGCGAACCCCTCGAACCCGGCGAAACCGGGGAGATCGCCCAGCGGGGCGAGTACCCCTGCTTCTTCGCCGAGTACTGGGAGAAGCCCGAGAAGACCGCCGACGCCTTCGTCAACGACTGGTATCTCTCCGGTGACCTCGCCTACAAGGACGAGGACGGGTACTTCTGGTTCGAGGGTCGGGCCGACGACGTCATCATCTCCTCCGGCTACCGCATCGGTCCGTTCGAGGTCGAGAGTTCGCTCGGCGAGCACGAGGCCGTCGCGGAGGCCGCGGTGGTCCCCAAGCCGGACGAGGAGCGAGGGAACATCGTGAAGGCCTACGTCGTCCCGAGCGACGGTGCCGACCCGAGCGAGGACCTGAAAGCGGACATCCAACAGCACGTGAAATCCGAGCTCGCCGCCCACGAGTATCCCCGGGAGATCGAGTTCGTCGAGGACCTCCCGAAGACCGTGACCGGGAAGATCCGGCGCATCGAGCTCCGCGAGCAGACGGAGGGGGACTGACCCCCCGAGGTGGCACGAGATGGATTTCACCGAGCCACAGGAGCACTCGATGATCCGGTCGACCGCCAGGGAGCTCACGGAGGAGTTCGACCGCGAGTTCTGGCGGGAGAAGGAGACTGAGGGCGAGTTCGCCCAGGACTTCTGGGACGAGCTGGGAGACGCGGGGTTCCACGGATTGCTCGTCCCCGCGGAGTACGGCGGCGCGGACATGGGCCTGCAGGAGATGGCCGTCGCCATGGAGGAGCTCAACGCCACCGGTGCCGGGATGGCGGGGACGTGGTACCTGGTGCTCACGGCGGGCATGGCGGTCGTGGGCATCCGCGAGCACGGCACCGAGGAACAGAAGGAGACCTATCTCACCGACATCGCCGAGGGCGACCGCCTCTTCGCCATCGGTATCACCGAGCCGGAGGCCGGCACGAACACGCTCAACATCGACACGACGGCCACCCGCGAGGGTGAGGAGTACCGCATCGACGGCCAGAAGGCCTGGATCACCTTCGCCGACGAGGCCGACGAGATGGTCCTGGTCACCCGCACGACCCCGAAGTCCGAGGTGGACCGACCCACACAGGGCCTGTCCCTCTTCGTCGTGGACATGGACGCCCCGGGCATCACCGTCTCCCCCATCCCGAAGCACGCGATGAACTACTCCAACTCCTGTGAGGTGTTCTTCGACGACGTCCCCGTTCCGGCGGAGAACGTCCTGGGCGAGGTCGACGAGGGGTGGTGGCACCTCGTCGACATGCTCAACCCGGAGCGCATCGGCTTCTCCGCCGCCGCGACGGGGATCGGCCGCCTGGCCATCGACCACGCCGTCCAGCACGCCAACGATCGGGAGGTCTTCGGCGCACCCATCGGCACCCACCAGGCAGTGAGCTTCCCGATCACCAAAGCCTACGCCCGTCTCGAGACCGCCTCGCTGATGCGACAGAAGGCTGCCTGGCTGTTCGACCGGGGGGAGGACTGCGCCTTCGAGACGAACCTGGCGAAAGCGGAGAGCGTCGAGGCGGGCATCCGGGCGGTCTATCACTCGATGCAGGCGTTCGGCGGCTGGGGATACGCCCGGGAGTACGACGTCGAGCGGTGGTGGCGGGAGGTCAACCTCACCAGGCTGGCCCCCGTGACCCAGCAGATGGCCTACAATCACCTCGCACAGGAGCTGGGCTTCCCCAAGTCGTACTAACGGCGCCCCAGGTCGTACTCGCCGATTCGTACTAGAATATCGTCTCGGGGAATTCTCGAATATCGCCTCGGGGAATTCTCGAATATCGCCTCGAGGAATTCTCGAATATCGCCTCGGGGAATTCTCGAATATCGCCTCGGGGAATTCTCGAATATCGCCTCGGGGAATTCTC
>JBDGRH010000256.1:2717-4898 GCA_042218225.1 Halodesulfurarchaeum sp. | reverse complement strand
TGGGAATACGAAAGGGGCCGGGTGCTCGACGAAGGCCGACGACGCAAGGACCGCAGCGGAGCGACCGAAGGGAGCGACGCGAGGACCGCAGCGAGTCGCCCGAGTCGAGCGCCCGGGGGCTTTCGGGCGTCTGCGTTCCAATATCGTCAGGGTCTAGGAGCGCCCGGGGGCTTTCGGGGTCTTGGCGACAAAGACACACATGTGGGTCGAGCCCTCATGCATGACCTCACCAACCTCCCAACGAAGCCACCCATCCCACCGTCCACCTGGCCGACTTCAGAACGACCTTAACCGCAGGGTGGCCAGGTCAGTGCATGGCCCGTCGTGTCCGGGACGTCGTGCGCCAGCTCCTGTTCGCGTTCCCGGTGGGGCTGTCGCGACTGGGCCTCGTCGACCGGCGGAAGGCCGAGGAGGCTTTCGACCTCGCCATCCCGGCGATGATCACGGGCGGGCTCCGGACCGTCCTCCGGACGGCGGATTTCCTCATGGTGAGCATCGCGGAGGGGGCCGTGGCCGTCGCCGCGCTCGAGCTTGGCTTCCAGTATTACTTCATCCCGTTCGGGCTGGCGCTGGCGCTGACGAGCGGGACCATCAGCGTCGTCTCCCGGTTCAAGGGCGCCGGCGATGACCGGGAGGCCGACTTCGCCATCAAGCAGACGCTCTGGCTCTCCCTCCTCCTCGCGGTGCCGATCACCCTTCTGACCTGGATCTACGCGGAGCCCCTCATCGGCATCCTCACCGATGACCCGGATGCCATCGCGCTCGGAGGGATCTACCTCCGGATCGTCATGCTCTCGGTCGCGTTCCGGTTCTGGAGCATGACCGCCGCGAGGGCGCTCGCCGGAGCGGGGGACACCCGGACGCCGATGTACGTCCGCCTGGTCACCCTCCCGACGAACATCGTCCTCAACGCCGTCCTCATCTTCGGACTCCTGGGTTTCCCGGCCCTGGGGATCGCCGGGGCAGCCATCGGGACGGCCATCGCCAACACCGTCGCGGCGCTGGTCTTCCTCGCGATCCTCCTCTCCGGCCGCTGGCCGGTGGCGTTGCATCTGGGCGGGAAGCAGTGGGACTGGTCGATCGCCCGCGAGCTCGTCCGGGTGGCGATGCCCCTCGCCGGGACGCGGCTCTCCCGGACGCTGGGCCGGTTCCCGTTCCTCTTCGTCCTCGGGGTCCTCGGGACGCCGGTGCTGGCGGCGTATGCCATCGCGCGGCGGGTGATGCTCCTGGCCATGATGCCGGCCTGGGGGTATTCGACCGCGTCGAGCACGCTGGTGGGCCAGCACGTCGGCGCGGGCGAGATGGAGGAGGCCGAGTCCTACGGGTGGCAGACCCTCCGCATCGCCCTCATCACCCAGCTGCTCATCGCGGCCCTCATCGTGGCGGCGGCGCGGCCGCTCGCCCTCGCGTTCGGGACGGCGTACACGGATCTCACGGTGACGTTCGTCCGCGTCTTCGGCCTGGTGGTCGCGGGCTTCAGCATCTCCCGGACGATGCGTGGCGGCCTCCGTGGGGCGGGCGACACCAGATGGCCTCTCTACGGGGGCCTCCTCGGGACGTACGCGGTCCGCCTGCCGATCGCGTTCGTCGCCCTCCCCATCGGCTTCGCCATCACCCTCGGTCCCTGGATCGTCGGTGGGGTGACGATCCCGGGCCTGTCCGTCTCGCCCGGGCTCGGGTGGGGTCTGACGGCGATCTTCGTGGCCATCCTCGGGGACATGTACACGAGGGCGGCGATCAACGTGTTCCGCTTCCAGTCGGGGGCCTGGCGGGAGTACGGGCGGCCGACCACGGCCGAATAGGGGGAGCCGAGGGTGGCGAAAACCACTATTCGGCCATGGTGGTTTTCCGGGCCCGCCACGCGCGGTCACCCCGTCCCGGACGACGCAGTTTTATATAGGTTCGCGTCGGCCCCTCGCATATGAGCACTGCCACCAAGATCGTGGTCAGCACCGTCGGCATCGCCGTGCTTCTGGTTCTGGTCATCCTGGTCTATCTCCCGCTGGTGGGTTGATTTCCTGCCGGTCCATCGTGCAGAGGAGAAGTCCCGGGGATTCCGGCGGTGATCCGGCTATTTTGAACGGGTCAACAGCCCGCACATAGAAGTCGGCGGTGAACGCGCCGTCAGCCCGCACTTAGAAGTCGGCCGTGAGGGTCCCGTCGGGGGTCACCTCGATCCGG
>JBDGRH010000256.1:0-2617 GCA_042218225.1 Halodesulfurarchaeum sp. | reverse complement strand
AGCCCGCACTTAGAAGTCGGCCGTGAGGGTCCCGTCGGGGGTCACCTCGATCCGGGCGTCGCACGCCGCGGTGAACCGCTCGAGGGTGGCCTCGTCGTGGACCTCCGGGGAGACGTGGAAGAGGCCGATGGCGTCGTACTCCTCGAGGAGGTCGGCGAGGCGCTCGAGGGCGTCCGCGGCCCGCTCGTCGCCGGCGTAGTAGGCAAGCTCTGAGATGGAGTCGAAGCTGATGCGGCGCTTGCCCGCGTGGCCGTCCAGGAATCGCTCCACTGTGCCGAGGATCCCGTCGATGTCGTCCGGGGCGGAGACGTAATGGAGGCTCTCGCCACCGCGCCGGGAGTACCCGCGCTCGACGCTGATCGTATCGAGGATGTCCGCCCGCGAGCCGTCAACGTCGTAGTGGGCCAGCTTCTGCTGGACCTCCCGGGCGGTGGTCCTGGTGGAGACGACGAGGAACCGATCGGTGTCGGACCGGAGGAACCCGGTGTCGATGTGATCCGTCCCTCCGGTGCTGGGATGGAGGAGCAAGATGGCGGTCCCGCCTGGCACCGAGTCGGGGGTGCCATCGATGGCGAGATGGTAGTCCATACCGCGCGTAATCCCCCGAGGGCACATAAGTTGCCGGGACCCCGGGGAAACGAACCGTGCCGGGACTCCGGGGGAACGAACGGTGCCGGAATCCTCGGGGCACATCCGCTGCTGTGGGAACAACTCGCTCCCAGGAAACTCAGGCAAGGCGGACCAGCTGGGCCCAGCCGACAAGGACGAGAAGCCCCCCGAGGGCCATGCTCATCGACCCGCCGTTGTACAGGCCGGTGAAGAGCGCGGTGACGAACCCGGCCACGGGGAAGCCAGCGGCGGTCAGCGCCGGGTTCCGCGTCGTGGTGGGCTCAAGGACGGAGAGGGCCCGCTTCACCCCGATCACCACCGCGAAACCGAGCATGACCGCCCAGGCGCCCACGATCCCGGTCCGCACGTAGAGCTGGAGGGTCCGGGCCATCACGGTAGCGTGGGGCCGTTACGGTTATAAATCCGTGTCAGACACGGGGATGACGAGGCCCCGGGGTTATATGTGACCGACCTGTGTACCCGAGACTGAATGCCGGGCCTTGGGGAGGTAACGCGGGAAGGGGATTGGGGCCGGTGGCTCAAGCTCGCGGGGGCAATGGGTCTGCTTCTGGCGGGACTAGCCGCCTTGACGGCGGGGAGCGCCAGGGTCGCCACCGACTTCTTGGTTGGTCTCGGCGTCCCGCTCCAGGCGGCCCAGCGGATCGCCATCGTCACTGCTGCGACCCTCCCGCCAATCGTGCTCGCCGGGACGCTCGCCTACATCACCCATTCGTCTGCGGTCCGCCTGTTCGGCCTGGGTGGGGTGGCTCTCGCGCTGGGTGCCGTCGCGGTCGGCCTCCCGCTCGGCCTGGATCGGGTCGGCACCCTGGTCGCGCTCCTCTATGGAGTCGGCCTCTTCGTCGTCGTGGCAGCACTCGTACAGGGGACCATCGAGGACGCAAGCCCGGCGGGGACGGGCCGGACTGGAACCGTTTCCTCGAGCGACCTCGACATGGGTTCGTTCGGGTCGCCTGGTCCCGGAACCATGCCGGCCGACGGCGGAGCCGAGGACGACGACCTGACCTTCCTCCTCGATGATGACGAGGATGGCGAGGAGTGACTGGCCGACGGCGTTAACTCGTCCGGTCCGCTTTCCATTCCTATGCGAGTCGCAGCCGAGTTCGACGCCTGGGCCGCGGACGGGCGGGATCGGGGCATGGCGGAGCGCCACTGGCACACCGCAAAGCACGCCCTCGCCAGGATGCCGATCGAGCCTGGGGACCGCGTGCTGGACCTCGGCACCGGGAGCGGGTACGCCCTCCGTGCACTCCTCGAGCGGGACATCGGGCGGGGGTACGGGCTGGATGGGTCGCCGGCGATGGTCGAGCGGGCCCGGGAGTACACGGAGGTCCCGCGACTCGCCTTCCTCGTCGGGGACTTTGGGGGGCTCCCGTTCCGTCTCGATTCCCTCGACCACGCCTTCTCAATGGAGGCCTTCTACTATGCGGCGGACCCGCACGTCGCGCTCGAGGAGTTGTACCGGGTCATCCGGCCAGGGGGGACGGTGTATCTGGCAGTCAACTACTACGAGGAGAACGTCTACTCACACGACTGGCAGGTGGACATCGACGTCGAGATGACCCGCTGGAGCAGCCAGGAGTACCGCGAGGCGCTGGAGGGGGCGGGATTCCACGTGGCCGAACAGGACAATATCCCCGATCGGGACATCGACATCCCGCCGGCGGATTCCTTCCCGACCGAGGGGTTCGAGACCCGGGCGGAGATGGTGGAGCGATATCGGCGCCTCGGGACGCTTCTCACTGTCGGCGTGGTGCCGGAGTGAATGGTGGGCGGGTGGTGGGTCCCGGTCAGTATTTGAATACGAGCGGGTTGGGAATTGGGTGGGTGGTGGCTGTGTCTGCCGCCGGCAGCACTTTCTCGCCTTCACTAGGCCGAACGGACCGCAGTAACTGCGCCCGCCACGAATTGAAAGCCCTCGGCCTGCTCGGGTCGGGGGGTGCTCACGGGTCGCTTCGGTCTCACGGGTCGCTCCGCTTCGCGGCTCGCT
>JBDGRH010000017.1:0-4899 GCA_042218225.1 Halodesulfurarchaeum sp. | reverse complement strand
ATCGCCTCGGGGAATTCTCGAATATCGCCTCGGGGAATTCTCGAATATCGCCTCAGGTGATCGACGTTGTCCCAGAATACATGCCGACTCGAGTGAGGGACCTTGTACCGGAATTCCGGATCGAGCGAAGGGGCGACCGTGACGAGGATGGGACAGAAAGAGGGTTGGTTACTCTCCCGGGTCGCCCAAAGAGATAGAGAGCAAAGCTCTGGCAATCGCTTTGAATGGGCACCCTCTGCCGACCGGTGCCATCGCGGATACTGAGGCCCCAAATCGGCTCGCCGGGGACCGTTACTCCACCGGCTCGAAGTGGACGATATCGGTCATCTCGCCGGTCCGGTCGTCCGGGTCCTTGCACATCGCCTGGACTGCCATCCCGGTTTCGACCGCCGCCGGATCGGCGGCCACCTCGTGGAGGAGGGACGTATCCGCTCCGTCCATCGCGATCATCGCCAGCACGCGGGGCTCGTCGAGCTCGCGCTCTCGCGTGTCGATCCGGGCCACGGTGTACGTCTCGACGGTCCCCGTGCCGGGGAGCTCCTCGAATTCCGCCTCGAGCTCCACGAAGCAGTCCTCGCAGTAGAGGCGGGGCGGAACGAAGGTCGTCCCGCACTCCGGACAGGTGTTGGCGACGAGCGTCCCGTCGTCCCGGAGGCGGGTGAAGAACTCGTCGCCGATCGGTCCGGCGGTGTAGAGGTAATCCGCCTCCATGTGGCCCTTCCAGTTCGTCAGTTCGTCGACGGAGTTGGTTTGCTCGAACATGGTCTCACCTCGGTCTGAAGTACTCGATGTCGAGGACGGAGCCGACCCGCTCCGACTCGGGCTTCCACTTCGCCTCGACCGGCATGCCCCGCTCCATCTCCTCGGCGTCGACCTCCTCGAAGTAATGCATGAACCCGTGGGTCGCGGAGGCGCCGTCGATGTCGATGACACCGACGAGGATGGGGTCCTCGATGGGGTTCGCGTCCGGGTCGACGTAGCTGATGGAGTACGTCTCGACGATCCCGGTGTCTTCGACCTCGACCCATTCGTCGGTCGGTCGGTAGCAGTACGAACAGAACATCTGGGGCGGCACGATGACGCGACCGCAGGCGTTACATTTCCGCCCGACGATGTTCCCGTCCTCGAGCTCGGCCAGGAACCGGTTCATCGCTGGCCCGGCGGACCAGGCGTACTGGACCTCCGGCTGCCATCGGGTCGACGTGACCGCCCCGGTCTCGATGTCCTCGGCGTCGACCGGCGTGCCGCGCGGATCGTGTGGTGGTGTGTCCGTCATTGCTGATCAGCTCCGCATGACGAGGACCGTCCCCATCTGCATGATGTCGCCCCAGGCCTGCGCGACGCCGACGCGGGGATCGTTCGGGACCTGTCTGTCGCCCGCCTTCCCGGCGAGCTGCCAGTACAGCTCGCCGACCTTGATGCCCATCGTCGCGGCGATGGGATTGCCCACACCGAGGAGCCCGCCGGATGGGCTCACGGGGAGTTCCCCGTCGCGCTGGGTGACGCCCTCTCTCGTGAGGCGGGGTGCCTCCCCTTTGTCGCAGAACAGGAGGCCCTCGAGATGGTGGAGTTCCTTGTAGTCGAAGGGGTCGTAGGGCTCTACGACGTCCACCTCGTCGAACGGGTCTTTGATGCCGGCCATGTCGTAGGCCTGCTTCGCTGCCTCGGCGACGTACCGGGGGAAGGCGAGGTCGCGGTTCGTCCACATCGTGCTGTCGATGTTCCAGCCGACCCCGTCGATCCACACCGGGTCCTCGTCGAAGCTCACAACGTCCTCGCTGGAGAGGACGAGGGCCGCGGCCCCGTCGCTCGGCGGGCTCACGTCCAGTCGCTGGACGGGCCAGGCGATCGTGCGGGAGTCCAGCACGTCCTGGACGGTGATGTCCTGGGCGAGCTGGGCAGCCGGGTGGTCTAGGGCGTTGCCCTTGTTCTTGACCGAGACCCGGGCGATGTCCTCCTTGTCGATGTCGTACTCGGTCATGTAGCGGTTCATCTCCATCGCGAACAGCCACGTCAGGTTCGGCGAGAGCGGCCGGTCGAGGATGGGATCCCAGATGTGCTGGAAGGCGGTCTGGGCGTGTGGCTGGACGCTCGACATCTTCTCCTCGGTGACGACGAGCACGCGGTCGGCGACGCCGGAGGCGACGTGCCACCAGCCCGCGATCGGGGCGAAGACCCCGGTGCCGCCCCCATTGAAGACGCGGACGTACGGGGAATCCTTCCCGCCCGCCCCGTCGAGGAGGTACTCGCCCTTCATGTGGACGCCGTCGAAGGCGTCCGGGGCGCTGCCCATGACGACCATGTCCAGGTCCTCGCGCTCCAGTCCGGCGTCATCCAGTGCGTCGCGAGCGGCCAGGAAGGACAGGTCCTTTCCGGTCTCGTTGAGGCGCCGCTTGAAGGTGGTCATCCCGGCGCCCGTGACGGCGACGTCCTTGTGCATTGCTCAGGCACCTCCGAAGAGTGCGACGGCCCCACTGGCCGTCGGGACACCTCGCCAGCTGTGCGCCAGCCCCCGCGAGACGTCGTCGACCTGTCTGCCACCAGCGTCGCCCCGGAGCTGGAGTACGACCTCGAGGGAGCGCTGGAGGCCGGTCGCCTCGTCGAGAACTCCCACGCCGAGACTCCCTCCGGAGACGTTCACGGGGAGGGAGCCACCGGGCTCGAAGGTCCCGTCCTCGAGCCATTCCCCGGCCCGCCCTTCGGGCGCGAGGCCGAGGGCCTCGAGGTGCTGGAGCTCCTTGAAGCTGTAGCGGTCGTCGACCTCGGCGAGGTCGATCTCGGCCCGCGGCTCGGTGACGCCGGCCATGTCGTAGGCCATCTCCGCGGCCTGGCTGGTGTAGCCGGCGCCGGTGTCCCGGCTGGACAGCCAGGGCGTCCCGGAGCCCCAGCCGAACCCCTCGAGCCACACGTACTCGTCCGTGTAGTCCTCGACCACGTCCTCGCTCATGAGCACGAACGTGATGGAGGCGTCGGCGGTCTGTCCCATCTCCAGGGCACGGAGTGGGTCGGCGACCGGTTCCGAGGCCAGGACCTCATCCGGAGTAACCTCGGCCCCGTACGTCGAGAGTGGATTATCCAACGCGTTCGTCTTGTTCTTGGCCGCGACGGCCGCGGCGGCGCGCTCGTCGGTCCCGGAGGACTCCAGGTATTCCCGCATCTCGAGTCCCGCCAGGAAGGCCGGGTGGACGCGCTCCGGGCCGTCATCGGGCGTCTCCGCCTCGGAGAGCGGAAGCCACTGCTCCCCGCGCTCCCCTCGTTCGGCCGGCCCGGTGAGGGGACGGGAGAAGACCGGGTCCATCGCGAAGAGCTGGACGTCCTCGTGGGTCAACAGGTCCGAGGCCTTGCTGTGCGCCTCGACCACGACCACGTCGAACTCCCCGGTCCGGATCTGCATGGCGGCGTTCCCGAGGCCGACGATGCCGTCGTCGGTGACGGTGCAGGTCGGGCGGAGGACCGAGCCGAGCTGGTCGGGGACGAACTCGTCGAAGATCGAGAAACCCTCCCAGTAGTCCTCGGCGCAGGTGAGAAAGGAGTCCACGTCCCGTCTCGGATCCACGCCCGCGTCTCGATACGCTCGCGTCGAGGCCGAATACATCAGCTCCTTCCACCCGAGTTCGGGGGTGGCGGCGCTGAAACCGGCATAGCCCACGCCGGCTACGGCCACGTTTGTCGGTGCACTCATACCCCGTTCGTCCCTGTATCTATGAAGAATAATAATGGTATTGGGATATCTTGACACCACGATACGTCGGGAAGGTGAGGATGGGACGTTCGGCGTGTCGCCGCACGCAATTGCGTCGAGCGACCCTCTATGCTGTGGTATCGTCGGGTTTCCGTCGTTGGCGGCTGCGGGGCGTCGTCGCGGCTCCCCGTCGCGTCGCGCCATTCGTATCAATATATCAATATGACGGGACAGGAACTGCCCCGGACCGAGCGCCATCCGTCACCAGTTCCCGAACGCAGGTAGCGAGCAGCATCGGTCACCCGTTCCCGAACAATTATTGTCGAGTCGGTCGATGGGTCGGACGACGTGGCTTCCGACACTTCCCACCGTTGGTACCCATGACGACCCCCGATGGCGACCGGACCGAGGTGCTCGTCCACGATACCTGGTCGGAGCACCCACTCCTCCGGCCGGTCGAGCAGTTCCTCGAACGCCTCGATGGCCACTTCGAGGAGCGATCCATCCCGCCCACCGACCTGGTCCTCTGGTCGGTGGTCGTCGTCGGGAGCGTCTTCGACATCCTCACCACGATGGTGGGCCTGGGCATCGGCCTGCGCGAGGCGAATCTCGTCGCGAGAGCGTTCATCCAGACCTATGGCCTGACGGGGATCGGCTGGTTGAAGCTGGGCGCCCTGGTCGGCCTCGTCGTCTCCTGGTTCGGGCTCCCGAAGCGACCCGCCCGACTCCTGCTCCTCTGGTTCGCCGTCGTCTCCCTGCTCGCCGTTTTCCTCAATGCCCTGACCCTTCTCCAGGTGTGAGCTGAGGCGGCCGAAACCCTGGTACTGCTTCGCATATCGACACCGCATATCGACATCGCATATCGACATCGCGATAATATATCTCGGGGAAACGGGATTCCGCCTCCTAATATCCCTTAAATCCCATATTATCAAACCTATGTCGGTACGTTTAATTCCATCCTGAATTTCCCTCCTAGATGTACATGGCTGAAACCAACCCCTTCGAGAGTCTTCAGGAGCAGATCGACGACGCGGCCGCGTACATCGACGTCGACGAGGGCGTTCTGGACCGCCTCAAGAACCCGGAGCGCATCCTCGAGACGAACCTCGCAGTCGAGATGGACGACGGCTCCGTCGAGGTCTTCCGCGCCTACCGGTCTCAGTTCAACGGCGACCGCGGCCCGTACAAGGGCGGCATCCGCTATCACCCGGGCG
>JBDGRH010000247.1:0-4927 GCA_042218225.1 Halodesulfurarchaeum sp. | reverse complement strand
AGAATGGGGCCCTGGAATGGGGCGCTGGAATGGCCCGGAATGGGGCCTTAGAATGGGGCCCTGGAATGGAGCGCTGGTATGGGGCAAACCACCGAACGATCGGCTTCACCGCTCCGGCGGCCGGATGGTGAACGCGGGTTCGTCGATCGACTCGCTCTTGCACTCCGGACACCGCGAGGGGTCGTTGACGAGGTCGTCGAACCCGTCGAACCCACAGTCACGACACCGCGGCGGGCGGACGAGGAATCGCTCCTCGCTCGCCTCGACGGTCCGGGCGACGTGTCTGACGTGCGAGACGGCGTCTTCGCGGGAGATCTCGAAGGCCGCGGAGAGCTCGGCGGGGGTCGCCGGGTCGTCTCGAAGTCGACTGGCGATCTGCTCTCTCGTCGTCGCCGCGTCCATGCCGAGAAGTGCAGTCCGGTTCCCCTTGAATCCTTGCGACCGCCCGCGGGCGCCGACGTGGATGAAAAAGGACTTAGGACCCCAATCGGTCCCATAGGGTATGGACGCTGTGGTGCTCGCCGGGGGGTATGCGACTCGACTGTGGCCCATCACGAAACACCGCCCGAAGATGTTCCTGCCGGTCGGGGAGTCGACCGTCATCGACCGCATCTTCGAGGGGCTCGAGGGGGACGACCGCATCGAGACGGTCTACGTCAGCACCAACGAGCGCTTCGCGGCGGACTTCCGGGACCATCTCGCGGCTACGGACTACGAGAAGACCCAGCTCTCCGTGGAGGACACCACCGAGGAGGACGAGAAGTTCGGGGTGATCGGCGCCCTCGCCCAGTTGGTCGACCGGGAGGGGATCGACGACGACCTCCTCGTCATCGCCGGGGACAACCTCATCAGCTTCGCGGTGAGCGATTTCATCGATACGTTCGAGGACCGGAATGCGCCGCTTCTCGCGGCCTATGACGTGGGGAGTCGCGAGCGGGCGAAATCGTACGGGCTGGTCGAGCTCGAGGGGTCCGAGGTGGTCGACTTCCAGGAGAAACCCGCGGACCCGAAGAGTACCCTCGTCTCGATCGCCTGTTATGCCTATCCGGCCGAAACCCTCCCGCTCCTTGAAGAGTACCTCGCGGGGGACAACAACCCGGACGAACCAGGCTGGTTCGTCCAGTGGCTCCAGGAACGGGAGTCGGTGTATGCCTTCACCTTCGACGGCGCCTGGTTCGACATCGGGACCCCGGAGAGCTACCTCGATGCCGTTCGATGGGCGCTGGAGGGCGAGAACGTCGTTGCCGAAACCGCCTCGCTGGAGAACACGACGCTGGGCGAGAACGTCCACGTGATGGAAGGGGCCGAGCTTCGGGACTGCTCGATCGACGCCTCGGTGGTCTTCCCCGGGGCCACGCTCCACGCCTGTGACATCCGCGAGTCCATCATCGACGAGCAGACCTACCTCGAGAACATCGACTTCTCCGGGGCGCTCATCGGTGCGCACACCACCATCGCGAACGGCGGCTCGTAGGGCGCGGGACGCGAGATCCGGAGGCCAGACGGGCACTCATCGCTACGACGCCTGTATCGACTTCTCCTCACTGCTCTGATTCCAGCCGTGCCCCGGTGATATCCAGGTGACCCCTGTTTCCCTCCCACACGGGGTCGGCATCGAACCGGATCGCCCGGTCCATGTGGGGCCCATCGACGACGAGGGTCTCGAATTCGCCGCCTTCTCCGAGGACGTGCACCCCGTACCGCTCGGAGAGCTCCTGGAGGTCGTCCAGCGCCTGTCGGTCCAGGCGCCTCCCGAGCCACGACCGCTCGAGGCCGGCGGCCGCAACCTGGATGATGCGGATGTCGAATCCCGCCGCGATCATGGATTCGCCGAGGGCCACCGGGTCCCGCCGCCAGAGCGGCGCATACAGGTCGACGCCGAGTCGCTCGCACATCGACCGGATCCGGCCGGTCTGGTACTCGCTCTCGACGGCCCCCGCGATGACTCCTGCCAGGCCACCTGCCAGGTCGGTATCGAGGTCAGCGAGGGCCCGTTCCAGGACCTGGAGCTCCGCATCCCCCCTGGAGCTGGCGTCATGTCCGGTTCCCTCGGTCTCCTCCACCTCCATCAGTGGGATGTTGATACTCTCCGCGGCCAGGGACGCCAGGTCCGTTGCCGGGACGTGGTACAGATACGAGTCCGGCGTCGGGTGGACCGTGAGCAACCGCCCCACCGGGAGCCCCTCCTCCAGGGCGCGATAGAGCGCCCACGAGGAGTCCTTTCCGCCGGAGAAGAGACTCACCCACTGCCCGGATGGCATAGCAGGAGTTGGGTCGCCAGGGGTAAAACCAACTCGATGCCCGCTCAGACGACCTCCTCCTGCTCCTCGAACTCGGTGCTCAGATACGAGGAGATGCGGATCCCGGCCAGGCTCACGAGGACCCCGAGGACCACGAACAGCCCCAGGCGCTCCTCGGGAGTGAGGGCAAACCCACGGATGGAGATGGCCCCAATCCGGACCCCACCCGTTCCGAGAGACGTGATGAGGGTAGCGCGCTCGAGGAAATACGCAGAGAACCCCCGAATGACCAGCCCCATGGCGATGGCCCCGAAGGGGAGGTTGAGATACGAGGTTCTGACCCGCTCGTTGCGGATGATCTCATCGAGGAGCCGGCCGGTACTCGCCGCGAGCGCCCCCAGGGCGATCCAGGGGACACTATAATAGGTGAACGCCATCGCGGTGATGAATCGTGGTCGGTTCAAGCCCAGCTCGGAGATACCCAGGACGCCGGCGAAGACGCCCACGAGTGCCAGCCCAGCAGCGACCACGTACGTGACGATGGAGACACGCCCGGAATAGAGTGCGTCCCTGGCCTGGGTGGAGATATCCGCGAGGCGTTCGTCGACCCCGAGCCCCTTATAAAGGAGGAACGTCCCCAGGACGGCCGTGATGCTCCCGACCGCCACCGCCAGGTTGCTCAACATGAGGATGGCCGGGAACACCAGGAGGACGATGCCCACGGGGACGAGGACGGTCTGTCGCAGCTCCTCGTCGGCGAGGAACTGCTTGAGGAGGTAATATGTCGACTCCAGGTCGCGTGCCTGCCGGACGACCACCCGGTCGACGGAATCCACCTGGACCCGGCTCTCCACGATGGGGAGCAGCCGCTCGTCCTCGGTGCTGTCGATGACGACGATGGCCGAGTCGGGGTCGTACTCGTCGATGAGGTCCTCGACCTGCCGGGCGACGGCCTGATCCGCCGCGACGACGCTCTCCGAGACTCCAGAGACCACCGCGACCACGGGGTCCTCGTTCTCGTCGAGGAGCTCCCGGGTCACCTTCAACCCCTCCAGAAGGGTGTTCACAGTCGAGTCCTCCGGATCGGCGATCCCCATCTCGACCACGAGGGACTGCACCGCCTCCCATCCGGCGATGGGCGTGGAGAGCCCGGTCTTCCGGGGGATGTCGCCCGTCCGGTCCACGCACACGACCAGGGTTCGCATTCCCGTACCTCAGGTCTGTCCCCGACGGGATAAAAACCCCTGGCAGCCCGTTCAGCGGAAGGTGAACTCCTGGGGACCTCCCCGTCCCTCGGTATCCGCCAGCGCGCTGGTGATCCCGGCACCGAACGCATACGAGACCGCTTGTGTTCCACCGCGGATGCGTGCAGCCAGTCCGGTCTCCGGCTCGAAGTCACGGACGGTCACCGCCCGGTCGAGTTCGTCCTCCAGGTGCTCCTCCACGTCGTCCAGGTCACCGATGGCGTCCACGAGCCCCTGCTCTCTGGCCTCCTCGCCGAGGTACACCCGGGCTTCCGTCTCTCTCACGGCGTCCGGGTCGAGGTCCCGCCCGTCGGTGACCCGGTCGACGAACTCCTCGTAGTAGTCGTCCACGATGCCCTGGAGATAGGCCCGGTCATCCTCGTCCATCTCCCGGAGTCCCAACCCTGCGTCCTTGTAGTCCCCCGCGACGAGTCGTTCGTAGGTGAGCCCGACCCGGTCGAGGAGGTCCGCCGCGGTCACGCGTGAGGCCAGGACTCCGATGGACCCGACGATGCTCCCCGATCTGGCGAATACCCGGTCACATCCGGAGGCGATCCAGTAGCCGCCACTCGCACAGGTGTCGGTCGCGTAGGCGATCGTCGGCCCCTCGAATGCTGCCGCAGCGGCGCGGATGTCCTCGCTGGGGACCACCTCTCCACCGGGTGTGTTGAGATGGACGATGAGGGCATCCACGGCATCGTCCTCGTCGGCCCGCTCGATCTGCTCGACGATGGCGTCCGCGGGTGTCGCCGTGGGACTGCTCGGCAGTGTCCCTCCCGCGCGACGGACGATCGGTCCCTCCACGGAGACCTTGGCGACGTTATACGGCGGAAAGAGGCTCGCGGCCAGGCCGGAGGAAAACCGGGTGGCCACCAGTGCCAGCACGATCGCGAGGACGATACCCAGGAGCGCGGCGAGATTCCCTCCGGGGACCCGAACGAAAAGCACCCATCCAAGCGCGGCCCCGACCACAGCAGCCGCGAGCACGACCGCCATCCGACCCACTCGCTTTGGTGTCGAATCCATGGCCCCTGAATGGTCGCCGGGACGGAAAAACGTTCACCGGACCCGGAATGGCTCCCTTCCATTCCGTCAGTTGAATCGGGGGACCCCTGGCCTGTGGTATATAATGGGCTGGAGAGCGATAGAAGCTGGAGAAAACTCCTGCCCGGATCCGGGTGTCGGCTCAGAGGTGGCCGCTCTTCTGGAGCTTCCGGAGGTCCTCGGTGTCCAGCGTCTCGCCCTGCTTGAACCGCTCGTAGATCTCCTCGGCCTCCTCGCGGGCCTCCTCGCGGCGCTGCTCGCGACGGTCCTTGCGCTCTTCCTCCTCTTTCTTATCGAGCTCGCGGAGGCGCTTTTGGACCTGGACGAACGCCTCGTGGTGGGCATCGGCGGCCTCCTGTGCCTCGACGAACTTCTCGTGCATCTCGTCGGCCTCGTCGC
>JBDGRH010000098.1:0-4973 GCA_042218225.1 Halodesulfurarchaeum sp. | reverse complement strand
TCACATTCGAGCGGAAGAAAACTGTGGTCATTTCTTCCAGTTCGGGAGATAGCGCACACATCGGATAACCGGGTCCTGGTTCGTGGCGACGGGAGCCTGCGTCCATTATATCGGAGTCCATTATATAAGAGTCCATTATATACTACCGTCCCTGTGGAGGCGGTATCCATCATCCGATATCCCTCTCTGGGAGCCGATTTCCACTGACCAATTTCGGCCTTTCGGGATTTGCGTTCCACCGTGGACTGGGTCGCCAGGCATACGTTCGCCCACGAGCTCCCGCACAGGGCGCTGCAACCTACGGGTACGTCTTACGGTTGGGGGATGTTTCCCCTACTTGGAACGGCTCCAGCGAAACACGAGGAGGGCCATCCCCACGAAGGACAGAGCGGCTGCTCCAATCCCGAATCCCGGCGTGGTGGCGCCGGTTCGGTCCGAATCGGTGGTGGTCTCCGTCCCCTGAGCCTCGGAACCATCTCCCTGGCTGGGGGCAAGGGAGAGTTCGAACCCGTCGAATGTGGTGGATGCGTCCCATCGGAGGGTCTCTTCCCGCTGCTCGTCCGGTGACGGGGTGACGTGATCGACGGTATACCCGTCCGGCAGCCGGACGACCACGGGTCGCTCGGCGTCGAACCCGCTGGCGAGCGGTTCCGTGAGCACGATTCGATTGCCCTGGATGGCGGCGAGGTTCTGGATCGTTGCCGAGAGGCGGACGATCCCGGTGTCCCCGTCGCCGGTCGTCTCCACGGAGAGCGCGGTTTCGGTCACCGCGACATCCCGGTCCACCGTCCGGGTCGTGGCTTGCGCCAGTCTGGCCATCCGGTCCCGGAAGCGCGCCTGGATGTCTTCGCGGGTCGACTCGTTCGCTGCGATGGTCTGGAACGCCTGGCGTTCGTGTTCCGTCGTCAGATCGAACGTGAGGACGACAGTGACCTCGGCGTCGCCGTCTTGCTGGATCTCGAAGATGACTGCCTCCTCCTGGACGGCGGACTGAGCTGTTGCCGGCCCAGCGGCGGCAGTCAGGAGGAACGCCACCACGAGCAGGGGGGCGACCCTCCGCCAAAGACCGGACGCGGGTGCGGAATCCGAGGGTGGGGTGTCAGGAGCCATTGACGTGTGTTCGAATGCGTGTTCGGCGGGTGTTCTCAGCGTTCACCGCGCTTCGCCTGCTGGTCGCTTTCGTTTCCATCGGCGGGACCATCGGACTCGTTGCCATCCTGGCCGTCGGCATGGGAGCCGGAACCACTCCCTGGCTGTCCACCGGAGTCCGACGCGTTCGTCCGGTTCATCGCCCCGGGACGGTCGGAGTCGTTTCCGTCACGGGCGGGCCCGGGATGGTCGGTCTGATTCCCGGAGGCGTTCATCCCCCGCTCGCCCGGCATCCCATCGGACGGGCCACCGGGGACCCATTCGGGGGGTCCACCAGGGACACCCTCGGGCGGCCCGACTGGCTTGCCGATGTCGGGGCCCGCGATGGAGCGGGCGATCTCCGCGACCTCCGGACCGGTGAGGTTTGCGGCGTGCATCTTGAGCGTGCGGATGGCGGAGACGTTCACGCCGTGTTCCTGGAGGACGTCAGCGGGGAGGTGTTGGGCGGTGCGCGCGGAGGAGTTCGCGAGGGCACGGACGTTCTGGATGCGGGCGGCGAGCTCGCTCACCTCGGCCCGGTACGTGGCCTCGGAGATGCTCCCGTTCCGGCGCGCCTCGCGGAGCCGTTGCAGCTCCGCTCTGAGCGAGGAGAGACGAGCCTGGAGGTTCTGCTCGGTCTCATCGATGACCTGGGCGATCGATCCATTGGAGGCGGCGGCCGCGACGCGGAGCCCGAAGGCGCGCTGCTCGACCGCGCCGTTGATCTCGGCGTGCTGGACCCCGATCACCCCGGAGAGCATGGCGCCGGGGGAGACGGTCGCGTTCTCCGAGGCGTTCGTGGCATTCGTGGCGTTCGTATGGTTCGTCGCGTTTGTATCGTTCGTGGCGTTCGTGGCGGTCTCATTATCCTCCGTCTGGGCGACGATTGCGGACCCGTCGAGGGCGGCAGATTTCTGGGCGGGCTGTGCGGCAACCATGGAGGGCACGACACCACCGGCGAGGACCAACAGCGCGACGACGAGCGGTACGGTGTGCTTCATCACGGGTGTATCGAAGGCGCCACGGGGGCATATACCCGGTCGATAGTCGATTCGAGTTCCCCGCCATTCACAGTCCTTCCCCCGGATTTGCCGGAATTTTCCGCTCTTCAATCGAATTTAGCCGGATAACTGGCACGGAACCAGGTACATTTTTCCCGGGGCCCGCATGCGTGGAAGATATGGCCGGCCGAAGGGCGTCTCGTCGCCGTGCGTACTGGTGGCTCCCACCGGTCCCCTCCGAGCACGGGGCCAGATCGATGCTCGCTGTGGCGCTCCTGACACCCCTGGGTGTCGGCTTCGGGCGCGGGATGGCCGTCTCGGCCCGGACCCTCCTGGCCTACCTGTGCTTCACGCTTCTCGCTACGGGAGTGCTCTTCTTCCGGGAGGCCGTCCGCCGGCGGTTGCGCGTCCCGGCAGAGTTCCAGCGATCACTGACGATGGTGGCACTCCTCGAGGCTGTCGTCATCGTGCTGCTCGTGGGGGTGCTGGTCGTCCTTCAGGGCCAGACCTGGGTGGCCGGGGTGCTCGTGCTTCCCGGCGTCCTGGGGGACGTGTGGATCCGGCGTCGGGGATACCCGATTCCGATGGGGGGCGAGATCGCCGGCGTGCTGGCGTTGTCGCTGGCGGTCCCTGTCGGCACGATCGTGCTGGGAATGGCCCCCATCCCCGCTGGAATCCCCCTCTACGGTCTCTTCGTCGGGTTTCACGCCCTCGGCCTGGTCCGCGTGAAGACCGCCCGAAATCGCGACGCGGATTGGTACCGGCTTGGCGTTGCGCTCGATATCGGTGGGCACGGGATCGGGGTCCTCCTCGCCGGGGCAACCTGGTTCCTCGGGTGGACCGGCGTCGCGTCGCCGCTCATCTTCCTCGCGGCGCTCGGCTGGGCGGTCTGGCTGGTCCTCCGTGAGGAAGCACCACCAGTGCGAACCCTTGGAAAGCGTGAGCGCGCACTCTCGTTGCTCTTCGTCCTCGGCGGTCCGTGGTTGCTCCCCTGATTGGGAGATACGGCGTCATTCGGTCGGTCGATCCGGCAACGTCGATCCGGAGACGACGAAACGGGACCGTCGATCCGGAGACGACGAAACGGGACCGTCGACACTTAAAGGGTGTAATCGTGCTCGCCGTCCTCGGTGTCCAGGAAGGCAACGAGGAGGTCGACGCTCGCCTCGACGTCGTCGGCGTGGGCGACCTCGGTGGGCGTGTGGAGATAGCGGGTCGGGACGGAGATGGCTCCGACGGGTTTCGCTCCGGCCGTGTGCTGGAAGCCGGCCGTGTCGGTGCCACCTTGTGGGAGGATCTCCAGTTGGTAGGGGATGTCCGTGGTCTCGGCGACGGTCCGGAGGCGCTTGTGAACTTTCGGGTTCGTGATGACGCTCGAGTCTTTGAGCTTCACCGCCGCTCCGTCACCGAGTTCCGTCACGTAATCCGCCTCGTCGCCGATCTGTGGGACGTCGTTCGCCACGGTCACGTCCAATGCGATAGCCAGGTCCGGATCCAGATCCACGCCCAGGGCCCGGGCCCCACGGAGCCCGACCTCTTCTTGGACCGTGGCCGCGAAGTGGATGGTGACGTCCGGATCCACCCGCTTTGCCGCCTGGAGCATCGCGTACAGACAGACACGGTCGTCGAGTGATTTCCCCGTGACGGTGTCACCGACCCGGGTGGTCTGCTGGTCCATCGTCACCAGGTCGCCGGGGGCGACCCGCTCCTCGACCGTCTCGCCGTCCAGTCCGAGGTCGATGTAGACGTCCTCGACGTCCTCATCCGTCTCCGCTTCCTCCTCGTCGAGCGTGTGTGGGGGCGGCGACCCGATGATGCCGGGGAGGTCGCCATCGTCGGTGTGAACAGTTACCCGTTCGGCCCGGAGGATGCGTGCGTCCCAGCCACCGAGGGCATCGACCTGGAGGAACCCCTCGTCGGTGACGTGTCGCACCATGAACCCGATCTCGTCCATGTGGGCCGCGACCGCGACCTCGTAGTCGGGATTCTCGCGCCCTTCGATCGTCCCCACGACGTTCCCCATGCTGTCGGTCCGGATCTCGTCGGCCACGTCTTCGAGCTCGCGCGAGACGATCTCCCGGATGCGGTCTTCATACCCCGGGACGCCACTGGTCTCGGTGAGCTCCCGGAGGAGGTCGAAATCGCTGACCATACTGCAGGCTGGGGCCGCCGCTCGTATAGGTCCGACGTTATCTTTCCCGCCCGTCGCCAGGTCCGAGTTTCACCGCTCCCGCTCGATCACGTACTCGGTGAACGTGGACAGCTTCGAGGCGATCTCCGCCTCGAGGTCGACGCGCTCCAGGTGGGCTCTCGCGTCGGCGGCGAGTGCCTCGGCCCGGTCGCGGGCGTACTCGATGCTTCCCGTCTCCTGCATGATGTCAATCGCCTCGAGGACCGCCTCGTCCGAGACCGCATCGGCCGTGAGGATCTCGGTCAATCGGTCAGCCCGCTCCGGGGGCGCGTGCTGGACCGCGTGGATCGCCATCAGGGTCCGCTTGCCCTCTTTAATGTCGTTCCCGAATGCCTTGCCGAAGTCGCCGGCCTGGTCCAGCGTATTGCGGACGTCGAGAATGTCATCGCCGATCTGGAACGCGATGGAGAGGGACTCCGCGTAATCCGCGAAGGCCTCCTCGACCGAGGTTGGCTGGCCGGTCACGAGCGCCGCGAGCCGGCCGGCGATCCGGCCAAGGCAGCCGGTCTTGCAGGCGGTCATCTCCAGGTACTGCTCCTCTGTTATCTCGATGTGGTCCTGGTTGTGCCACACGATGTCCGTGCCCTGGCCGAGATGCGTCCGGTTGAGCTCGTGGGTCAGCATCTCGTAGATGTCGAGGCGGGTCTCGGCGG
>JBDGRH010000024.1:0-5016 GCA_042218225.1 Halodesulfurarchaeum sp. | reverse complement strand
CATATGGACCTCTTCGGGACGGCGGGCATCCGGGGCAGCGCGGAGGAGCGGGTGACTCCCGAGCTCGCCCTCCGGGTGGGTCGCGCCGCCGGACAGGACGGAAAAGAGTTCGTCGTGGGCAGAGATGGCAGGGAGAGCGGCCCTGCCCTGGCCGCTGCGGTGGAGGCAGGTCTCGAGAGCGCCGGGGCGGTCGTCCGCCGGGTGGGTGTCGTGCCGACGCCCGCGCTTGCCTTCGCCTCCCAGGGGAGACACGGTGTCCAGCTCACCGCCTCGCACAACCCGCCGGCGGACAATGGGATTAAGCTGTTCGTGAACGGTGTGGAGTACGACCGGGACGCCGAGCGACGAATCGAGGAGCGGGTCGATGACCCTCCCGCACCGGCCGCCTGGGACGAGTGGGGGGACGCAGAAACCATCGACGTCATTGAAGGGTACATCGAGACGGTAGTGGGATACGCGAGCAACCATCGGGTGGCCCCCTCCCATCCTTCGGCATCGGAAGAACCACTGGTCGAGACGGACCCACTTTCGGGGATCGACGTTGCCGTCGATTGTGGGAACGGCATGGGAAGCCTGGCCACGCCCCAGGTCCTCGACCGGCTGGGTGCGTCGGTGGTCACCTTGAACGCGTCGGTGGACGGGCACTTCCCGGGTCGACCCAGCAAACCCACGCCGGAGACGCTCGAAACGCTCCGGGCGTTCGTGGAAGATGGTGAATTCGACCTCGGGATCGCCCACGACGGCGACGCAGACCGGGTGGTGTTCATAGACGGAGAGGGGGCGGTCGTCCACGAGGACACCATCGTGGCCATCCTCGCCGAGCAGTACGTCCGGGCGAGCGACGCGTCCGACCCGGTCGTCGTGACCACGCCGAACGCCTCCGGCAGGATCGACGAGCGGGTCTCCGCGGCCAGCGGCCGTGTCGAGCGGACCCGTCTCGGCGCGCTGCACGAGGGGATCGACCGCGTCCGCGATGACGGCGGAATCGTGGTCTTCGCAGCCGAGCCCTGGAAGCATATCCACCCGGCGCACGGGGGGTGGATCGATGGGGTCGCGAGCGCGGCGGTCCTCTCCGTCCTCGCGGCTTCAGCCGGGGGTCTTTCCCCGCTCCGGGAGCCAGTGACCGAGCGCCCGTACCGCAAGGCGAGTGTCGAGTGTCCGGACGAGGGGAAGGCCGCGGCGATGGCCGACCTGGAACGGACCATTCCGGAGGCGTATCCGGACGCTGCCGTCTCGACGGACTACGGTGTCCGGCTGGATTTCGAGGACGGGTCGTGGCTCCTCGTTCGGCCGAGCGGCACGGAGCCGTACGTCCGGATCTACGTCGAGAGCGAGTCGGTGGATGCGGTCCTCGAGGACGTCCGGGACCTCGTCGAGCGTGCTGTTCCGGACGGCTGAGATCGACCGGTGAGCCGGGCCGACCAGCTGGTCACCAGGACCGGGCAATCTAGTCGGATGGTCGCATCGTACTGGACGGGGTCGAGCGACTCATATTTATATTAACAATCTTTAATGTTTTCCCGTTGGGGATCCACCTGCGATGGAGTCGATGGAGTGGTCGCCCCCGAAATCCACAGCCCGGAGGTGACGAGCGTCTCGGGTGGGTGGCCCGACGGGTCCGTCCATCCAACCCCGCATTGCTATCATGTAACACGAGCGGTAATTCGACGCCTTTATTTTCTCATCGCAACCTCTTCCATGCGAGCATGTCCGGACTCGACCGGCGAACCTTTCTCAAAGCGGCGGGCACTGGAACGGTCGGATTGACCGCGACTGCGGGCTGCCTGGGCGGGGGCGGCGGTGGCGGTGGGACGGATACGATCCACGTCGGGATGGTGTATGCCCTGGGTGGCCTCGGCGACAAGTCGTTCAACGACATGGCCCATCGGGGCATTCAGAAGGCCGCCGAGGAGTACGACAACGTGGAGTTCAAGAACGCGGAGCCGAGCGGGCCGAGCGACTTCAAGACCCTCCAGCGGAAGTACGCGCAGTCGACGGATCCCGACTACGACCTCGTCGTCTGTATCGGGTTCGCCCAAACGAGCGCGCTGAAGGAGACCTCGAAGCAGTTCCCCGACCAGAAGTTCATGCTCGTGGACAGCGTGGTTCAACGGGACAACGTCGCTTCCTACCTGTTCAAGGAGCATCAGGGGTCATTCCAGGTGGGACACCTGGCCGGCCTCCTGACCGGGATGGATTTCAGCGCGGGAGCAGGTTCGACGAATCCGGCACAGAAAGTTGGCTTCGTGGGTGGGAAGGAGATTCCCCTCATCAAGAAGTTCCAGGCCGGATATATGGCTGGGGCCAAACACGCCAATCAGAACACCGCCATCGCCTCGGCCTACGCCGGCTCCTGGTCCGACCCCGCGAAAGGCAAGGAGATCGCGATCTCCGAATACGACGAGGGGGCGGACATCGTCTATCACGCTGCCGGCGGAACCGGCATCGGCGTCTTCAAAGCCGCCCAGGAGGAGGGTCGGTTCGCGATCGGCGTCGACGCCGATCAGTCCAAGAGCGCCCCGGAGTACAAGGACGTCATCCTGGCCAGCATGGTCAAGCACGTCGACACGGCTGTCTATACCGCGGTCGGAAACCTGATCGAGGGGAACTTCCAGGGCGGGAGCATCAACAGGCTGGGCCTCGCCGAGAACGGTGTCGAGGCGGTCCTGGGACAGCAGCTCGGTTCCGAGATCCCCTCAGAGGTCACCTCGGCCCTCGAGTCCTCGCGACAGGCCATCATTAACGGGGATATCTCCGTTCCCCAGAAGCCCAAGAACGTCTAGTGCCGGATAGGGTCTCCGATGTCCATCTTCGCTGACGACGAGTCGAAAGGCCAGAATCGGGTTCGAGTCGGGGGCTGCCCCCTTCGGGTGAGGGGGACACGATGAGCGACCCGGTCGTTTCCCTCGAGGGCATCACGAAGCGGTTTCCGGGGGTCCTCGCCAACGACGACATCGACTTCACGGTCGAGCGCGGCCAGGTCCACACCCTTCTCGGGGAGAACGGTGCCGGAAAGACGACCCTGATGAACGTCCTCTATGGCCTGTACGAGCAGGATTCCGGGACCATCACCGTGAACGGGACCGAGGTGGACTTCGACTCCCCGAGGGATGCCATCGACGCCGGGATCGGGATGATCCACCAGCACTTCATGCTGGTCGATCCGATGACCGTGGCCGAGAACATCGTCTTGGGCAACGAACCGCGAAAGTGGGGCGGGCTGACCATGGACCGGGAGGCCGCCCGATCGGCCGTGCGGGACCTCTCGGAGCGCTACGGCTTCGACGTCGACCCGGAGGCTCGCATCGAGGACATCAGTGTCGGCGTCAGACAGCGCGTCGAGATTCTCAAGGCGCTTTATCGCGGGGCGGACATCCTGATCCTGGACGAGCCCACCGCGGTCCTCACGCCGCAGGAGGTAGAGGAGCTCTTCGGGGTCATCGACGAGCTGACGAGCCAGGAGAAGACGGTGATCTTCATCACCCACAAGCTCGGAGAGGCCATGGAGGCGGCCGACGTCATCACCGTCCTTCGCGACGGCCGCCGGATCGGCACGGTCGAGGCCGCAGAGACTGGACGGAACGAGCTCGCCGAGATGATGGTCGGCCGGGAGGTCGTCCTGGAGATGGACGTCGACCCGGCGGACCCCGGCGAACCGGCGTTGACGGTCTCCGGCCTGCACGTCAGTGATGCCGACGACGTCGACCTGGTCTCGGACATCGACCTCCAGGTGCGGGAGGGGGAGATCTTCGGTATCGCGGGGGTGGATGGCAACGGGCAGTCGGAGCTGGTCGAGGCCATCACGGGCCTGGATACTCCCGATTCGGGGACGATCACCCTCGACGGGCGGGACATCACCGATCTGTCCCGCAGAGAGCGGATCGCGAGCGGGATGGCCTACATCCCGGAGGACAGACAGGCGCGTGGGCTGGTCATGGACTTCGACCTGGTCGAGAACGGGCTCCTGGGGAGTCAGCACGACCCGACCTTCGCACCGGGGGGACGCATCGACTGGCCCCGGGTCCGGGACCACGTCGATGACATCATCGAGGACTTCGATGTCCGACCCCCGGACCCAGACGCGGTGGCGAAGTACCTCTCCGGGGGGAATCAGCAAAAGTTCGTGGCCGGGCGGGAACTCCTTCGTGACCCGTCAGTCATCGTCGCCTCGCACCCGACCAGGGGACTCGACGTCGGGAGCGTGGAGTTCGTCCAGGAGCAGCTGGTTGCGTTGCGGGACCGCGGAAAGGGCATCCTGCTGGTGTCCTCGAAGCTCGACGAGGTCCAGCAGCTCTCCGACCGACTCGGCGTCATGTACGAGGGCGAGTTCATAGCAGTGGTCGATCCCGACGCGGTGACGGAGCGCCAGCTCGGGTTATTGATGGCCGGGGAGCGTCCAGAAGACGTCCCGCACGCCGAGGCGATGCCCGCCGAAGCGGGAGGTCCGTCATGACCTCACTTGACCGATTCCGCCGGATCCTGGCGCGCATCGTCGATGCGTCGGCCAGGGAGCGGCTCGCCCTGAGCGTCGCGGCGCTATTCGCCTCGCTCCTGGTCGGGGCGGTGATCATCTTGGTTGCTGGATATCTCGCTACCTGTTCGGACCCCGCGATTCGAACCGGCGCGGGCACGATCTGCTACAGTCCAGTCGAGGTCTACTTCCAGCTTTTCGTCTCGTCGTTCCTCTCCCCCTTCAACTTCGCATTGATGCTCAAGGAGATGACACTCCTCCTGTTCACCGGGCTCTCCGTAGCCGTGGCCTTCCGCGCGGGCCTCTTCAATATCGGAACGCAAGGACAGCTCGTCCTCGGGGGGTTGGCCACGGCGCTGGGGATCCTCTGGGCCGCCCCCCATTTGCCGGCCGGTTGGCTGGGAACCATCGTGCTGCTTCCCCTGGGCCTACTCATCGGCGGCATCGTCGGGGGTGCATATGCCATGATTCCGGGTATTCTGAAGGCCTATGCCGACGCGAACGAGGTGATCACGACCATCATGCTCAACTTCGTGGCGACGTAC
>JBDGRH010000046.1:0-5032 GCA_042218225.1 Halodesulfurarchaeum sp. | reverse complement strand
GGCTCCCTGGCGGATCGAAAGGGCGAGGCCGGCTCGGGGAAGGCGGGCGACGCAAGGACCGCAACGGAGCGACCGAAGGGAGCGAAGTGAGGACCGCAGCGAGCCCCCCGACCCGAGCCGGCCGAGGGCTTTCAACTCGTGGCGGTGGCGGTTTCTCTCGCTGCTGCAGCCGTCCGACCATTTGCATCTATTTGCAGTACCTTCACCTCCTCAGAATCCAAACCAGTTCAGCACACCAAAGCCCACCACCAAACGAGGATCGACCCACAGATCCCACCAACACTGAGATCAAACAAGCCAACACCAATCCCCCCAGGCCCAGACCATACATTTACAGGAACCTCCCGCGCAGGGGGGAGTATGGAGTATCACGATTCGGAGCGAGCCGCGGAGATGGCAGCGCGGACCAGGGAATTCGTCGACGAGGTGGTCATCCCGCGGGAACGAGAATATCTGGGTGACGGCCCAATCCCGGGATCGGTCATCGCCGAGCTCCAGGCGGACGCCCGCGAGCGGGACCTCTACGCCCCGCAGATCCCCGAGGAGTACGGGGGACAGGGCCTCGACTTCCGCGACATGCTCCCGGTGTTCGAGGCCGCGGGGCGCAGCCTCGTCGGCGCGCACGCCCTCCGCATCGCGGCCCCCGACGAGGGGAACATGCACACCCTCGAGCAGTTCGGCACCGCGGACCAGAAAGAACGCTGGATGCAGCCACTGGTCGACGGGGAGATCTTCTCGGCCTTCTCCATGACCGAGCCCCACGACGGTGCCGGCTCGGACCCCAAGATGCTCCGGACGACCGCCGAGCGCGACGGCGACGAGTGGGTCATCAACGGCCACAAGTGGTGGACCACGCAGGGGAGCGAGGCGGACCTCCTGATCGTGTTCGCCCGGACGGACGAGGACCGCCACCCCTACGCGGGGTCGTCCACGTTCCTCGTGCCGGCGGACGCAGACGGGGTCGAGATCGTCCGGGACATCCCGCACATCGGCGGGGACATGACCGGGCAGAGCCACGCCGAGATCGTGTATGATGACGTCCGGATCCCGGCGGAGAACCTCCTCGGGGAGCTGAACGAGGGGTTCACCGTCGTCCAGCAGCGCCTCGGCCCGGCCCGGACCACCCACTGTATGCGATTTTCCGGGATGGCCGAGCGGGCGCTGGACGTGGCCAAGGCGTACATGGCCGAGCGGGAGGCCTTCGGCACGCCGCTTGAGGAGAAGCAGGCCCTCCGCCACCGCCTCGCCGACGCGGAGATCCAGCTGCACGCCGCGCGGACGATGATCCGGCACGCCGCCGAGGCCATCGCCGAGGGGAAGGAGGCCCGCGTCGAGGTCGGCATGAGCAAGGTGTTCGCGGCGAACGCCTTCCAGGAGGTCATCGACGAGGCCCTCCAGTTCACGGGCGGGATGGGGATCAGTCGGGATCTCCCGCTCTCGTACTTCTACGACGCGGTGCGGCAATTCCGCATCATCGACGGGGCCGACGAGGTGCACCGGCGGGTCATCGCGCGGAACGCCCTGGAGGATATCGACGCGTCGGAACTCGAGACGATCACGCGATACGGGGAGCCGAGGCGGGTGGAGTGAGCGGGTCGGCGGTTGGAGAGAGGTGTAATCGCAACCGCCACGAGCTGAAAGCCCTCGGCCGGCTCCAGTAGTGAACGTACCCGCGACCGCCACGAGCTGAAAGCCCCCGCCCGTTCGATCCGCCAGGATCGGATTCGTTTCTCGGCGTCAGAGAGACACGATCGTCCGAGCAAGTCACAGGGTATACAGGGAGTTCACCGGATCTGGCCTCGTCCCAAACCGAGCAAGCGGCGAAAAGAACACCACCTGGCCAATGGTCCGGTCAGGGTCGGAATCAGATCCACAGCCACGGAAGAGATCCCCACCGAACGACCGTGGCGATAGTATTAAAGGGACTTCGACAGTCTCCACGGATGGCAGCATGAGTGTCGACGACATCCAGCGAGTGACGGTGCTCGGGGCCGGGAACATGGGCCACGGGATCACGGAGGTGGTGGCGATGGCCGGTTACGAGGTGACGATGCGGGACATCGAGCCGGACCTCGTCGAGGAGGGCTACGAGAACATCGAGTGGAGCCTCGAGAAGCTCCTGGAGCGTGGCGCGCTCGAGGAGCCCATCGCGACCATCCTCGACCGCATCGAGACGACCACCGACTTCGAGGAGGCGGTCGCGGACGCGGACCTGGTCATCGAGGCGGTGCCCGAGCGGATGGACCTCAAAAAGGAGATCTTCGCAGACCTCGACGAACACACGCCGGCGGGGGCCATCCTCGCGTCGAACACCTCGACGCTGAGCATCACGGAGATGGCGACCGCGACCGACCGACCGGAGTCGGTCGTCGGCCTGCACTTCTTCAACCCGCCGGTGAAGATGGAGCTGGTCGAGGTCATCTACGGCGAGGAGACCGCCGACGGGGTGGCCGAGACCGCGTACGACTTCGTGGAGTCCATCGGGAAGACGCCCATCTACGTCCGCAAGGACGTCCATGGGTTCGTCGTGAACACGGTCTTGGGCCCGTTCATCAACGAGCCCGCGTTCATGGTCTCGAACGGGGAGGCCGAGATCCGGCAGGCAGACGCCGCGATGGTCCACCAGCGGGAGTACCCGATGGGGCCCTTCGAGCTCTCGGACCTCACCGGTATCGACGTGAACGTCCACGTCCGCGAGGAGGGCGGGGAACCCGTCCCCCAGATCATGGCGGAGAAGGAAGAGGCGGGCGACCTCGGGCGGAAGACCGGAACGGGCTATTACGAATACGCGGACGGGCCCGGAGCGGACTACGAGCCCGAGGACGGCGCGGGGTTCGACACGCTCCGCGTCGAGGCCATGATGGCCAACGAGGCCGCCTCGCTGATCCGCCGGGACGTGGCCACTCCCGAGGAGATCGACATCGGCGTCCAGCTCGGGCTGGGATTCCCGGAGGGGATCTGCGAGCGGGCGGATGCGATCGGGCTCGACACCATCCTCGAGAAGCTCGACACGCTGGCCGCGGAGACGGGCGCGGAGCGATTCGAGGCCGACCCATACCTCCGGGAGCTGGTCGAGTCCGGTCGGACCGGCCGGTCCGCCGGCGAGGGGTTCCACGAGCACCCGGCCTGGGACCTGCCCGGATTCGACGTGCTCAACTGGGACATCGACGAGCGGGGACTGCTCTCCGTCGAGCTTGACCGACCCGAGAAGCTGAACGCGCTCTCACCCGGTCTCAAGGAGGAGCTCGAGACGCTCTTCGAGCGCGTCGAGACGGACGACGTCCGGTGTGTCACGATCGAGGGGGCCGGCGACCGGGCCTTCTGTGCCGGGGCGGACGTCTCGCGGTTCGAGGACCTCGACCCGACGGACGCGATGGACGTCTCGACGGTCTACACGACGATCGCGGACTTCGAGCGGCCGGTCGTGGCCCTGGTCGATGGGTACTGCCTCGGCGGCGGGCTCGAGCTCGCGCTGGCCTGTGACCTCCGCCTGGCGACGACTGAGGCGTCCTTCGGCGCGCCGGAGATCGGGCTGGGGCTCATCCCCGGTGGCGGGGGCACGCAGCGCCTCGTGCGGGTGCTCGGCGAGACGCGGGCGAAGGAGCTTGTCTTCCGCGGGAACATCATCGACGCGGAGCGCGCGGCGGACTGGGGGCTGGTGAACCGGGCGGTGGCGCCCGCGGACTTCGATGCGGTCGTCGAGGACTTCGTCTCGGACCTCCTCGAGGGGCCGCCGATCGGTCTCGAGGTGGCCAAGACGGTGATGAACGAGGGGCCGGACGCCAGTCTCGACGCCGGTCTCGTGATGGAGAGCCAGGGCTTCGGTCTGCTGATGAGCACCGGGGACGTCGAGGAGGGCGTCGCGGCCTTCCAGGAGGACCGCGAGCCCTCCTTCGAGGGGACGTGAGATGGCGGCCGGGCACGAGGAGACCGTGGCGGCGCTCCAGGCGTTCCTCGACGACCACCCGTTCCTGTCCGCGCTGTCCGTCGAGCTCGTCGCGGTCGAGCCGGGGGCGGTGACGATGCAGATCCCCTACGACCGGGACTACACGAATCCTGCTGACGATGGGGCCAGGCCGATGCACGGCGGGGTGATCGCCACGCTGGTCGATACGGCGAGCGCCTTCGCGCTGCGGGCGCAGTCCGACCGGCCCGGGGAGTTGTCCCTGGCCACCATCGACATGACCGTGTCCTACCTCCGGCCCGCGACGGGGACCATCGAGGCCGATGCGTCCGTCATCCGGGCCGGGGACTCGGTGGGAGTGACCGAGGTGGACGTCCGCGGGGCGGTTGGTGAGGAGAAGGGCGACGCGGACGGAGACGGGGACCGGGACGAAAATCCCACAATGGAATCGAATCCGCTCGTCGCCTCGGGCATGACCAACTACCGGATCTTCGGGGGGATGGATTGATGTGGCCAGGAGGCGCGAGGTGAACCGATGGGAACGACCTTCCAGGACCTGACCGTCGGCACGGAGCTGGAGACCGCCGGGCGGACGATCACCGAGGCGGACGTGGTGAACTTCGCCGGGGTGAGCGGCGACTTCAACGGCCTCCACCTCGACGCGGAGCGGATGGCCGACACGGAGTACGGCGAGCGGATCGCCCAGGGCGCGCTCGTCTTCTCGGTGGTGACCGGGCTGATCTGGCAGGCGCGGGAGGCCTCCGAGGACGTGGTCGCGTTCTACGGCGTGGACGACCTCCGGTTCACCGCCCCGGTGTTCATCGATGACACCATCAGCGCGACGCTGACGGTGGCCGGGAAGGAGCCCCGCGACCATCCGGAGGCGAACGGGGTGATCCGGTACGACCTCGAGGTGACGAAGGAGGATGGGACGGTGGTCTTGGTCGCGGAGCTGCTTTCGCTCGTGCGGTGACTGAAACGACCGATAGGCTGACGCCGATAGCCTTCTCCCTGGTCGACGCACTCACGGTTCGTAGACCTCCGAAAGCTCCCGGGCGCTCCTAGACTGTGAAATCATAGAATCGTAGACCCCCGAAAGCCCCCGGGCGCTCGACTCCCGCGGCTCGC
>JBDGRH010000126.1:0-5053 GCA_042218225.1 Halodesulfurarchaeum sp. | reverse complement strand
AGTCGGAGCGAGCCTCCCAGGGCGGATCCTGCGCCGGGGTGAAGGGGTGGAAGAACGAGTGGAGGTCCGTACAGGTGAGGTCGTACTTCTCGTACCAGTGGGCGGCCGGGAGGACGACGTCGGCGTAGTTTGCGGTCGAGTCCATCCGGAAGTTGGCGTTCACGAGGAGGTCCAGCTTCCCCTCCGGGGGTTCCGCCGAGGCGTCTACCTCCTCGATCCCCTCGCCCGCCCGTTCGTCCCCCAGGACGGAGTCATGCGTCCCCAGGAGGTGTTTCAGCATGTACTCGTGGCCGCGGGTGCTGGTGCCGACCAGGTTCCCCCGCCAGGCCCAGAGCACCTTCGGGTGGTTGGGTTCGTCGTCGACGTGCTCGATGGCGAACTCGAGGTCGCCCTCGACGAGCTGCTCTTTGACGTACTCGACGATCTCCGCGTCCGTCTCCGCCCCCGCCTCCTGGGCCTCCCGGGCCACCTCGATGCCGCTTTTCCCGTCGAACTGGGGGTAGAAGGGAAGCCACCCGTTGCGAACCGCGTTGACGTTCATATCGGCGGCGTGCTCGATCTCGGGTAGCTCCTCGGCCTCCGGTGCCACCAGGGGATCGAACGAGAGGCCATCGTACCGGTACTGATCGTCGTGGAAGTACATCCAGGAGGTGGTGTTCTGGAGGCGGGTCTCCTCGTGCCAGTCCGAGGCGCTCCCGAGGAAGGGGACAGCGGCGTAGGGCCTGACTTTCTCCGTGCCGACGTAATTGTGGAAGCCCCCGCCCTGTTTGCCCATGCACCCGGTGATGATACCCATGATGGCCATCGCCCGCTGAGTGAGGGAGCCGCCGTGGAACCAGTGGAGGACGCCCGAGCCGGTGATGAACATGCACTTCCCCTCGGTCTCCGCCGCCGTCTCCGCCCACTCGCGGGCGATCTGCACGGCGAGGTCGGCGTCGACCCCGGTCTCACCGGCCTGCCAGGCCGGGGTGAAGGGGACCGTCTCGTCGTCGTAGTCCGCCGGATAGTCGCCCCCGAGGCCCTCGCGCGAGACGCCCAGCTGGGCGAGGAGGAGATCGAACGCCGTCGTCACCAGCACCTCGCCGTCCTCGGTCTCGAGCGTGCGGACAGGTACCTCCCGATGGACCGACTCGGCGGTCCGCCCGCCATCCGGCGTGTTGCCGACCGCCACGTCGAAGGTGTCGGTGAAATCGGCGAAGGAGACCCGGGCAGCGGATTCGTCGGCTCCATTGTAAAGGGAGAGCGTGGGCTCGTATTCCTCCCCGGTCCGGACGTCCACCTGCTCGAGGTTCCAGTCCTCCTCGTCGTTCCACCGCCCGCCGATGGTCCCCTGGGGAACGACCACCTCCTCGTCGGAATCGAGCAGGATCGGTTTGCCGTCCGGGTTCTCGAGCCCGTCGAGGCCGGGCACGTCCGACGCACGGACCAGCCGGCCCGGGCGGGCGGCATCGTCCCCGGCGTCGTCGTCGAGGGCGACCAGGAACGGGAGATTCGTGTACTGCTTCACGTAGGACTCGAAGTACGGTGTCCGCTCCCCCACGAAGTGCTCCGAGAGGATGACGTGGATACAGGCCATGAGGAAGGCACCGTCCGTCCCGGCGGTCGCGGGAACCCAGGTGTCCGCGAACTTCGTGATGTCGGAGTAATCCGGGGACATGGAGACGAGCTTCCCGCCGTCGTACTTGAACTCGGAGGCGAAGTGGGCGTCCGGGGTCCGGGTCATCGGGAGGTTCGTCCCGGCGACGATCCAGTACTTCGACTGGTACCAGTCGGCGCTCTCGGCGACGTCCGTCTGGTCCCCCCAGATCATGGGCATGACGTGGGGGAGGTCGTGATAGTACTCGTAGAAGCTCAGGATGGGGGCGCCGAGCAGGCCGGCGAGGCGCTCGCCGGAGATCCAGCTCACCATGCTCATGGCCGGGATGGGCGAGAAGGCGGCCATCCGGTCCGGTCCATATTCGAGTATGGTGTAGAGCTGGGCCGCCGCGACGAGTTCTGTCGCCTCCTCCCAGTCGACCCGTCGCCAGCCGCCCTTCCCCCGGGCGTTCTTGTACGCGGCCGCCCGCTCCTCGTCCTCGACCACCGCCGCGTAGGCCTCGACCGGGTCCTTGCCGTCCTCGCGCTCCTCGCGATAGTACTCGAGGAGCCGTCCCCGGACGTAGGGGTACTTCGGGCGGAGCGGGCTGTACGGATACCACGACGCGGAGATGCCCCGCTGGCACCCCCGCGGCTCGTAGTTCGGCGTATCGGCGTCGATCTGTGGGTAATCGGTCTGCTGGAGCTCCCAGCTGATGAGGTCGTTCTTCGTGAACACCTGCCAGCTGCACGAGCCGGAGCAGTTCACGCCGTGAGTGGAGCGCGTCGTGTTGTCGTGCTCCCACCTGGAGCGGTAGAAATCCTCCCAGTCGCGGCCGCCGGCAGTCCGGTGGAACCACCGGGAACCGTCGGCCTCCTCGTGGTCGTGTTCGGGCTGAGACATGGGGCCTTCCAGGTCAAAATTTGCTGCATACCCGGAAGTGAGCGGAACCACTATATGCTGGCCCTTATAGCAGGAGCACCGATCCGGATCGAGTTTCTTTATGATGGGGTCCCGGTCTGCCCGTCGCATCATCCACGATACGATGGGATACAGCGGTGGAGACGCGACCGGCTGGAGCCGGGGTGAGAAACGGCCTGGAGGCGACTCGGCGGCCGACCTCAGCCTCACCCCACGAGCGACCCGAAGAGCTTCCGCCGGGCGTGTGAGAGGTGTTCCAGGACGGTCTGTCGGCTGACGTCGAGCTCCCTGGCCACGTCGGTCGCGTTCGCACCCCCCTGGCGGTCGAAATATCCCATCTCGTGAGCCGTCTCGAGAACCTCCGCCTGCCGCTCCGTGAGCCGACCGCGGTCGACGATGCAGACGTCCGATGGCTCGTCGTCGGGGTCACTCCGGAGCAGCCGGACGATCTCGACGTCGCCGTGGAGCCGCTCGAGCGCGGAGACGATCCGCCGGAGCCCGTCGACGTCGCCCACGTTGACGACCAGATGGAGGTCCCCGCCACAGGCGTACGCCTTGACCACCGGGCAGTCGAATCGCTCGACGTCGAGACAGGGACACGGCCGGTCGGCCGAGCGCTCGTACCGATAGACCGCGTGCCCGTCGTAGGAGAACACCCGCTCGAGGGTCAGCGAATCCCCGATGTCGGCGGCCGCGTCCGCGTTCACCTCGAACTCCTCGGTCAGGCGTCCCTCGTCCGGGTCGACCGTGCGACCGACGGTGCGCGCCTCGGCGTCCGGCGGCAACGTGGCGAGGGGACAGGTTCGGGCTTCCCCGACCCGGAGCGCGGCGCGCACGCCGCTTGCCATGTGTGCACAGTAGGCATTCTCACGGCGTCAAAGAAACCCCGAACCTGTTCGGGTGGATGCCGTCCACCGTTCGTTCGGCGGGCGTCGCCGTCGATCACCGCGGGATGCCCGTCTGGAACCCCATTCTGACGATCACCGCGGGATGCCCGTCTGGAACCCCTTCCGGATGGTCAGCGCGCTCGCGAAGTCCTCGTTGGAGATGACCCCGACCACCCCGCCCTCCGATTCGACCAACGCGAGGTCGGCGCCGGACCCGGAAAGCGCGGTGAGCGCCTCGAAGGCGTCCTGGTCGACCGACAGCCTGGGGACGTCCCGCCGGACGTCGTCGACGGTCGCGCTCGAGCGCTGGTCGGTTGGGATCCCCCGGAGCTGCGGGAGCGACACGACACCGACGATGGCACCGGACTCGCCGCTCACCGGATAGGCGGTCCGCCGGTCGCGGATCATCCGGTCGACCAGGCTGTCGACCGTTGTCGATCCGGCGATCGTCGGCTGCTCGCGTTGCATGACGTCGCCGACCGTCAATCCCTCGAGCAACTCGTCCACGAGGACCGTCCGTGACTCGGTCGTCGCCGCGCCGTAGATGAACACCGCGAGCAGGAGGAGGATGACGTTGAAGTTGAGGACCCCCACCACGGCGAAGAGGAGCGCGAAGATCACGCCGATCCGTGCCGCGATCCTGGTCGCACTCCCGTAGGGTCGCGACCGGGCGAGGACCGCCCGGAGGATGCGCCCCCCATCCATCGGGAAGGCGGGGAGGAGGTTGAACGCCGCGAGCACGACGTTGGTGATCGCCAGCCACCCGACCACGAACCGGGCGATAGGGAGTGAAGGCGGGATGACCTGCACGCCGAGCCAGCAGACGGCCCCGACGAGCAGGCTCGCGATGGGTCCGGCGATGGCGATCCAGAACTCCCGATTCCACTCTCTGGGGATGGAGCCCAGGGCCGCGATCCCCCCGAGGATCCACAGGGTGATGGACTCGATCGAGATGCCATACCGGAGGGCGACCCAGGAGTGACCGAGCTCGTGGACGGTCACGCTCGCGAAGAGTCCGACGGCCGCCAGGATCCCGATGACCCACGGGACGGTCCCCGCGCGGAGCGCCCCCAGGTCGAAGCCGACCCCCGTCAGCCCCTCGATGAGGCCGGCATACACCTCGATCTGCCCGCCGCTCCCGATCAACCACGCCAGAAGCGGGAGGAACACGACCAGCGAGACGTTGATCCGGATGGGGATATCCCAGATACGGGTGATGGTGTAGTTGCGCATGTCCGCCGCAACTCGCTCGACCCTTTACAGTGTGTGGGTCGAGGCGGTCTGAGGACGTGCTGAACGTGGGCCTATGTCACGTCCCCCTCCCACCCCCACCCCTTCCCCTTCCCCACCCGGCCTGGGGCTCCCTACGAGTGGGTGTGGACGGGAGCATCGCGCCCTTCACGACCCAGCTCGAAGGCCTCTCGGTTGGATTCCCTGGCATCTTCGGGAACCAGATCCAGGAGCGCCGTCCGAACCGCCTCGACGTCCAGTTCCAGGTCGTACGCGGTCGAGAGCGCACCCAGGAGGACCGCGTTGGCACCCATCGGGATGCCCGCCTCCCGGGCCAGTTCGAGCGCGGGAACCTCGACCAGCCGGCCACGCGCCTGGAGGGCGTCCCGAATCTCCCCCTCGTCAGGGTACTCCGCATCACCCTGCTCGACCGGGAAGG
>JBDGRH010000067.1:0-5137 GCA_042218225.1 Halodesulfurarchaeum sp. | reverse complement strand
AACCGGCTGGTGGAGACAACCGGCTGGTGGAGACAACCGGCTGGTGGAGACAACCTGCTGGTGGAGACAACCTGCTGGTGGAGACAACCTGCTGGTGGAGACAACCGGTTGGTGGCAGAGAGATCGAAACGGGGTTCTCCCCATTTTAATTACACCGCGCCCCTCGACGCGGCCATGAAGCAGGCCATCGTCGCCCGTTCTGATCTGGGGATGGGCGAGGGGAAGCTGGCCGCCCAAGTCGCCCATGCCTCGCTCATGGCCTACGAGAACGCGCCTGAAGCGAACAAGGATGCCTGGCGTCAGGGTGGACAGAAGAAGGTCGTTCTCGCCGTCGACTCCGAGCGCGCACTCTTCGAGGTCCACGAGGCCGCGAAGGCAGCCGGATTACCTACGGGTCTGGTCAGGGACGCTGGGCACACGCAGCTCGAGCCCGACACCCCCACCGCCGTCGCTGTGGGCCCGGCGGGGGAGGAAGCCGTGGACGAGATCACGGGGTCGCTTTCCCTGTACTGAGTCGTGGTGGGGAAGGGAGACGGAACCCTGGTATGGCATCGATGGGGTGAGAGCCCGGTGCGCTGGCCCGGGGGCCCGGATCGACTGGATGGGTCGGGAGTGAGCCAGAATCCGCGATCGGCCGGCGATTATCTTAATCCTCTAACATATATAGCCCGGGACCGTATCTAGGTTTCTCGGATACAACCCCCTCCCCCGTCCAGGATGATTCCAGCACATCCCTCACTCCGACGCACGAAGCTCGTCCACATCGCGCTCTGGGTCCTCGCCCTCGGCGGACTCCTCCTCATCCTCCCGCGCAATTACCTCCTCTTCCACAGCCTGGTCGAGCTCTTCAGCATCGTCGTCGCCTTCGCCGTGTTCATCGTCACCTGGAATACGCGCCGCGAGCTCGGGAACTGGTTCCTCGCCGTCGCAGGGGTCGGTTACCTGTTCGTCGGGGGCGTCGATCTTGTCCACACCCTGGCGTATAGCGGCATGGGCGTGTTTCCTGAGGCGGGGGCGGACCTCCCCACCCAGCTCTGGATCCTCGCGAGATATCTCGAGGTGGGGGCTCTCCTCGCCGCGGGTGGGGTGGGCCTGCTCTCGACCCGGAGGGATTGGGGCGCGAACGGCGGGCTCCAACAACACCTGGGGCCGATCGCTGCCGGTTTCGCGATCCTGACCGGGGTGGGCCTGGCCGCCATCCTCGTCTTCGACGTCTTCCCCGCCGCGTTCGTCGAGGGATCGGGGCTCACGACATTCAAGGTGGGCAGCGAGTACCTCATCGTCGGGCTCCTGGTCGTGGCCCTGGGACTGCTCCACCGCCAGCGCGAATCGTTCGACGGTCGGGTGTATACCCTTCTTTCCGTGGCCATCGTCCTCACTGCCGGCGCGGAGCTGGCCTTCACGCTCTACGTGGACGTGTACGGGGCGTTCAACGCCCTCGGCCACGTCCTCAAGCTCGTCTCGTTCACGCTCGTGTACCTCGCGGTGGTGAAAACGGGCATCACCGAGCCCCACCGCACGCTGTATCGCTCACTCGCCCAGCGGGAGGCGGAATCCAGGCGCTTCCGTGAGGCCGTGGAATCGGCCGGCCAGGGGGTCGTCATCACGGACACGGCGGGGACCATCACGTACGTGAACCCCGCGTTCGAGCGGATGACCGGATATCCCGCGGCGGAGTCAGTCGGGCAGTCACAGCGCGTCGTCATGGGAGGTCAGGGGGCCGACGCAGCGACCCCCTCCCCCACCCTTCAAAACGCAGACGGTGTATCTCGTGTGGAGACCGCCGACGGGGCGTCTCGAGGGGAGACCGCCGACGGGGCGTCCCGAAAGGAAACCGCAGTCGCCCGCCGACGGTCCGGCGAGGAGTACCACGTGGAGCGGACCGTCTCACCGATCCCGGACGCCGACGGTGAGGTCACCCATTTCGTGACGATCCAGCAGGACGTCACCGACCGGATGGCCCGGTCGGAACAGCTCCGGCGATACGAACAGGCCATCGAGGGGTCGACGGACCTGCTTGCGGCCGTCGATGCGGAGTTCACCCTCCTCTTTGCGAACCGCGCGTACCGGACGTTCCACGACCTCGCTGCAGCGGACGTTGGCTCGACCAAGCTGACCGACCTTCTGGACGAGGAGGCCTTCGAGGCGGTCAGGCCCCACCTCGAGCGGGTGGTCGCGGGTGAAGCCACCGAGTTCGAAGCGGATCGTCTCGGCCCGGACGGGACGCTCAGGACCCTCGATATGCGACTCTATCCGCTTCGCAACGGGGACGAGGAGGTGACCGGCGTCGTTGCCGCGATGCGGGACGTCACGGACCAGCACCGCCAGGAGGCCGAGCTCCGCGAGAGCGAGGCCCGATACCGCTCGCTCACGACCGACGTCCTCGACACCTCGGAGGTTGGGACGTTCATCCTCGGCCCGGCATTCGAGGTGGTCTGGATCAATCAGGCCATCGAGCGGTACTTCGGCCTCGACCGGGAGGAGGTCGTGGGGGTCGACAAGCGCAGACTCGTCCGGGAGCGGATCAGGGACGTGGTCGACGACTCGGAGGTGTTCGCGGACACCGTGCTGGCGACCTACGACGACAACACCTACGTGGAGGAGTTCGAGTGCCGGATCGTGGCGGGGGACGGACGTGAAGAGCGGTGGTTGCGCCACTGGAGTCAGCCAATCACGGCCGGCCTCTACGAAGGCGGTCGGATCGAGCACTACTCCGACATCACCGACCGGAAGGAGCGCGAGAAGGCCCTGCAGGTGATGGATCGGGTCCTCCGGCACAATCTCCGGAACGAGCTGAACGTGATCCTGGGACACGCGGACGCCGTCGTCGACCGCACACCGAGCGAGCGCCGCCAAGCCGCCACCGCGATCGGGGAGACGGGAATGGGGCTCCTCGAGGTGGCGGAGAAGCAGCGGACCATCGTGTCGCTGCTCACCGAGCCACGGTCGATGACGGATCACGACCTCGCCCGGATCTGTCGGGAGGCCACCGCGGAGACTCGAGAGGAGCATCCCGGGGCCACCGTCACGATGGATTGTCCCCCGGGGATCAACGTCCAGGGGGTCTCCGCCTTCCCCGCCGCTATCGTGGAGCTCCTCGATAACGGGATCCGACATGACTCATCCCCCGCCCCGTCCGTGAGATTGACCGCCAGCCGACAGAACGGGACCGTTGACATCCGGATCACCGACCACGGGCCGGGCATCCCCGCCGCCGAACGCGATGTCCTCCTCGAGGATGGGGAGATCGGGCCACTCTTCCACGGGAGCGGCCTGGGACTCTGGCTGGTCAATCACCTGGTGCGACAGTCCGGCGGGAGTCTCTCCTTCGAGGAGTGTGGACCGGACGGGTCCACGGTGTGCATCTCCGTCGAAGCGGCGACGAATTGAGGAGCGGAACAGCGTCGATCCACACACCACCGAGGAGTCGGAGGGCCGACTGGACGACCGGCCGACAAGGCGACCGGCTGAAAGGGCGACCGGCCGACCGAACGACAGAACGGCCGGCCGACTGGACGACCGGCCGACAAGGCGACAGGGCGACCGGACGACAGGGCGACCGGGGAGCCTATTGCCCGGCCCGCTCAATTCCCGACGAATGGTTGCCCCCCACGAGCTGGAGCGCGCCGTCGGCGTTGAGGCATACGCCTCCCGGACCCCGGGGATCGGGGGCCGGCTCCGGGCAGCGCCGGCCGATTTCAGGGTGGTGGAGCGGGAGGACTTCGATGCCGAACCCCTCGACGCGTCGCCCGACGCCTATCCGTGGCTGGTACTCCGGGTGACGCTGGAAGGGGTGGACACCAACGAATTCGCCCGGACGCTCTCGAATGCCGCCGGGATCAGCCGTGAGCGGGTCTCCTGGGCGGGGACGAAGGACGCGAACGCAGTGAGCACCCAGCTGTTCACGGTCAGGGGGCTGGCCCCGGCGGACGTCCCCGAGGTCCGACCTGACGCAGTCGAGATCGAGATCGTGGGTCGGGCCGGGCGGGGCATCCACCTCGGTGACCTCCTCGGGAACGAGTTCGAGATCGTGGTCCGGGACGTCGAGCACCCGGAGCGGATCGACGACATCTCCGCGGAGCTCGAGGAGTTCGCCGGGGGCCGGCCCGGATTTCCGAACTTCTTCGGCCAGCAGCGGTTCGGGAGCTATCGCCCGGTCACCCACGAGGTGGGTCTGGCCATCCTCCGACGGGACTGGGAGGGGGCCGCGATGGCGTACCTCGGAGCTCCGTCGGCGCACGAGCCCGAGGATTCCCGACGGGCACGAGAGTTCGTGACGGAGACCCGGGACTGGCAGACGGCCCTGGAGCGGTTCCCGAACCGCCTCCGATACGAGCGGGCGATGCTCCACTCGCTCGTGGACACGGGTGGGGACGCCCCGGAGGACTTCCGCGCCGCGCTCGATACGTTCCCAGAGAACCTGCAGCGACTGTTCGTTCACGCAGCCCAATCGCTCGTCTTCAACCGCATCCTCTCCGAGCGGCTGTCCCGTGACCTCCCGTTCGCGGAGCCGGTGGTCGGTGACGTGGTCTGTTTCGCCGACCGGGACGCCCCGGAAGACATCCCCCTCCCGGATCCGGACCGGACGCAGGTGGCGACCGAGGACCGGCTGGACGTGCTAGCCCGCCACTGTCGGCGGGAGCGGGCATTCGTAACCGCACCCCTTCCGGGGACGGAGACAGCCCTTTCAGATGAGGTTCCGGGAGAGATTGCCCGGGCAGTCTTGGATGACCTCGAGCTCGACACCGCCGACTTCGACCTTCCCGAGCCATATGGCTCCGCCGGGACCAGGCGGGCCATCCTCGTTCCGGTCTCCCCGACGATTGACCGTGAGCCCATCACCTTCTCGTTCACCCTGCCGAAGGGAGCCTACGCGACGGCCTTCCTCCGGGAGTATGTAAAGGGCAGCCCCCTGGACCTGTGAGGGATGGGCGAGTCTTTGGGGGGTTGTGAGTGGTTGCGTGTTGGTTCGTTTCATCGCAGATTGGGAGGTTGTGTCTCCGATAGCCAGGGCCTGAGGGTGACCGCAATGGAACGGAGCAATCCTGCTGTATCATCCGAGGTCTCGTGAAAATGGGTCCACGAAAACCCTGTCGTGTGTTATAACACCACCGGGAAGCAGACGTCCGAAAGCCCC
>JBDGRH010000237.1:0-5151 GCA_042218225.1 Halodesulfurarchaeum sp. | reverse complement strand
CCGCGAGTCGGAGCGCGCAGCGAGCCCCCCGACCCGAGCCGGCCGAGGGCTTTCATCTCGTTGCTGTACGATCTTTCGCAGTCACTGCAGACGGCCGAGGGCGTTCAACTCGTGGCGGTGGCGGTTGTGCTCACTGCTGCAGACCGCCGAGGGCTTTCAACTCGTTGCGGTCGGGATTACGGCAACATCATTCTCTCAAAACTCCTGGAAATTCGATCCGTCCAGCCCCCTTTATAATAGAATTTGAACCACGTCAACAAATCCAGGAACCCATCCACCGACAGCACACCGCACCAACCAGATGACCCACCGACAGAAGCCACCCATCTCGACCGGCCGGAGCCCGAAGGTTCTTCCCCGCGCACGACCACCGCATCGATGATGCGTGAGGCCGCCCTCGCTCTCCTGCTCCTCGGGACGATCCTGGCCATCCCGGCGATCCTCGCGGGGACCGGGGCCGGGCAACCCGAGACCGCACAGGCCCCGCCCGACCCCGAGACCGACGTCATCGGGTGGGAGAACGGCGTCTGGTACAACGAGTCCATCCCGGTCGACCAGACCGGGCTGGAGCGGGGCCTCACCGACCGCGAGGTCGAGCTGCTCAGCGCCAGGACCATGGCCCGGGTCGAGGAGCTCCGGGGGCTGGAGTTCGAAGGGAACGTGACACTGGAGTTCATCTCGCGGCAGACGTTCAAAGAGCGGCTCCGCAGCGGGACCCTTGGTGAGCCCCGGAACCCGCAGGTGTACGAGGCCATGTTCGCCTTTGGGGAGCGCGAGAACACCTCGCGAGCCATCCAGCGGTGGCTGGGCGGGGCGGTCGTCGGCTACGCCGCGGAGGAGGGCGCGAAGAACCTGACGATCATCACCCGCAGCAGCTCGCTCCGGGCGGTCTCCGCCAGCGTGCTGGCCCACGAGTTCGTCCACGTCCTCCAGCACCAGCACTTCGACCTCTCCGCGCCACGGTACCAGCGCCAGACCCTGGACGGGGTGTGGGCGAAAGACGGCCTCGTCGAGGGGGAGGCCTCGTACATCGATTCACAGTACTCCCGGCAGTGCATCAGCAACTGGTCGTGCGTGAACGCCCCGGCGAACTGGTCCGGGGCCCACGTCCCCACCGCCCCCGTGTTCGGGTTGCTCAGCTCGCAGCCGTACGCGGACGGCGGGACGTTCGTGTACAATCTCTACCAGAGGGGCGGATGGGACGCGGTGACGGCGGCCCACGAGCGACCGCCGACGACCACGGAGCAGATCATCCATCTCGACCGGAGCCGGAAGCCCGTCCCCCTCTCCGTGAGCGACCACTCCACCGACGCCTGGCGGCTGACCCACGAGGACCGGCTGGGAGAGGTGGGCATCTTCGCGATGTTCTACGGGCAGCAGCTCCAGGCCCCGGAGGGGAAGGAGGTCCTCGACCGTGACATCTTCGAGCGCCAGCACCGCTGGGACGTCCTCAACTTCTCCTTCGGGCCGTCAGCCGGGTGGGGGAACGACCGGTTCATGGCCTACCGGCGCGGTGAGCGCGGGGGGTACGTCTGGACGAGCGTGTGGGACAGCGAGCGGGAGGCCAGGGAGTTCGCCGGGGCCTACCGGCGAGCCCTGATCGGGATGGGCGCGTGGCGATACGGGAATCACACGTACAAACTCGACGAGGGGCCCTTCGCGGACGCCTTCTACGTGATCAGACGCGGAACCCGGGTCAAGATCGTGAATGCCCCCACGGTCGAGGCCCTCTCGGCCATCGACCAGCGCGTGACCGTGGAGCCGAATCCACACATCGAGCGCCTGCAGGCGCGCCTCGAGGCCCGAAATGAGACCATCGCCGCGCTCCGCGACCGTCTGGCTGCTCGAAACGAGACCATCGAGGGGCTCCGCGACCGCCTCTCCGCGCGGAACCGGACGGTCGAGCGACTCCGGGAGCGGCTCGAGGCCAAGAACGAAAGCCTCGCCCGCCTGCAGCAGCGCCTGACTGCCCGGGACGACACGGACGTGAGGACGCCGTTCACCCCGGCACTCGTCGTGATCGCGGGGCTGCTCGTCGCCGGACTCCTGCGGTGGCGCTCGGGCGCCAGCTGAGGCATCGCAATATGGCTGTCGGCCGATAATTGATATATTGCGATGTGCCGGGTGGGCGACAGGTGAGCTATCGCAACGTGCCTGACGGGCGACAGGTGGGCTATCGCAACTTGTCGGGAGGGCGAAAGCCCCACCCTCGGTACTGAGCCGCGGTCGAGGTCCAGGCCACGCCCATCCCTACCCCCCATCGACGACGGAACCGACCGTTGACGATGGGACGGGGAGGTCGGATATTCTCCAGGTAGGCGCCCTCAACCGCCTGTTTTCCGGCCGGTCGCGCTCCCGGAACTGTTTTACTTCCGCATCGGCCACTACCCTCCAATGAGCGACCTGGAGGACGCCTACCGCCTCGAGTACTTCGAGGAGGAGGGCTTCGTCCGGAAGGAGTGCGTGCACTGCGGCGACTTCTTCTGGACCCGCGATCCGGATCGGGAGACCTGCGGCGAACCCCCCTGTGACGACTACGCCTTCATCGACAACCCGGGATTCGACGGGGAGTACTCCCTCGAGGAGATGCGGGAGGCCTTCCTCTCCTTCTTCGAGGAGCGCGACCACGAGCGCATCGAGCCCTATCCGGTGGCGGCCAACCGGTGGCGCGACGACGTCCTGCTCACGCAGGCGTCCATCTACGACTTCCAGCCCCTGGTCACCAGCGGGCAGGCCCCGCCACCCGCCAACCCCCTGACCATCAGCCAGCCCTGCATCCGGATGCAGGACATCGACAACGTGGGCAAGACCGGTCGGCACACGATGGCCTTCGAGATGATGGCCCATCACGCCTTCAACACCCGGGAGGACGCCCCGGAGGACCTCGCCTACCACGGGGAGGTCTACTGGAAGGACGAGACCGTCCGGCTCTGCGATGAGCTCTTCGAATCGATGGGTGTCGACCTCGAGGAGATCACCTATATCGAGGACCCGTGGGTGGGTGGCGGCAACGCGGGCCCGGCCTTCGAGGTGCTCTTCCGGGGTGCCGAGTTGGCCACGCTCGTGTTCATGTCCCTCGAGCAGGACCCCGAGGGCGAGTACGAGATGAAAGACGGCAACCGCTACAGCCCGATGGACACCTACGTGGTGGACACCGGCTACGGGCTGGAGCGCTGGACCTGGGTGAGCCAGGGGACGCCGACCGTCTACGAGGCGGTCTACCCCGACATGATCGAGTTCCTGAAGGACAACGCGGGGATCGAGCTCACCGAGGACGAGCGGGACCTCGTCCGCCGGGCCTCGAAGCTCGCCGGCCGGATGGACATCGACGAGATCGAGGACGTCGAGGCGGCCCGCGACAACATCGCCGAGAAGCTCGGCGTCGAGACCGCGTACATCGAGGAGCTCGTCTCGCCCCTCGAGGACATCTTCGCCATCGCGGATCACTGCCGCACCCTCGCGTACATGTTCGGGGACGGGATCGTCCCCTCGAACGTCGGAACCGGGTACCTCGCCCGGATGGTCCTCCGGCGGACCAAGCGCCTGGTCGACGAGGTCGGGGTGGACGCCCCCCTCGACGAGCTGGTCGACATGCAGGCCGAGCGCCTGGGCTATGAGAACCGCGACACCATCCGGGCGATGGTGCGCTCCGAGGTCGAGAAGTACGCCGAGACGCTCGAGCGCGGCGGCCGCCGGGTGCGAAGCATCGCCGAGGACCACGCCGAGCGGGACGCGCCCATCGAGGCGGACACGCTCGTGGAGCTATACGACTCGCACGGTATCCAGCCGGACATGGTCGAGGACATCGCCGCGGAGTACGACGTGCGGGTGGAGGTCCCGGAGGACTTCTATCGACTCGTCGCGGAGCGCCACGAGGGCGAAGAGGCGGCTGATGAGGAGCGAGAAGCGGTGGCCCGGCTCGAGGACCTCCCGGAGACGGAGCGGCTCTACTACGACGACCAGTACCGCACGGAGTTCGAGGCCATGGTTCTCGATGTCTTCGAGCGCGAGGACGGCTACGACGTCGTCCTCGACCAGACGATGTTCTACCCCGAGGGGGGCGGCCAGCCCCCGGACCACGGGACCCTCTCGACGGAGGAGACCACCGTGAACGTCCTCGACGTGCAGCGCGAGGGCGACGTCATCCTCCATCGGACGGACGATGACCCCGGGAAGGGGGAGTTCGTGACGGGGAAGATCGACGTGGAGCGACGGCGGCGGCTCATGCGCCACCACACCGCCACCCACATCGTCATCCACGCGGCCCGGGAGATCCTCGGGGGTCACGTCCGCCAGGCCGGCGCCCAGAAGGGGACGGACGCCTCGCGGATCGACATCCGTCACTACGAGCGCATCGACCGGGAGACCGCGAAGGAGATCGAGCGGCGGGCGAACGAGATCGTGGTCGGCGATCACACCGTCCGGCAGGAGTGGCCCGACCGGAACGCCGCGGAGGAGCAGTACGGCTTCGACCTCTACCAGGGCGGCATCCCGTCCGGGGAGACCATCCGCCTCGTCCACGTCCACGAGGACGTCCAGGCCTGCGGCGGGACCCACGTCAACCGGACCGGGGAGGTCGGCGCCATCAAGCTCCTCTCGACCGAGCGCGTGCAGGACGGCGTCGAGCGGCTCACCTTCGCCGCGGGCGAGGCGGCGGTCGAGCACGTCCAGTCGATGGAGGACGACCTCCTGGCCGCCGCGGAGACCTTCGACGTCGCCCCCGACGAGGTCCCGGCGACGGCCGCGCGCTTCTTCCGGGAGTGGAAGGAGCGCGGCAAGAAAATCGAGTCGCTGAAGGAGGAGCTGGCGACCGCCCGCGCGGCGGGGAGCGAGAGCGGGACCGAGGTACAGGTCGGCGACTGGACTGCCGTCATCCAGCGCATCGACGGCGACATGGAGGAGCTCCGGGCGACCGCGAACGCCCTCGTCGAGTCCGGGGACATCGCCGTCGTGGGGAGCGGCGTCGACGGCGCCCAGTTCGTCGTCGCCGTCCCGGACGGCGCGCCGGTCAACGCCGGCGAGGTCGTGAGCGAGCTGGCCAGTCGCGTCGGCGGCGGTGGCGGAGGACCGCCCGACTTCGCGCAGGGCGGTGGGCCCGACACGGAGGCGCTGGAGGACGCGCTCGAGGCGGCCCCCGATATCCTCCGGCAA
>JBDGRH010000310.1:0-5169 GCA_042218225.1 Halodesulfurarchaeum sp. | reverse complement strand
CCCCTCCATCCACCGGTCTTCCAGCTCCCATCGGTCCCGTTCTCACCGAGGTGCACCGCTCCCCCAGTCTGTCACCCTGAAAAAGGATAGTAGTGACTACAACCGCGGTTCGGCGGGAGAATCCGCCCAACGAGCGGACCCCGGATCGCCTACACCCGCGTGAGGTTCTTGGCCCGTGGGCCCTTGTCTGCCTGTTCGATCTCGAACTCGACTTCCTGGCCCTCCTCGAGGTCGGGCCCACCGACGTCTTCCATGTGGAAGAACACGTCTTCGTCCGAGTCTTCGGTTTCGATGAAACCGTATCCTTTCCGCTCGTTGAAGAATGCGACCGTACCGGATGCCATTTACAGTGACTCCACCTGGTTCGAGGGACCATGGGTACTTAACCTCTCCGTTGTCGAGGCCCGGGTGCACCGGTGTATTCCGGGTTGGAGTCCCCCCGAACCGGAAATACGAGGTACCCCGCTCGCATTTGCAGGGTGAAGAGCTGTCAGGCCGGGTGAATGTTCCGAAACCTCCACAATACCTCCGCCGCATCGCCCGAATCAGAGAGCCCCACCGATGAGCATCCTTCGGTTGACACCGCCACTCGTCTGCTGGAGCGCCGGAGGCGCGCTCCTGGTCAGTCACTACGGACCCCTGGCGGTCGTGAACCCCTTCCGCCTGTTGCTGGCGATGGTGACGGCGCTCCGGTATCTAGTGCGGTCGCTCCTGGGGGTACAGGTGGGCTACGCCCTGTTTCCGATCACGAGCGAGCAGAGCCTCAATGCGGTGGCCGGGTTGTTCGGGCTCGGTGGCTGGGTGCTCCTCTTCGTCGTCATCATGCTCATGGAGGGAGCGGCGAAGATCTGAGAAGGCGCGTTTGATACCGAAACCGAGGTCGTTCACTCTGACGGTTCACGAGGACCGTCCGCCACCCCTGTCACCTCGTACGGCCAGTCAGCGTATCCACCGGCCAGACTCGCCACACGGACAGCTTCGTCCACCCCTGCGTAGGCCTCGATAAGTCTCCCCGCCTGAACAGAGAGGGCACCCACCTGGCAGACCACCACAACGATGTCGAGGTCCCAGTCGAAATCTGACAACCGGTCTGTGAGTTCTCCCATCGGGATGTTGATGGAGCCGGGGATATGTCCCGCCTGGTACTCCACCGGCTCGCGGATGTCGACCAGCCGGACACCGTCCTCGTCGAGCCAATCGCGCACCGAATCCGCGTCGATCTCCTCCACCATGCTGATACCACTGGGTTCGTTCGTCGGCCCCCGGGGGTTCCCGATTCGCGCCCTGACGGAGTTCAGGTGGACTCTCGGAGACGGGCCGTGAAGATTGATTCGATTCGGCACGATCTACATCGGGGCAGACAGGGTCTGGTAGCCTCGAGGTCCTCCTGGCCACGGCTCTCCTCTCTCCCCTTCCCACCGTCCCCCTGTACGTTCCCCCTGGCAACCTCGCCATCCACATTCATCGCTGTTCCCCAACCATGGTCACTTCGGGCACGATCACATCGTTCCCGGTGTGGAGGGAACGAGAGGTATTTCAATCGAGGGAGTCCACCTGAATGATACGCACTATCCCCTATGGGTGCTTTGTGATGCTCACCGGAACCACTCTCTCCCTTCTGTCCCTCGCCATTCCGAGTGCGCCCCGGATCGCGTATATCGTCGCGTTCGGCGGAGCAGCGGTACTCTGCCTGGCGAACCTGCCGCGGGCGAGCCGCGTCGAGGATCGCGATACGCGAGTGGGCTTACAGGCGCTCCTCGTGACCAGTGGGGGATGGGCGGCTGCCCACCTTGGGTTCATCGTCGCATCAAGTCGCGCACTGTCTGTGGCGTTCTACGTCGCCGGGTTGATCGTCGGCCTCGCCGCGGTCCCCGCCTGGCTTTACTTCTGCTCGGCGTACACCGGTCGCTCGCTCCACCGGGATCCGACCATCCGACGCACTGCGCTTGCCGCCTTCGCCGGCCTCATCGCCCTGAAGCTGACGAACCCGGTACACAATCTCTATTTCAGCGTCGGATTCTCCTCGGTCCCCTTCCCCCACACCACCATCAACACCGGGTCGATCCACTGGGTGGTCATGGGCCTCTCGTACGCGCTGGCCACGGTCGGGTACTTCATGCTCTTCGAGCGGTTCCAGCAGGTGGGATATGAGACGAAGACCCTGGGGATATTGGTGGCGATAACGGGGCTCCCGGTCCTCCTGGACGTCATCGGCTTCGCCACACCCCTGCTCATCGATATCACCTACGAGCCGCTCGGCGTCGCCGTCTTCGCGACCGGCGTCCTGTTCTTCTATCTCGAGCGCTTCCAGACGGTCCGCCTCGCGGGCCGACACGATTCTCCCGTGATATTCCTCGACGACGAAGACCGCATCCGGGACTTCAACCAAAGTGCCCTCGAGCGCTTTCCTCGCCTGCAGTCCGAGGAGAGCATCGGCACCCCACTCGAGGAGATCGTGCCGACCCTGGAGGGGGCGCTCGGAGTGGCCGATCCCATTATCGAGCTCGAGGGACCCGGACAACGGCGTTACTTTCAGGTCTCCGAGAACCCCTTCGATGCCGGGAGCGGGGGAACCGGCCGGGCACTCATCCTCACCGACGTGACCGAGCGGGAGCAATACCGCCGGAAGCTCGAGCGCCAGAACGAGCGGCTCGACGCCTTCGCGAGCGTGGTCTCCCACGACCTCCGCAACCCGCTCAACGTGGCAACCGGCCGGATCGAGCTGGCACTCGAGGAATCGGGATCCGAACCGGAAGACGCGTCGACGGAGCGGGAGCATCTCTCAACGGCCCTGGCCGCCCTGGAGCGGATGGACGCGCTCATCGAGGACGTCCTCACGCTCGCTCGCGAGGGTCGAGAGATCGACGAGGTAACCACTGTCTCCCTGGCCGACGTGGTGGACCGATGCTGGGGGGTCGTCGCCACCGGCGACGCCACGGTCTCGATGGAGGACGACCCGACCCTCGACGCGGATCCCGAGCGCCTCCAGCAGCTCCTCGAGAACCTCTTCCGGAACGCCATCGAGCATGGAGGCCAGGAGGTGGAGATCAGCGTCGGGGCCCTCGACGAGGAACCCGGATTCTACGTCGCTGACGACGGCCCCGGCATCCCGGCCGACGAGCGCGAGTCGGTGTTCGAGTCCGGGTTCACCACCAGCGAGGAGGGGACCGGCTTCGGTCTCGCCATCGTCAGGGAGATCGCGGAGGCCCACGGGTGGGACATCTCCGTCACGGCGAGCGAGGCGGGTGGAGCGAGGTTCGAGATCCGTACAGCAGTGGGGTGACCGGATTGTTGTCGAACCGGATGCAGGGGCACCGGGAACCGTGGGAATACCGCGTCAATGCGAGCCGTTGGTCACGTCACCCCTCTTTATGTCGTCGATGACCACCTCAGCCGCGTCGTTCCTCGAACTCCGCCTGCCAGGACTTGAAATGCGCCGATAAGGCCCCCGTCGTGCTCCCCACGTGGAGGATCTGATACCCCTGTGCTGCCTTCTCGAGGGCATCCTCCACCCCGAAGCTCAGGTTCCCCAGGGGTACGTCGCGGTCGAGGGCAGCAGTTCGAACCTCCTCCACGGCTGCCGTCACGTCGGGATGGGCCCGGTTCCCGGGCTCGCCGACGGCCACCGAGAGGTCATTCGGGCCCACGAAGACGAACCCGAGGTCTGGAACGTCCAGGATCGCGTCGATGTTCTCGACCGCTTCGAGTGTCTCGATGGTGACGCCGATGACGACCTCCTCGTCCTCCACCTCGGGATACGTATCCATCTCGAGTCCCCAGCGGCTGGCACGCGGTGCCGCCAGGCCTCGGGTTCCGGCACCCTCGTCTGTCGCAAACCGACCCGCCTCGACGACCCGTTCGACCTCCGCTGGCGTCTCGATGCGGGAGACGAAGACGTTCCGGACGCCCGCGTCCAGCACCTTCCTGACCATCGCCGGATCGGGACTGGGAACCCGGACGAGGAGCTCCGTCCCCGAGGCATCGGCTGCTCGCAGGAGGTCCTCCAAGCGCTCCCCATCCCACGGGCTCGGGCCGCCGTGCTCGAAGTCGAGCCACACGAAATCGAAGCCGAGGTCGCCCAGGAGCTCCACGAGAGACGGGCTGAACACGGCGTCGAGCACCCCGAGGGCCACGTCTCCACGTTCGACGGTTCGCCTGAGATCGTTTCGTCGGGAGTCGCCCACCATATCGGCCACTCGGGGGGCGTGGCCATGAAACCAGCGGGATGGTTGGATATCGGTTTGCTCCCAAATCCTGGATGGGGCTCCAGGGTCCAATATTGAAGGGCAATAGAGACTGCGGGGAATCGGCCCCTCATCCTGCTGACCAGTTAACGTCAAGAAAAAATCGCTTCTATGAACCATCGGCTCCCTGTAGCGGAACCCGTGGGAAACAGAACCGAACGATCCCCCCAAATCCAATCCCCGGACTCACACCCCTCTCGAGACCTCAGACCTCCAGGAAGACGCACCCGAGGATGGCCGTGACTGTGCCCCTATTAAAAGGAAACCAGCAGCGGGGCGACAACGCTTCTCGGTACGGAACGATCTGGAAACCCTGCGTCTGAGAGGGCTCTAATCCGCTTTACTACCCGCTCCTCACCTTCGTTCGTCGCCGGATAGTCCCGCGCGGATGACATACGAAAGGTATATAGTCCCAGTACTCGTTTAAGTTGTCATGGGCAACGTCGACGACGTCCAGAACTACGGGGCAAAGTATGACAATCAACTGAAACGGCTCCGATCCGCTCATATACCCGAGGCCGACCGCGAAGCCATCCAATCGTTCATTCGACATGAGGACGTCTCCGGCCAGAAGGGGACCGGGACGATCATCAGCCATCTCAATCGCCTCCGACTGAGTTCCGAGCGCTGGGACCGCCCCATCACCGAGGTGGAGGGCCCGGACGAACTGGACGACCTCCGCTTCATTCTCAAGCACGACCACGGGATGAGCGAGGGGACCATCCGGAATTACGAGAAGGCATGGCGCGTCTTCTACACCTGGAGGGACGAGGAGTGGGCCGAGGACGTGCGGATTCGCCCGTCTCCGAAACGCGAGGTCGATCCCAACAAGCTCCTCACCGAGGACGACATCGATTCCCTCCTGGAGACGGCGGGAAATTCCCGGGATAAGGCTGCCATCGCCCTGTTGGCCGATACCGGGCTC
>JBDGRH010000218.1:0-5405 GCA_042218225.1 Halodesulfurarchaeum sp. | reverse complement strand
CCGGCCGGGGACAGCAGTGGCTCCGAGCGCAGGGAGCGACCGACGACGTTCGCCGAGCGGTCACCTATTCGAGTTCGACCAGAGCACCGACGGGGGCTTCGGTAAGTGCCCGGGCCCGCTTGAGCCCCTCCTCACCAACGGCAATCAGGGTGAACACGCCCACGACCTCCGCTTCCGCCTGGTCCGCGATGTCGAGGAGGATCTCCTGTGTCTCCCCCGAGCGGATGAGGTCGTCCACGACCAGGACGGTGTCACCGGCCGAGAGGCCCTCGGCCGGGAGGTAATAGGTGATCTCGATGCCCGACTCCAGTCTGAGCCGCGCCTCGATGAACTCCTCCACGGCGGTCTCCTTGTCCTTCTTGGCGTACACGCAATCCGCGTCGAAGTGACTCGAAAGCGCCGCCGCGAGCGTGATGCCGTCAGTCGCGGCGGTCAGGACCACATCGGGCGGGTCGAAATCCAGCGTCTCGCTCGCGACCGGCGCCACCATGTCAAGAAGCGGCTGGTCGAAGACGATCCCCGAGTTGTCGATGTATCCGTCCTCGTCCATCCGCACGCGATCGCGGACCTCGTCCGCGACCAGCTCGTACCCGAGGTCGGCGACGATCTCCCGGGCCCGGTCGGCGCTCGGGAGCACGTGTCCGTTGACGTACCGGTTGAGATCTCCGGCCGGGAGCCCGGTGTCCGCGGCGAGCTCCTCGTACGTGCGGGTCTCCTTCAGCGTCCGGAGCACGCCCACGGCCCGGAGCTGGAGGCCCGCCTTCTCCGCGCGGTTCATACCCGTACCCCACGATTCCACAACTATGAATATCCCGGATTCCAGCCGGTCGGAGATGTCCACGACCACGGACATATCCGGTCGACGCTCGACCGCGGTCGGTCCCCCAGCTGGTCCGCCTCACTCCGCGTCGGCGAGGAGCTCCGTGGCGGTCACGAGCGCGTCGAGGGTGACCCCGTGCTCCGCGAGGCGTTCGGCGGCACCTTCCTCCCGGTCGACGACCACCAGGACCCGGTTGACGACCGCCCCGGCCGCCCGCAGCGCCTCGACCGCGTCGAGCGCGCTCTGGCCGGTGGTCGCGATGTCCTCGAGGACGATCACCTCCTCGCCGTCCTCGAGGTGACCCTCGATGCGGTTCCCGGTGCCGTACTCCTTCTGTTCCTTCCGGGCGATTACGTACGGGTTGCCCGTCGCGAGACTCGTGGCCGTCACCAGGGGGACGGCGCCGAGTGCGACGCCCGCCAATTTCGTCTCGCCCACCCGTTCCGCGAACGCGGCCGCGATCCGCTCCAGGGCGGCCGGGTCGGTCTCGAAGCGGTACTTGTCGATATAGTACTCGCTCGTCCCGCCGTGGGAGAGTTCGAACGTGCCGAACTCCACGGCGTCCGCCTCGCGAAGGGCCGCGATGAGCTCCGGGTCGGCCATCAGGTGAGAGAGCGGGGCCGAGCGTGAAAGCCTTCACGGCACGCGAGCGGCGCCCGAGGTTGACTCCGGACCGTCACCAGGGCTCGTCTTTCAGCCCGAGGACGTAGGCCAGGGCGTTCGTCCCGACGTGGAGCGCCGGGGTCAGGAGGAGCACGACCGCGAGGACAGGGAGCGTAAAGACTCGGCCGAACCAGGCAGGGTCCGCCACCGCGGTGAGCCCCAGCGCGAGGACGACGAAATCGAGCTGGTCCACGACCGGGAAGGCCGCGCCGCGGCGACGACCGGTCCGGCGCTTGAGGAAGGAGGCGATGATGTCCCCGAGGAGGGCCCCGGTTGGAAGGGCCACCATCGCGTCCGGGCTGAAGGTGGGCAAGATGACACCCGTGAGGGCGACGACACGCGGGTGGGTGGCGTTGAGGACCACCGCGAGGAGCACGCCGGCGGCGATCCCGATGGCCGTCCCCCGCCAGGTCTTCCCGTCGCCGAGGACCCGAGCCCCCCGCCACGTCAGGCCCCCGTCGATGGGTCGCCCACCGCCAGCGAGAACGGCGACGTTGTTGGGGATGTAGGCGGGAAGCATCGCCCAGAACCCGGTCACGACCACCGCCACGAGATCCATGTACGGGATACCGCCGCCCGCTCCCTTTAAATGCCCGCCGTCGGTCCCGACAGTCCCGCGGATGGACCGGCTCGCGACCGGCACGCGGCGGTGAGCCCACCCGGATGACCAAGGCTTAGTACCGTCCGCGAGTATGCGCACACCTGATGGCCTCCTGGAAGCGGGACTTCGCGAGCGGACTGGTGGTCCTGCTCCCGATCCTCGTCACGCTTTATGTCGTCTTCTGGCTCTACACGAAGCTCGCCGCCGTGGCCCTCCTCAGCGGTGCCGTCGGAAACCCCCTCCTCCGGGTGACGCTCACGCTGGTCGTGTTCGTCCTGGTGGTGTTCGCCATCGGCTATCTCATGCGCACCGCCGTGGGTGGGATCGTCGAGGAGTACATCGACACGCTGTTCAACCGGCTTCCCGGCCTCCGGATCATCTACAACGCCTCGAAGATGGGCGTCGAGACCGCCCTCTCCGGGACGGGGGACCTGCAGACCCCCGTCAAGGTCGAGGTCTGGGGCGACCTCCGGATGACCGCCTTCAAGACGGGAAAGCAGACCGCCGACGGAAAGGAGATCCTCTTTCTCCCCACCTCGCCCAACATCACAACCGGGTTCGTGATCGAGGTCGATCCGGGGGATTACGTGGAGACCGACGAGCGCGTCGAGGACGCCCTCACGCGGGTGCTCTCGGCCGGGTTCGGCGAGACCGACAAGCGCGACCTGACCGCGGAACTCTTCGAGGACGATTGAGGAGGGGGGCTGATTCGGCGCGTCACTGGCCAGGGGTGGGCCAGTTGGTCCCTGAACGGACCCGGTCTCGTGCTCAGACGTAGGTGAACCACTCGTCGTGCTCGTCGGTCCGCCGCTCCACGATGTCGAAGAAGGCCTGCTGGAGCTCCTCGGTGATGGGTCCGCGCGACCCATCGCCGATCTCGACGTTGTCCACCTGTCTGATGGGGGTGACCTCCGCGGCCGAGCCGGTGAAGAACAGCTCGTCGGCCGTGTGCAGCTCGCCGCGGCTGATCGTCACGTCGTCGTGGACCGTGTAGCCCCGCTCGCGGGCGAGCGTGATGACGGTCTTCCGCGTGATGCCGTCGAGGATGCTCTGGGAGAGTCCGGGCGTGAAGAGCTCCCCGTCACGCACGAGGAAGATGTTCTCGCCCGGTCCCTCGGCCACGTGTCCCTCCTTGTTGAGGACGATGGCCTCGGTGAACCCGTGGCGGCGTGCCTCCTCGCCCGCGATCATGCTGTTGATGTACGGGCCGGTGGTCTTGGCGTTGGTCGGGATCTGACTCGAGGCGTGCTTGCGCCAGGAGGAGACCTTGACCTTCACCCCCTGCTCGAGGGCCTCCTCCCCCAGGTACGCCCCCCACGGCCAGGTCGCGATGGCGACCTTCGTGGGGCAGTCCGCGGGGCTCACTCCAAGTGAGTGATACCCGTAGTAGACGAGCGGGCGGATGTACGCGGACTCGAGGCCGTTCTGCCGGATGAGCTCGAGGGTGGCCTCCGTCAGCTCCTCGCGGGAGAACGGGATGTCCATGTCGTAGGGCTTCGCGGAGGCGTACAGGCGGTCGAGGTGGGCGTCCCACCGGAAGATGGCGGTCCCCTGCTCGGTGTCGTACGCCCTGGCCCCTTCGAAGACGCCTGTTCCGTAGTGCAGGGCGTGGGTCAGGACGTGGACGGTCGCGTCCTCCCAGTCGACGTACTCGCCGTCCATCCAGATGGTCTCGACGTCCATCTCCTGGAATCCGGGCATACGTGAGCCTACCCCCGGAACGGACATAAAACCCTATCAGATGGGGCTGTGCGGCTTGTCACGGACTCACAGGGAGCGTGAGAGGTGCCAGTTGCCCCGTAACGGGACCCGTCATCCCAATGCCTCGACGATGGCCGCCCCCTCGACGAAGGGGATGCCGTTTCGCTCGGCGTAGGCCCGCGCGTCTGCCGTCGAGAGCGCCTCGCCGGTCTCGTCGTCGAGCATCTCGCAGACCACCGCCGCCGGCGGCCGGCCCGCCTCGTCGGCGAGGGCGACGCCCATCTCGGTGTGCCCCCGCCGGTCTGCCAGGCCGTAGCGGGCCGCGCGGAGGAGGTGGACGTGCCCGGGTGCCCGGAAGGTGCGGGGGAAGTCAGTCCCCTCGGGATCCCCTGCCGCCTCGCCCAACGCCGAGATGGTCAACGCGCGGTCGTTGTCCGTGATGCCCGTGTACGTGTCCCGGTGGTTCACCGTGATGGAAAATGACGAGCGCTCGTCGTACCCGAGATGCCCGCTCTCCGCCACCGGGTGGTCGATCTCGCCCGCGAGAAAGGGGAGGTCGAAGGCGTCCGCGACCTCGGGCCCGAGCGCGACGCAGATGAGTCCCCCGGCGTCGTTGCGCATCCGTGCCACGTCCGCCGGCTCCACGTCCACGGCCGGGTAGATCATGTCCACCTCGCCCTCGCGGTCGTCGAAGTCGTGCACGAGGACCGGGCGTCCCTCTCGGAAGGCCTCGAGGGCGTCCTCGACCCGCGTGGCACGACCCGTGGCCTCAGGCGGCTTCGACACGCACGATCACCTCGTCTCCATCGAGGAGGCCCAGCTCGTCCCGGAGCTTCTCCGGGGCGATGACCTCGAGCTGGGTGTCGTCGTGATGCGTCCGGGCGGGGACGATGACGTGGGCCCGCTCGAAGGTGGCGTCGCCGCCCGTCATGACGGTCGCGGGGTAGCAGCGAGCCGCGCCGTACGTCCGCTCCTCGTCCTCCCAGGCCTCGATGTCGATGCCCTCGAAGGAGTCCATGGCGGAGCGCTCGCGCTGGCTCCGGGCGGTGAGATCTAGATTGAGCGTCCCCGGGTATGGGTCATAGCCCAGCTTCTCCTCGAACTGGCGGTTGTACCCGGGCAGGGAGATGTAGTGGCGCCCCTCGCCCATCCCGCTGGTCACCTCGCCGCGGAGGCGCAAGGCGCCCTTCTCCTCGAAGATCCGGCGGTAGTCCTCGTACTCGCGCTTGAGCGCGGCCGTCCCGTCCTCGGTGATCTGCACGAACTGCCCATCGCTCACCATCTCCCGCCCGAGGAAGTCCGCGTCCTCCAGGGCCTGGAGCCGCCGCGAGGCGGTCTGATTCGAGACGTCGAGGCGCTCTGCGAGATCGCTGCAGGAGATCTTGACCTCGCCCCGGTGGGCACCGTCGATCCCGAGGAGCTTCAGGACCGCGAGCTCGTCGAACCCGACGGCGCGGGTCCCGGCGTCGACTGCCATGGTTCGACCTTGCCGATACCCGCGCATAAGAGTACCGGAATTGGAATGCATTCCATAATTGAGATGGTTGGGGCCCCAGTATGATGGGATGAGCTGCCCCGCTTACGAGCGGCTGTCGGCTTATTCCTCGCGGAGTGCCGGAA
>JBDGRH010000183.1:0-5441 GCA_042218225.1 Halodesulfurarchaeum sp. | reverse complement strand
AGGAGTGGGGCGTGCACCTGGAATCCCCTCTGAGGAGTGGGGCGTGCACCTGGAATTCCCCCTGAGGAGTGGGGCGTGCACCTGGAATTCCCCCTGAGGAGTGGGGCGGAATCCCGGAAACACCTTTGGGGAGGGGGCGTGAACTGCCGGGCATGATTTCACTCGACGACGCGGTCACGGCACGCCTCGAGTCCCATGGCGCCCGATTCGAGGTGCTCGTGGACCCGGATGCCGCCCTGGCCATCAAACGTGGGGAGTTCGACGGCGAGCTGGAGGACGTCATCGCGGCCAGGGACGTGTTCGAGAACGCCTCGCGGGGGGACCGGCCGGCGGAGGAGGACCTCGAGGAGGTCTTCGGAACGACCGACCCCCTCGAGATCATCCCGGAGGTGATCGAGCGGGGAGAGATCCAGATCACCGCCGAGCAGCGCCGGGAGATGCAGGAGCAAAAGCACCGCAAGCTGGTCAATCAGATCGCCCGGAACGCGGTCAACCCGCAGATGGATGACGCCCCCCATCCCCCCGAGCGCATCGAGTCCGCGCTGGAGGAGGCTGGATTCGACGTCGATCCGATGGAGCCGGTGGAGAACCAGGTCGATGAAGCGCTCGAGGCGCTCCGCCCGGTCATCCCCATCCGCTTCGAGGAGGTGACCATCGCCGTCCAGGTCCCCGCGGAGTACGCGGGCAGCGCCCAGTCCGAGATCCGCCAGTTCGGTGACCTCGAGCGCGAGGAGTGGCAGCCGGACGGCTCGTGGATCGGGGTCCTTACCTTCCCCGCGGGGCTCCAGAACGACTTCTTCGACCTGGTGAACGAGTTGACAAGCGGCGAGGCGGAGACGCGGATGGTCAAGGACAAAGACGAGTTGAGCACGCGCTGAGGTGGGCCTGCTTCGGTGACCGCTTCCCATTTCTCGGGTAACATATTGTCCCAAACGCCCAGGAATTCTGCAACGTCCGGAAATGCGCCATACGAGTGTCGATGCCGGCTGCTTCCCGATGAACGGGAGACCACCCCCAGCACGGTCGTCTCGGGTTTTCCTGGCCGCCTCCAGGGGGAAAATCAGTAGACGCGCCGACGTGATCCTCCGGGTTGGGTTCTCGCCCCCGTTCTTGGTCAAATACCCGTTGTCGTTATGCCACCTTTTTAGCTTCCCCCAACCCCCCGTGTAGGCGTACAGGATGACGAATCCCATCGACAAATTCGTCAAGACCCTCGCGGGGTCCTACGTCGTGGTGGCGGTGGTCGCCATCGTGCTGGGGGCCGCCGTCGCCCCGGCGGTGTACTCCACCGCGACCGAGGAGGAACCCTACGTGGCCGTCGTGACACTCGACGAGACCATCTACGGGGGCTCCGCGGACGCGGCGATCGAGGAGCTCCGCGAGGTGCGACGCAACGATTCGATCGAGGCGGTCGTCCTCAAGGTCGACAGTCCGGGGGGCGGAGCCGCCGCGAGCGAGGCACAGTACATGGCCGTCAAGAGGCTTGCGCAGGAGAAACCGGTCGTGACGTCGGTCCGGGGAATGGCAGCCTCGGGGATGTATTATACAATACTCCCGTCCGAGTCGATCTTCGTGACCCCCGCGTCGCTCGTCGGCAACGTGGGCGTCCGGACCTCCTCGCCGATCGACGGGGGCGTCCCCGACCAGGTGACCACTGGCCCGGACAAGCTGACGGGTGGCACGCCGGCGGAGATACGCGCCCAGATCGAGACGCTGAAGCGCGCCTTCGTCGGCTCCGTGATGCAGGAGCGAGGCGACCGCATCACGCTCTCGCGGGAGGAGGTCGCCCATGGCAAGATATACACCGGTGCGCGGGCCGTGCAGAACGGCTTCGCCGACCAGATCGGCGACACGGAGGCCGCCATCAAAGCTGCGGCGAGCGAAGCTGGTCTCGAGAACTACCAGATCACCCGCCGCGACCCGTCCTCGGCTGTCGGGATCATCCTGCTCTCCGCGGGGTCCGGCGCGAACGCGACCGCGGTTCAGCAGGAGGTCTTCGGGTACGAGGGCGTGAAGACCACCACGTTCCTGATGCTGTATGGAACGCCGGAGGCCCAAACGGAGGTGACCACCGATGGAACCCGTTGAGTGGGCCAAGCGTGCAGGCGTATTTGTCGTGGTGCTCGTCATCGTTGTAGGGGCCCTTGCCGCCGGGCCGATGGCGGCACAGCCACAGCCGCCGGAGATGACCGACGTGACCGTCGAGTCGTTCTCGCCGGACACCATCGTCGCTCAGGAGCCCGCCCAGACGGGGACCGTCTCGATGTCCGCCGACGCGTCCGGCGAGGTGATCGTCGTCGATATGGCCCATCAGAACGACGTGTCCACGGAGCAGCTGGAGCCGCTCCTCTCGACGCTGACGGCCAACGGCGCGACCATCAGGCTCCTGACCTCCGACATGGCCCGTGGACAGACGTTCAACGAGACGCTGCGGAAGGCCGACGCCTTCGTCTCGATCGGCGCCCAGGAACCGTTCACTACGGAGCAGATCAACGGTCTGAAGGCGTTCGGCGAGGGGGGCGGACGGATCCTCCTCATGACCGAGCCGAAACAGCTGGTCACCGGCCTCCTGTTCCGCCCGATCCAGCCGTCTCAACCGGCCCCATACGTCTCGCTCTCCTCGCAGTTCGGGCTGACCTTCGGGAACGGCTACCTCTACAACATGCAGGAGTACGCCAACAACTACCGGAACATCTACGCGACGCCGGCCAGCTCGCATTCTCTCACGGCGGACCTCTCCCGGACCGTTCACCTGGAGGCGACGACGGTCGAGGGCGGGCAACCGCTCCTCACCGGGCTGGAGAACACCGCGCTCTCCAGCACGCGGAAGCAGGGAGCATTCCCCGTCGCCGCCACGAGCGGGAACGTGACGGCCGTGGGGGACACCACGTTCATCTCCACGTCCGGGCTCCGCCGGGGCGATAACGAGGTCTTCGTCGGGAATCTCCTCGACTTCCTGGTCGAGGGCGAGAAGCTGGAGGGCGTCCCCAAGGAGCCACAGCCCGAGGGCGAGCAGCCGTCTGATGGAGGCTCGGAGCGCCCGCCCCAACCACCCTGACGGTCGACGGCTCTCCAAGTCGATCATCGCCACCGCCCCTACCCCCTTTTCATTCTTCCACCCCGCCCAGCTATCGGTCCACGGTGGACCGAAGGGGAAGGGGGAAGGGGTTCACCCGATGCCGGTGCCCGGCTCCCGCACGCATCGCTTCCCGAAGCAGGTCATGCGGAATGATCGTCAGACCCCCATCTGCGCGAGGAACGACCTCCGGTCACTCTCGAAGGGCGTATGGAAAGACCCTGCTTACCGACCCTCGCTCGCCGCTATCCTCGCTTGAAGCCGAGGAGGAACCCCCCGGTGAACCCGGCACTGATGGAGAGCGTGGAGAGGATGGTGTTGAGCCAGGAGGGCGGGGTTCCGCTCGCCGCCTGCTCCGTCGCCTCGACGAGCCCGCCGGTGAGCTTGTCCCAGCGGACGGAGAGGATCCCCCGAGACTCCAGAAACCGGAAGAGTGCCAGCTCGATGCCGACGAGGATGGCGATGGCCTTCGCGATCTTCTTGAAGGCGAAGCCGATGATACCGCCGATCACGGCGCCACCGCCGAACTCCAGCCCGAGCTGGGTCGGATCCAGTTGGAATGCCATGGGAGGACATGGACCGCCGCGGGCTAAGTCTCTTCTGGCTGGGACGATGGAGAGGACCGTTTCAACGAACTGATATAAACGATGGGGGGACACCGCTCGTGGCCCTCACAGTTTGGTGGCACCGATTGGCGACACCGCCGGGGGCTTAAGTGGGGTCACCCCGTATTCGGGTTCGAGTGACAGGCGCTGCACCTGCGGACGAGCGCGCGATCGTCGCGAAGCGGGTCGACCAGGGCAGTCCAGATACCACCGAGATCACCCAACTCGCCAGAGCCGCCGGCTACGAGGTGGTCGAGACCGTAACCCAGACCAGGTCTGCCGACCCGGCACTCCAGCTCGGGGAGGGAAAGGTCGCCGAGCTCGCGGCGCTGGTGGAGGAGTCCGGCGCCCAGACGATCATCTTCGACAACCGTCTGGGTCCGTATCAGACCTACAACCTCGGGAACGAGCTGCCCGACGGCGTCGAGGTCATCGACCGCTTCAAGCTCATCTTGGACATCTTCGGCCAGCGGGCTCAGACGCGAAAGGCCCAGCTCCAGGTCGAGCTGGCCGAGCTCCGTTACGAGCTCCCGCGGGCGGAGGCCAAGGTCAGCCTGGCCAAGCGGGACGAACGGCCCGGGTTCATGGGCCTCGGGGAGTACGACGAGAGCCGCGAGCAGGACATCAAAGCGCGGATCAGCCGCATCCGGGACGAGCTCGAGAAGATCGAGAAGACGGAGTCCGAGCGCCGGGCCGAGCGCCGACGCTCGGGCTTCGATCTCGTCGCTCTGGCGGGGTACACGAACGCGGGGAAGTCCACGCTCATGCAGGCGCTCGCGGCGGACCTCGAGGTCGGCGAGAACGAGGACCTCCACCCCGACCTCGACCCGACGGCCGAGCAGGAGGACCGGCTGTTCACCACCCTCGGGACGACCACCCGTCGGCTCGACATGGAGCGCCGTGACGTCCTCCTCACCGACACCGTCGGGTTCATCAGCGACCTGCCACACTGGCTGGTGGAGTCGTTCAAGTCGACCCTGGAGTCGGTCTATCAGGCCGACCTGGTCCTCCTGGTCGTGGACGTGAGCGAGCCCATCGAGGACATCAGGGAGAAATTGGTCACGAGTCACGATACCCTCTACGAGCGCAACGAGGCCCCGATCCTCACCGTCCTCAACAAGATCGACCAGGTCGAGGACGAGGCGCTCGAGCGAAAGCGCGAGGCCCTGTCGGCGCTGGCTCCCAATCCGATCCCGGTGAGCGCGACGGAGGAGATCAACCTGGATCGTCTCCGGGAGCGGATCCACCAGGCCCTCCCGGACCGCCAGCGCGAACGGCTCGTCCTCCCGATGACGGAGGACACGATGAGCGTGGTATCGTGGGTGCACGACAACGCCTACGTCGAGGACGTCGAGTACGGCGACGAGGAGGTGGTCATCGACTTCGAGGCCCGGCCCGCCGTTGTCGAGCAGACCCGAGCGAAGGCAAGTGAGTTGGCCGTCGACGCCTGAGCGTTAGTGTTCTCCGGTTGGATGTTTAGCACTCCCTATTCTCGATTGTATAATACATGCGTGACGATGCGAGATGATCGCTCTCGGTCGTCTGTACTGAAAGTGGTCACCGCCACCCCACCAGTTGAAAGCCCTCGGCCGGCTGCAGCAGATTACGACACAAACGGAAACGCCACGAGGTGAAAGCCCTCGGCCGGCTCGGGTCGGGGGGCTCGCTGCGGTCCTCAGTCGCGCTTCGCTCCGCTCAGCGCTCATTGCGGTCCTTACTTCGCCCGCCTTCCCCGAGCCGGCCTCGCCCTTTCGATCCGC
>JBDGRH010000312.1:0-5453 GCA_042218225.1 Halodesulfurarchaeum sp. | reverse complement strand
GCGAACGCGACACCGAGCATCGACCCCATGAATACCAGAAGCGTCGTATAGTACTTCCGCTGACCCGGCTCGTGAGCCATGTATCCGCCCGAATAGGTGAAGATGAGGACCCCGATACCGGAGGCGAGATACCCGATGAGGAGCGCCAGCCCGTCGACGTAGAACCGGAGGCTCACCCCCATCGACGGTATCCACGGAAGGACCACCTCCCCGTGGGCACCGTGTTGGCTGGCGATCAGTCCGAACGTGACGAACGCGACGGTGGCGGAGAAGTACGCCGTCCGGTTGCCGAGCACCCGGAAGACGAGCGGGGTGACCGCCGCGGCGAGGAACGGAAGGAAGACCAACACCACGACCGCCGCCGAGTTCGGTTGCACGTTTCCCGTTTCCGCCCACGGCGCCCTTAACAGTTCTCAAAACCGCCGACCCCTCCGATGTGCTATCGCCTTGCAGGCCGAGCGCGGTTCCGTCATTTTTTACTCCCCGCCCGAGTACCCCCGACATGGATAAGCTCCAGGCGTCGCTTCTCGAGGCCCCAATCATCGAGAAGGAGGGCTATCAGTACTTCGTCCATCCAATAAGTGACGGCGTCCCGATGCTCGAACCGGGCCTCCTCCGCGAGATCGTCATCAAGATCATCAGAAAGGCAGAACTCGAGGACGTCGATAAGATCGTCACGCCCGCCGCGATGGGGATCCACATCTCGACTGCGGTCTCGCTGATGACGGACATCCCCCTGGTCGTCATCCGGAAGCGGAGCTACGGCCTCGACGGAGAGGTCGCGCTGGCCCAGCAGACCGGTTACTCGGAGAGCGAGATGTACATCAACGACGTGGACGCGGGCGACCGGGTCCTGGTCCTGGATGACGTACTCTCCACCGGCGGTACGCTCCGGGCCATCACTGAAGCCCTCGATCACATCGAGGCCGACATCGTGGACATCGTCGCGGTCATCAAGAAGACGGGACCGAACGAGCTGGACGAGACGGCCCATGATGTAAAGACATTAATCAATGTGGACGTCCAGGACGGTGAAGTGGTGATCGTGGACGAACACGGAGACGGCTAGCGGGCTGTAGTGAATTTTTCGTCGAAAACACTACTTCCGATGTTTAGCGAGATTCTGGACGGAAAACACCCTGGATTTCGGGTATAACGGCCACGGACGGTCAACTCGTGGTGGTTCTAATTTCGGCAGAATCTGTTCAGACGGCCAGGCGCTACCAGCTCATTCCGGTATCGATTACTCCCCAGTATCAACGGCACAGTTCTTCATCTCGGGAAAAGGACTACAAGATTTTCCAGCGGATATCCACCCGAAACAGCCCTCAACTCGCGTGGACACGCCACGTGAACAGCGTCTCAGCGAGATAGTTCACGATGAACCCGGCACCGATGGCGATCACGATGGCCAGAACACTGTAGAGGTCGAACCCGAGCACCGGGATCGAAATGGGGAGCTGCCTGACAAAGTGATACGTCACGAGCTGGACGCCCAGCCCACCCGCGCGGACGATATTGGATTTGATCAGTCGACGCCCTTTGGACACGAGCCCGGGCGCCCCCTCAGACGCGAACGTCCATCGATCGTTGATGAGAAACATGAGAAAGATGGCACCCTCTGCCCCGACGAATTTAGCCAGGTCGGGGTGGATACCGACCCGGGTGTCGAGCGTCAAGGTGACCACGATGTCGAACATCGCCCCCAGAACCCCCACGGAGAGGAACTGGCCGAACCGGATCACCGACGTCAGCGCCGCGAGCCTGACGCGAGCTGCCGAGCGGAGGTCGTCGAGCCCGCTCATGGCGATCGCCCGATCAGCGGGACACGGTCGGGACGGTGCGATGCGATCGTCTCGTGCAGGGGATTCCCCTGCAGGCGTTTGGCTCGATGCCGGGCGCTCACGAGGGCCGCCAGGAGTTCCGGGACCGCCTGCATCGGATCGACCGTCGACTCTGGATGGTCGTTCCAGGTGACCGGAACCTCGACGATGCGACAGTCCATGGCGCCGGCCATCGCGAGCAGCTCGATATCCCAGGCGAAGCCGGGCTCGTAGAGGTGATTTCGGAGCGTGTTCCACGCCTCCCTGGAGATGGCCTTGGCCCCACACTGGTAATCGTGGAGTTTGACGTCCAGGACGCGGCGGGCGAGCCAGGCAAATCCGTCCCCGAGGCGCTGCCTGAGGACTGACTGGTGTGACCTGATGTCAGCGGCGGGGTGTCGGCGGGATCCGACCCCGAGGTCGGCCTCGCCGGCTGCGACCGGCCCGACGACGTCGGCGATGGACGAGGCCGGGGTGCTCGCGTCGGCATCGGCGAAGGCAAGCACGTCGGTGTCAAGCTGCTCGAACCCGTAGGTGATGGCAGCCCCCTTTCCACGGCGGCGCTCCACCGCGTGAACGTCTGCCCGGCACTCAGCAAGGTGCGTCAGGGTGGCCTCGTCGGGGTCGTCGATCTCAACCCTGATGACCGCAGGATCGACCTCCCGGTCGAGATCCACGATATAGGAACTGAGAACCTCGACATCCGGACGAAATGCCGGCACGACGAGACCAACGGACCGACTCATCGACCGGTACTCTCGCAGCGAGGGAGTAAAACCATTCGACTCGGGACTGATATCCGGGTCTCGACCGCGACCACATCCCAGTCCTCGTTCACGACCCCGGGAGAACCACCGTCAGCAACCGCCCGAACCCGTGGCCCGCTCCCGTCCGACTCCAAAAAGGGTTTAACAGGAAGCGCCGGACCTTGGCCTGTGGAATTTCACCTCGTTCTCCTCTGGTTCGCGCTCTATGTGGGCCTCGGCCTGCTTTCACTTCCCGCGACGAGTCTCCTCTTCGATCGTCTCCCCGACGGGGGCGCGGGCCTCTCGTTCACCCTCTCCTTTGCCGTCCTTGCGTTCGTGGGGTTCTGGATCGGACACATCTCGTTCGGCGGAGTGGCCGCGCTCGGCGGTATCGTCCTCCTCGGACTCGGTTCCTGGATTGCCATCTCGCGGGGATTGGAGGTCCAAACGCGCAGATTTCTGGATGTCGCCATCATATTTGCAGCCGCCTTCGCCCTCCTGGTCACCATCCGGGCGTTCAAACCCGGCATCTGGCCGGGGGGCGGGGAGAAATTCCTCGATTTCGGACTGCTTGCATCGCTCCTCCGGGCCAGCCACCTGCCTCCGGAGGACATGTGGTTCGCAAACGAGCCGGTGCAGTATTATTACGGGGGACACATGCTCGCGGCGCTGTTCGCCACCCTCACCGGAACGGCGGCTCGGTACGCGTACAACCTGGCCCTACCCGGCTTCTATGCGGCCTACGTGGCAACTGCCTATGCGCTTGCCGGGAATATCGCCGCCTCCCGTGGACACTCGTATCGCGGAGCGGGGCTCGCCGGAGCGTTCCTCGTGGGCATCGCCAGCAACCTCTCCACCCCCCTTCGGGTCATTGTTTGGGTTCTGCCGGACGGTGCGGATTCCGCATTGGCGTCGCTCGTGAGTCTCGAGGAAGCTGGACTTGCATTGGGCCCCCGTCACTTCGATTACTGGATGGCGAGTCGCGTCATCGACTGGCGGGTCATCAACGGGGACCAGTGGCATCTCATCAACGAGTTCCCCTTCTTCGCCTTCCTCAACGGGGACCTCCACGCCCACATGATGGGGCCGGTGTTCCTGCTTTTGGGTGTGGCGATCGCATTCACGTACTGGGTCACACCCACGGAGCGGCGGGTGAAACGGTTGCTTCTGGTCCTGGGGGTTTTCCCGCCGGTCGTCGGTCTTCTGGTGGTGGTCAATACCTGGAGCGTCCCCACCCTCCTCGGGATCCTGTGGCTGACCATCTTCTTCGCACCCGCGTCGCCGGCGACGCTGTTTCCGAAGGCCCTGGCTGGGCCATTCGAGACCCAGGCGGATCATCCCTGGTGGCGTCGGGAGATCAAAAGGGGCAGCGCGGCCACCGTCTTGACCCTCGGGGCAGGGGTGATGGCCGCGATATCGGTGCTTCCGTTCCTCCTCGGGCCTGCCAGTGGGCGGGGTATCGGCGTACTTCCCCACCCCCGAAGTGATCTCGCCGGCCTGTTGATCGTTCACGGGGCCTTCCTCCTCATCAGCCTTGCATTCCTGTGGAGACAGGTGTCCGACAACCAGCGACTCCCAGTGGCGACAGGACTGGTTGCATTCCTGAGTCTGACCTGGTTCCTCCGGGCGCCCGCCGTGGGCCTCTTCCTCCCGATCATCCTCGGCGGGTGGTACCTCCTCCGGACCCGAGTGGGTGTCACCTACGAGACAGTCCTCCTCGTCGGTGTCGCCGGACTGGCTTTGCTCGTGGAGTTCGCGTACGTCATCGAACAGGCTGGCCCAGGTCGATACAATACCGTCTTCAAGGTCTACGCGCAGGTCTGGGCCCTCTGGGCCGTTGCTGCAGCGTCGATGCTCCCCTCCCTTTTGAACCCACGACGCGTGCACGACGATCTGCTCCAGTCGCGTGGGACAAAAGACCGGGAGCCTATTTCGGAAGGACCTGGAACGGGTGATGATATCGGACTGGAGAGTCGCCGATCCGGCTCTGGATCGAACGTGGACACCAGGGAGAAAGATAAACCCGGCCGCTCCAACGCGCTCCGAACGCTCCGGACCGTCGCGGTGGTCCTTCTCCTCGCCTCTCTGGCCATCTACGCCCCGCTCGGCCTCGGATGGGCGGTGACGACCGGCCGGGACGAGCCCACGCTGGACGGCCACGCATTCATCGAGGAGCAACATCCGGGGGAGGCACCCGCTATCGAGTGGCTGTCACGCCGCGAAGGGCAACCCACGCTCGTGTCCGCGCCAGGGACCGAGATCTACCAGTGGGTGAATGCCCCATCGAGCCTGACCGGGATCCCAACGCTGGCCGGATGGATCCACGAGGTCGGGTATCGTGGGCGGGCCCCCTATTTCGACCGGGTCCAGGACGTCAGGATCATCTACGGAACCACCGATGCCCCCTCCAGAGCAGCGCTCCTTCGGCGCTACGACGTGGAGTACATCTATGTGGGGCCGATCGAGCGGGAGCGATACAACGTGCAGAACTACGCCAGCGAGCCTGGTATCTCGGTGGCCTTCGATGAGCGCGCAGTGACCATCTACCGGGTCGACCAAGACGCGCTCGCCGGGTAGTTGTCGGGGCTGTCAGTTACGAAATCATGGCGAAGAGAACCGGGTGGATCGAAACCGCTGTTCATCTGAAATAATGGACGCAACCGCGACAGCCGCGAGTTGAACGCCCTCGGCCTGCTGATTAGAGTGCGATTACCAGGACCGCCACGAGCTGTAAGCCCTCGGCCGGCTCGGGTCCGGGGGTGCTCTCGGGTCGCTCCGCCAAGCCAAGACTCCGTGAAAATCATTAGTAATGGTTCATGAAAGGGGGAGGAAGAAGCGGAGGAGGAAGAGGAAGAAGAAGCGGAGGAGGAAGAGGAAGAAGAAG
>JBDGRH010000173.1:0-5503 GCA_042218225.1 Halodesulfurarchaeum sp. | reverse complement strand
CTCGCTGCGCTCGCCGCTCACCGAAGTGCTTACGTCGCCCGCCTTCCCCGAGCCGACCTCGCCCTTTCGATCCGCCAGGGAGTCGGGACCTCAACCAGCCGATATTTCTAGTGTGAAGGAGCCGATGCGGGTGAATCCGAAAGGGGCCGGGGGCGTGGGGCCGACCGGAGGGAGGTCCCACGGTATGTAAAGGCCGGCGAAGCCGGCCGTCGGTCGACGAAGGCTGGCGACGTAAGGACCGCAGGTGACGACCGAGCGAAGCGAGGGAGGAGCCGAGGACCGCAACGAGTGCGAGGCGTCCGAGCGGAGCAAGGACGCCTCGAACCCTCGAACGGTGAGCTGGAGACGACCGAAGGGAGTCTCCGAACGGTCGAACGGGGAGGGTGAGCGACCCGTGAGACCGAAGGGAGCCGTGAGAGCCACCCGAGTCGAGCGGCCGGGGGTTTTCGGCCGTGTTGTTTCCCCTTGATGAGTCTAGGAGCGGCCGGGGGCTTTCGGCGATCGTGGTGGCAGTGGTCTTCTATAATACTGCTCTGGGGCTTTCGGCGGGCTGCGTTCGACAGGTATTGTATAAAGGGTCAGAGGAGGTGTGCGGGCGTCTGCTCGCCAGGGAATCCGATCATTCTGCGATGAGCGACCCGCGCGGTAATTATACAATTCTGGTTCCCCTTTTCACGGATGGATTGACTGGGTTCGGGTGGCTGCCTCGGCTCATTGCCTTCCCACCAAACCCAGAGATACCGATCTACCGCGTACGGTCGTCGCAACCAGTAACCTTCAACACCGCTCGGGCGCGACAACAATCCGTGCAGACAGCCACGCTCGCCCCCGAACGGCTCCATGGCTACCTGCGGGTCGCACGGGCTCCATTCCTCGCCCTCCCCGTGACCTTGATCGTGCTGGGGACGGCTACCGCAATGGCGGCCAGGGGATTCGACCCGCTCCATGCCCTGCTCGCCTTCGTGGGGCTTCTCTCCCTTCACGTCTCGGTGAACGCTCGCAACGAGTACCGCGATTATCAGTCCGGTATCGACCTCGAGACCGACCCCACCCCCTTCAGCGGCGGGAGCAAGGCGCTTCCGGAGGGCGCCCTGGAGCCGGAGGAGGCGAGACGGTTCGCCCTCGTCACGGCCGGGGTCGGGGCACTCATCGGCGCGTACTTTCTGGTGACAGTCGGGGCCCTGCTCGTTCCGATCATCGTCGTCGGGGGCGTCAGCGTCCTCTTCTACACGAGCCATCTCGCGAAGTCGGGCCTGGGGGAGCTCTTCGCCGGCCTCGGCCTCGGTGGCCTCCCCGTGCTCGGAACCGGCCTCGTGCAGCTCGGGACCGTACCCCCCGCTCTCCTGGTGGCCTCCGTGCCGCCCACGTTGCTCACCTTCAATCTCCTCCTGCTCAACGAGTTCCCCGACCAGGAGGCCGACCGTCGCGGTGGCCGGCGCAACCTCATCCACCGCCTGGGTAGGCGGGGCGCAGCCCTCGTGTACAGCCTCGCCGCGTTCGGCGTCCCGGTCAGTATCGTCGCCGGGGTGGCACTGGGGTTCTTCGCCTGGCCCGCGTTGCTCGGGGCCCTGCCGTCGCTCGCTCTCGTCCGTCCGATCTCGTGGGCCCTCGGATCGCCGAGCTCGCCCGTCTCCGAGGAAGCCCTCCGCGACAACGTCCTCTGGATCCTCTCGACGAACCTCCTCCTGGCTGCGGGACTCCTCATCGGAGGGGTGTAAGGGACGAAGGGAATGCCACGACGGGGAACACAGCGGGAGCCCAGCGACCCCAGAGCCGCCCGTTGGCGTCCGGGCCAGCCCACTTCACCCACCGCTTGCGGTCCAGGTTCTATAACTGTCTCGGGGGCGAACCCCAACCATGGCACCGGTCAGACGGGTCGTCTACGATGTCCTGAAACCCCACGAACCGGAGATGCGGACGTTCGTCGAGCGGATTGCCTCAGTGGACGGGGTCAGTGCCGCGGACGCATCCCTCGTCGAGATCGACCAGGAGGTCCAGAACATCATGGTGACCGTCGATGGAGACGACCTTCCCCCCGACACCATCGAGGAGACGATCGAGGACCTCGGCGGGACTGTCCATTCGGTCGACCGCATCGCCTGCGGGGATCACGTCCCCGCAGCCAGCGGCGCCAATCACGGTCCGACGGACGGTCCCGGTGGGCCGGCTGCCCCAACCGAGTGACATGGCTACCTGGCTCGATCGTCTCCGCCACGCCATCGACGACGAGGAGGTCCGGTCTATCTCCCGTCGATACTTCATCTCGAACGGCTTCGACGGGACGCTGACGAGCATCGGCGTCGCGGTCGGGTCCTACCTCTCCGGCGTCCCGGACGGGCTCACGGTATTGAAAGTGGGAATCGGCGCCGCCGTCGGCCTCGGGACCTCCGGCGTCTGGAGCGTCTGGGAGATCGAGCGGGCGGAGAAACGGGCGGAGATCGAGGAAGTCGAGCGGGCGATGCTCACCGATCTCGACGAGACGGTCCTGCTCCGACGAAAGCGGATCGCACGCGCCGTCAACGCGGTCATGAGCGGGCTGGGACCGCTGATCGGGATCCTGATTCCCCTCTCGCCGTTCCTTCTCGAGGCCGGCCCGCTGACGATGCTGACGGCGACCGGTTCGTCTGTGTTGCTCGGCGTCGCCCTGCTGTTCGCGTTCGGGACCTATCTCGGCTCCATCTCCGGTCAGCGGTGGTACTGGGCGGGTTTTCGAATGGGTGCGGCGGGACTGGTCGTTGCGGCGATCAACGTGTTGCTTCCGGGGTAGCGGGTATCGGCGCGTCAGGTATCCGCGCCGAATATCCGCCCGCTGATGGAGTCGACATCGACCCGATAGAGTCGGAGATCGGCCTCCTCGACGGGGATGCCCCACACCTGCAGGTCCGTGCCGAACGAGGCGTTGTCGGCCAGGGCTTCGAACGCCCGGGAGGTCGCCTCCTCCGGCACCCGCTCGATGCGCCCCTCCACGATGACTGACCGCGAGGTGCCGGCGGCCGGATCGATCCGGACGAACAGGATCGAGGTGGCGGGGTTCTCTGCGATGATCTCGTTCTTGCGACCCGTGGCGTTCATCTGGAAGAAGAGATCCGTCCCATCGAACCCGAAGGACATCGGGAGGGCGTAGGGCTGCCCGTCGGTCGACAGGGCGAGCATCCCGAAGCCCTGTTCCTCGAGAATCGCCTCGCTTTCCTCCCGCGTCAACTCACGCATCTGAATGGTGGCCGAGTGTTGCGTTTCCGTAGATATAGGGTTTTCCGCAAACGCCGGAATCTTGTAATATAGAATGACTGACGCGAACGCCATCGAATACGAGTGCTCGTCCGTTCGGTGAAGTGGTCCCGACGATGGGTGGCTCTGTTTCGAAACAGTCGCCGGACGGACGCGTGCCTTCCGTCACCTGTGACCGGGTTGCATCGGCTGCTGTCACTCCCCTTCGGCCTCGCCGATTCCGATTTCCCGCTCGGTCACTCGGCGTCGTCCTCGCCGATTCCGATTTCCCGCTCGGTCACTCCCCTTCGTCCTCGACGACCTCGATCCCGCGGTTGTTGACCGCGTGGGGGTCCAGGCCGACCTCCTCGAGGAAGTTCTTGTACTCCCGTTCGGCCTGCTCGCCGGCCTTCTGACGGTCCGAGGCCCGGTCACAGAGCTCCACCAAGTTCTCGGGGACCTCGTTCTGGTAGACGATCCAGTGGTTGACGAGGTCGCTCATCCGGCGGATGGGGCTGGTGAAGTGCCCGTAGATCTCGAAGTTGAGCGCGTGATGGCCCCCGAACGGGTCGTTCATGTACTTCGCCCGGGGCATCACCTTCATGACCGCCCACTGGATCTTCCCGAGCTGTCGCTCCGGGGCCTGCTCGAGCGTGGCGTTGACCGCCTTCCGGGGATCGTCCCAGGAGTCCCCGGGGATCGAGACCCCTTCGAGGTCCTGGATCTCGCGGAGGGCCTCGTCCCACTCGTCGGGCGTGGGCTGGGGGTGGACCCGATAGACCGCCTCGACGCCCCGGTTCCACATGAGCTCGTGGGTAACCGCCTTGTTCGCCTTCAGCATCGACTCCTCGATGATGGTGTGCGCGCGGTCCCGGCGTGGATTCAGGACGAGCGATCCGTCCTCCTTGCGCTGCTCGTGGAGCTGGTCGGCGACCTCCCAGACCAGCGAGATCTCCTCGTGGAGCGGGGCGTCCGGGTCGTCGAGGCGGTCCTCGGCCTGGGTGTAGGTGAGGCGCTCGTCGCTCCGGATGACCGACTTGTAGATGTCGATCTCCTCGAAGGAGAGGGTCTCCTTGTCCAGGTGCATCTCGACTGTGTGGGCCAGGCGATCCTCGTCCGGGACCAGCGAGCAGACCGTCTCGGCGAGCACCGACGGGAGCATGTGGATGGTGTACCCGGGGAGGTAGACGGTGTTCCCCCGGCGGATCGCCTCGTCCCACATCGCGGTGTCCGGGCTGACGTAGTGGGTGACGTCGGCGATGTGGACCCAGAGGACGTACTCCTCCTCGCGGTCCTCGATTGAGAGCGCATCGTCGAAGTCCTGGGCGTCGATGGGGTCGGTGGTCCAGGCCGTCATCTCCCGGAGGTCGCGCCGGTCGCCCACCTCGGTCTCGATCTCCGCTCCGACGTCGGTGGTGATCTCCTCGGCCTCCTCGAGCACCTCGGGTGGGAACTCCTCGACGATCTCGAACTTCTCCATGAGGTCCTCTCGCTTGTTCTCGAGCTGCCTGGCCAGCTCGGGCGTGATCTCGACCGGGCCCTGACCCTCGGCCGTGCCGGCCTCGGCCTGCGCGTCCTTCGCCATGACTCTCCCTTCAGGGTTGGGAAAGTTAGTCCTATTGGCCCGCTCGCGGCGGTTCAGGTCCGGCCGTCGGCTCGCTCCTCGAGGAGCGCCTGGAGGCGCTCGAGGAACTCCGCGTCGGAGACCTCCCCGGCCCCCGCCGCCGTCAGCGCCTCCTCCAGCCCGTTCCGGGGTTGTTTCACCAGCTCCCGGAAGCAGGGCTTGCAGAAGAACTCGAAGGATTTCCCCTCCCGGTCCCACCGGTCACCGTGCTTGTCGTACTCCCTGGCGTCCTCGCGTTCGATATCCGCCCCACACGCGATGCAGGTGACGGTCCCCTCGGCCCGGTCCAGGGCCATGGGTCATGGTTCGCTCGGGTGCCACTTAGCGATTTGCCTGGTGGGTGTTTCTCGTCTATTGCTGTCTCCTCCCGTGGTGTGGTGGGGGACCAGTTCCTGTAGAATGTCCTTTGCCGTGTGCATAAGTCCGTTAACCCGCGACCGCCACGCGTTGAAATCCCTCGGCCGTCTGCAGGAACGGTAACTGTAACCCCGACCGCCACGGGTTGAAAGCCCTCGGCCGGCTCGGCTCGGGGGGCTCGCTGCGGTCCTCACCCACGGCTCGCTCCGCTCGCCGTGGCTTGCGGTCCTTGCGTCGCAGTGATTCCCGGAGCGACGGCCGGCTGCGCCGGCCTTACGAAACGTGGGACCTCCCTCCGGTCGGCCCCACGCCCCC
>JBDGRH010000182.1:0-5581 GCA_042218225.1 Halodesulfurarchaeum sp. | reverse complement strand
ATAAATTTTATCGAAAATTTATGAAATAAAGTGTATAGAATTTAGTGTACAAATCTCCTATAAATACAGACAGTTGACGCATCAGGGGTCGAACTCCGTATTCTAGAATTCCCCATGGGCGACACGATAGCATTCTGAAATGAGCGCTTGTGGTCGGGGTGAAGAATCCGTAAAGGGAGAACCCCCGAATAGACCCCGGTCAGCCGGTGTCCAGATCCCTGAAGAGGGCCCGGAAGTCCTCGCTCGTGCAGCGCTCGAGGAGGTCCTGCATGTCCGCCCGCATCCGGGCGATCTCCCGCTCGAGCTCGTCCGGGCGGTGGAAGACCTCCGCCTCTGACCCGCCCGAACCCGCGGTGATCGCCGCCCGGTCCGTGACCAGCTGGTAGAGGTCACCGATCTCCATGAGATACAGGGCCTGCCGGTGGAGCCTGCGGACGAGTGACTCCAGCTCCTCGGCGGTAGCGGGGTTCGAGACGTGGCCGTCGAACCCCCTGGTGACCACGTCCTGGACCGGCTCACTCGTGGCGATGAGGCCGAGGCGGTGGAGGTCTGTGGACGAAACACGCGCCCGGAGGTTCTGGCCGTTCTCGATCGGAGCGATGGACTCCTCGACGAGGATCACGGCTGGTTCCCCCTCGGGGAGTGAGCCCACCTGTTCTGAGGATGGAGCGGTCTCGACCGGGTAGGCGGACTGGAGCCAGGACCGATATCGCTCCCGCCGTGGCTCTTCGCCCGCCACGATCACCACTCGGGGAGGGGTCGGTCCCGCCATCGGTCGTGCAGGTGGATGCTTACGAACAAGCGCACTTAAACATGCAGCACCTCGGCGGACTCATAGGTCAATGATATGTCACGAAAGAAGCGGTGGAGCAGAGTGGGGAGGGAAGAGGTGGGTGCGGTGGTTGCGGTGGGGAAGGCGGTGGAAGAATGGAAAGGAGGAGTTGAAATGGAACGTGTCGGGATACCGCCCGGATTTATATCCGGTCCACGGGAACCGGGCACGTATGCGTGGGTACCGCTTCGTCGGTCGCGTGGGGGAGGCGGTGGCCCAGGCCGGGGACCTCGTCGCGGAGAGTGCCCACGTGGAATCGGACCATCGCGGCGGCCTGGCGGCCGAGAGCGACACGACGCCGAGCGAGCGGGTGGCCTTCGAGTTCCTCCGCCAGACAGCCAGGGACCTGGACGGTGCGGAGCTCGGGGCTGTCAGGATCGCCGCGAAGGCCGTCGGCCCGCTGTCGTCGAGCGGTCCGGGCGAGGTCGCGACGGGGCACGTCGGCATCGCGGTGACGGTTTCCCTCCCGGAGCTCACTCGAACCGGCGGCGTGGTCACGCTGGTCACGACGAACGACCGCGAGGGGGTCCAACCCGACGGCCAGGCCCCCACTTTGCAACAGGAGGTCCGAAACCGGCTGGAGCGCACCCCGGCTACCTACGTCCTCCTCGTCGACGAGCCTCATGTTCGGGTCTATCCCGGGGCTGCCGTCGCCGGACTGGCGGAGGGGGTCGCCCCCGACGACCTCGCCGAACACGTCTATTCGATGGCGCCCCGGCGGTTCGCTGAGCTGGCCGTGGAGGGGTTCGTCGGCGACCCTGACCTGGGCGAGGCGCTCGGAGGCGAGCCGGATGGGAAGGATGCGGAAGCGACCCTCCGACAGTGGGCGACGGAACACGACCTCCGGGGTGCACTGTATCTGGGTTTCGTCCACGATCCTGAGGGTGAACCGGCGTCCCTCCGGGATTTTGCCTGAGCGGGAGGACCTCAATCGCCGGGCACGGGGTGAGCACCCGCTTCTCGCCGACCCCGCGTATAGGAGACGACGAAGGTGATGGCTGCCACGAGGATGAATCCGGCGGCGGCCAGAAACGCCGCGGTGGTCGAGACGAACTCCTTGATCACCCCGACGACCAGGGGACCCGAGACCTGGCCGATCTTCCAGGAGATCGAGCGGAGGGACATGCTGCTGGCCACCGAGTCGAAGTGCTCGCCCTCCTCGACGAACAGGGACATGCTCGCGGGGAGCCGGATCGAATCCGCGACGCCGAGGATGGCGTAGGCGACGAAGAGCGTGAGGAGGGGGCCGGTCAACATCGCCGTGTGCCCCAACGCCGAGACCGGGATCGGGCGGATGAGCCCCTCAGCGATCAGCGCCAGGGGGATAGCGGCCGTACCCACCGCATAGAGCAGGGCTCCGACGAGCACGAAGTGATGCTTCCGACCGTAGCGGTCGGTCAAATCGCCCATCCACCCCTGGAGTGCGGCCTTGGTGAGCTTGCCTCCCGCGTGGATCCCGCCGATGGCCAGGGGGTTCACCCCGAACGTCTTCCGGGCGAAGATGGGGAGGAAGATGATGACAGACATCTTCCCGACGCTGAAGGCGAGCCGAAAGGAGACAAGCGCCCGGATCATCGGCCGCCGGAGGAGGTCTTTGAGCGTCTCCAGTCCGGGATGCTCCTCCGGGTCCGTCATCCCGCCGGGATTCTCACGGAGGTAGCGGTACACAAGAACCGCGGCGAGAATGGTCACCCCGCTCAGTACGAGGTACGTCTCGGTGAACCCGTACACGAACAGGAGGAGACCGCCGATGAGGTCGCCGGCGAACGAGGAGAGCGCCCCGACCTGATTGTACACACCGAGCCACCTCCCCCGTGACCCCTCCTCTGCGATCTGCCCCACCACCGTCGAGCCCGTGATCCAGAGAAGGCTCGCCCCGATGCCCTGGACGAGGCGGACCAGGATGACGTGGACCGGGTTCTGGACGAGGATGAATCCGCCGAAGACGCCCACGTTGATGACAAGCCCGGCGAGGAGGTATCGCTTGGCGTTCCCGATGTCGATCGCCCGACCTAGCGGGAGGACGATGAGGAGTTGGACGATGGCGAAGGACGTCCCGAACAGGCCCTCGATGGTCCCCGTGGTTCCGAACGCGTCCGCGTAGAGGGCGAGGGCGATCAGGATCGTGGAGTAGGCCTGGCTACGCGCGAAGGCCGTCCCGGAGAGGGCCACGAACTCGGGGTCGGCGAAGAGCCCCAGCCGACGCGGAAGGCTGATCGCCACTGTTTCGATTCGAAACCTCGGTTCGTGCCGTTAAGTGGGTTGTGTTCCAGGAATTCGGCAACCCGACGACGCTGGCACTGGTGTCGATTGTGAGTCGTATATATTGGTCCCAAGGAGGCGCTTGTCTCCATTCCGCCTTCCACCCCCACCTCCCCGTTCCCCTCCCCCGGAAAACGTCCCCTTACAGCTCGATCCGTTCGACGAGTTGATCCGTCGCCCCCGTGTTCACGGCCACGATCCGGATATCCTCCTCCAGCCCCGAATTTCGGAGTTTGTCCTTGAGGAGGTTGTCCACCTGGTACACGCCGGCGGCGTTGCGCATCCGGATCTCAACGAGAACCGGAACGTCCTCGCCCGCCTTCAAATGGACCCGCTCGATCGCCTGGCTCGAGATGGTATTGATCCCTCGGCCACCTTGCTCGTACGGGATCCTGGATCGGCCTCGCTCCATGTCCAGACCGTCCGCGATTCGGATGACCCCGGCCTCTGTGGTGAGTGGATCCTCCTCGGTGTGGTGGCAGAGGATGGCATGGAGGACCTCTCCCTTCACACGGACGGCCGCTTCCGTACCGTAGAATTCCGGAAGGATCCGATCGAGGAGATCCGCCGCCAGCGGAATGGAGTAGTACGGATGGTCGTCTCGGTGGACGACGTGCCCGATATCGTGGAGGGTCGCCGCCAGGGCGATGATGACGGACTCGTCTGCCTCCTCGAGACCCTGGTCTGCGGCCCCGTTGAATGCGATGCCGTTCCGCTTGAGGAGTTCGTACAGCCGGAGCGCCCGGTTCCTGACGATCTCGATGTGTTTCGCCCCGTGGTCGTTGTACCCCTTCCTTTCGACCGGATTGACGTTCTGTGCCTCGAGGTACGTCTGGATCTCCGGGTCCGCTTCGAGGAAATCCAGGACGTCGTTCAACCGGTCGTGGGGAAATGGATGGGACGCCTCGGGGTCGTAGATCCGAGGCCCGTTTCCCTCGTCGTCTTCACTCATGCGTCCGGAATCGTGCCGGCCGCGAAAAAAGATAGCGCACTCTGGGGGGACCGGGGGTGGGATGTATATTATAATTCAGATGGTCCATATGGCGCGTGGGAGATTTACGCTCCGTCTCATGAGAACTGGTATTGGATTCTCATCGAGTTGCAAGCCTTCGGCCGCCTACAGTAGTACGCACAACTGCGACCGTCAAGTCGGGCAATGCTTCTGCTCACTGCAGATTACGGCGAAAACGGAAACGCCACGAGTTGAAAGCCCTCGGCCGGCTGTAAACAAAAGGTTTAGAGCCGGCTGAACGATATTCCTCTCACCAGTTCGGTCTGTAATAAACGGACTTTTGTTAGAGCACAAATAGGTCCGCCACGGACGCATTGCTTGGGTTACGCCCATGGGACCTGCTCGTCCCCGTTTGTTCGAGTCCCTACGAGTACACGCCCTTGGTTGACTCTTATTAATCGACTACCTCGGGCCATCCCAGTTATCGTCACTGGGTCCGAATACAGTCGACCAATCAACCATAGGAAAAACTAGCCTTGACACCAGACCCGTGGGCCTACCCTCGCTTATTCTTCCGTCCCCCCTCGTACGACAGCAGGGCCTCAGCGAACGCAGCGAGTGCCGGATCATCACCGTCCCGCAGCTCCATGAACAGGTCTTCGCGGCCGACTGCTGATTCATGGACGGCATGTCCAGCCGGACAGCGATATTTGTTTTCGGCCACCTGCTCGAGGTCGTGGCCATGAAGCGGACAGGTGGATGTCTCCCCCATCGCTTACCACCTCGATTCCCCTCTCGTGGGTCGGGGGGCCTCCGATTCGAATCCGCTCACCATCGACCACTGTAATGAGGAACCGTCTCTGTTTACTGGTTGTGACGTACTCCGCCAGGATCGCTGCACTGGATCCTGACGATAGTCACAACTCGGATTCGAACCAGTCTGTACAACACGCCGACGCCGACGTGTGAGGGGCGGACCAAAATCGCGGATTATCGCTCTCATGGTTTGCCACCCCCTCGTCCCGGAAGGCGGCGCACCACGTTTTCCACACCTAACTCCGGGGATAATTCCCCTCGCAACCGTAGAAACGGGCGTCCCGAATTTACGTCTTTTCCCTGGGGGGCCGAATATCGCCGATTTCGTCAATCTCACGCCGTAGGTGGCACAGCTCGTTAGGAGTACCTTCGAGTGTTCGTTGTAGCGTCCGCCAAAGATTTTGTCGGCTTACCTCCCCGACGACCATCCAAACGAGGTGAGACTTGACCAGGACGATGTCACCCGGATTTGTCAACGAGTGGTTGATTACGAGGTTGACGGAGGGACAGTCTCTGGAATGGTCGATACGCACACTAAGGCGGAGTATGTGAGGCGAGCTCTCAAGGGCCGCCGCCTAGAGAAGAATCAGACGGTGACGATTCCGGTTCCCCTGAGCGATGTGACGGCGGAAGCCGCCTTGGAGGAGCGAGCTGAGGACATGGAGACGCTGGACGAAACGAGTATAGCGGAACTGGAACAGCAAATCGATGAAATCGTC
>JBDGRH010000003.1:0-5591 GCA_042218225.1 Halodesulfurarchaeum sp. | reverse complement strand
CGGCGCGCTGTTCATGATCATGCTGCTGCTGACGCAGGCGGGGAATGCGGCGGCCGCTATAGGTTCAACCACCGCTGGTCCGTAGAACCGAAATTGGAGTAGCTTCTGGTAATGCGGGAGAGTCTACAGATTGTAATATCAAACTGGGTAATTCAACTCAATTTCTCCACTACAGTATCGACATGTAATTCGCCGGTCCAGTAGAGCGATTCATCAATAACGACGGGGAGATTTTCTAATAGCAAGGTTTGAACTAGCTGATCTTCAGACAATCGGAACGTATCTAGCGTTCCCGAATTGAGATAATGGCTTTGATTATTACCAACCATCGGAATAAATAAACTTCCCATTCCCTTCTGAGTCGTTGGATATGCCTTTAATTCCAGTTCGAATTGATTAGACTGTTTACTAATTTCACAATAAACCGGCGTTCCACTCTCCGGCTGCGTAATCCCCACTTCCCCGTCTCCAACCACGATATACTGATCGCCGATGACGCTTTCCTCCTTCGCGATGTCCAGAGCCGCACGAAGCGGGAACCCCCGGTTCAACAGGCGAGCCAAGCTCTTGCCGATCTCGACGGCCCCACTATTGATCACCTCTCGCAGGGTGACGACCCCGCCGATGCTCCCGGCGTTGATGAGCGCCATCCCCTGCTCGTAGGACTGGCAGGCGTTGAGGAGGAACGAGTCGATCTCCACGCTCTCGAGGTCCCGAACGTCGAGGCGCCCGTCGGCGCATCGGATGCCGTCCTCGTCCACGTGCCCGATGTAATGGAGGAAATCCCGATCGGACTGGAGGAGCTGGCGGAGCGCCCTCGTTGTCAGGTCGTAGTGGAGGGAGACGTCGAACGGGAGGTTGTCACGGGAGCCATACACCTCATCCACCACCGCCTCCTCTTCGACCATCTCCGGGTCGTTACGGACCACCGCGATGGAGATGTCACCATCGGTGGGCTCCCGGTCGAGCCGGTTGAGGTGCGCCTCGATGGAGGCCTTCGTGGCCCCGATGGGTGCACCATCGCCGACCCAGGTCTCCCCGAGCGAATCGGTCGTCTCCGGCTGAACCACGGTGTCGAGGTCACCCCCGACCCCGGCGGAAGCACTCCGGGTGGTCTCATCGTCACGGGTGAACCCTTTGACTGCCTCCAGCTGGTCGACCGACGTCTCCGCGGTCTGCTTGGGCTGGGTCCTGACGATCGCGAGCTCGTTCAGCGCGAACGGGAGCAGCTCGACGCTTTCCGGGGAGGGCGAAACGTGCGTGGTGAGCTTCCAGTCGGGAAGGTTCTCTCGGATGGTTTCGAAGGGGACCGATAGATAACGCTGGAGCTGGACGGCGAGTGGCTCCTCGTAGAGCGCCGGGAAGTCCAGATCGACCTTGGGTTCGACCGCCTCGCGCTCGTGGAGGTCGACCTGGTAGTAACCCTCGGTCCGCGTGAGGCAATCCAGGAAGAAGACCTGCTTCAGGGTCCGGGCCACCTCGGTCTGGAACCCCTGAGGACCGTCCAGGTGGTGGATCCACCCCTGGTCGGTCACGATCCGCGGTTCCGAACCCCGGCGAACGGTTGCGCCCAGATAGAACGCGAGCGGTGATACCTCGTAGATCAGCCGACGCTCGGGGGGCACCTCGATCGTGACGCCCGTATCCGGTTGCTCCAGTCCGTCCGGGATGTCCAGCGTGCTCCCGAGCTCGATCAGCGGTGGATGCCCCCGGAGCGTGGGATAGGACCGCTCCGGGGTGGTGGTCTTGAGCGCGGACCCGAGCGTGGAGACGGTCGTCAGGAGGTCGTCTATCGCCGGGGTGGTCTGGATGGTCCCGGCCGGATGCTCGTGATGTGACCTGGCCCCGACCGTGACCCCCTGGGCGTCCGCCAGATCGAGGGTCGTCCGGTGTCTGTCCGTCGAGATCGAGAAGGGGCCGTCGATGCGGAGGTACACCTTCATCGGGGCCGCGAGCTCGACGAAGTAGGTATCGGGCGGGAACGACTCCTGGATGGAGTGTTCGGTCTCCGTGAGGAGGGTTCCGTCGGCGTCGCGCACGTAGACGGCCACGACGATGGGGTACGTGATCGTGTCCGGGTCGATGCGCGTCGCCACGTCCACGGGGGCGAGGAACTGTGAGGTGGGGGCTTCCGCCCGGTCGACGGGCGAGTCCGTGTAGAGCTCGAACTGGTGCCGGTCGATGGGGTCGACGATCCGGAGGCCGTGCCCGTCGGCCGTTTCAGTGAAGGAGACCTGCGTGCCGACCGGCACATCCGCCTCGACGTCGAGTTCGCGTCCTGACATCGTATTAACTAGTGCTGCGTGTCCGCTTGGCCTGACCCGGCACCGTGCGGACGATCGCCCCGGTCATGTGACTGGTAACCACTCCGAGGAGATGTCCGAGTCCTGCAGGTGCCATCGCTGCTGGAGCGCCCCGTCCTGCATCCGGAGCTCCACCACCGCATCGAAGAGTGGGGCGAACATCCGGACGGTGGCGCTCTCGCGCTCGACGGGGAGATGGTAGTGGATCATCCCCGATTTCTTCCTGACGAGGTGGTTCAGAAGATGGACCATCCGGAAGACGTCCTCCTCGTCGTGGGCATCCAGGATGGGGGTCAGGGAATCCACGCTGACCCGGAGTTCCGCGGGCTCGAGCGATCCGGCCAGGCGTTCGAACTCGTCGATGGTCTGGAGGATGCGCTCGGAGAGCGCGGACAGTTCACCCTTGGAGACCTGCTCGGTGGGGAGCTCGGCGGAGTCCGCGATGGGCGGTGCCGCGGCACTGCGCTCCCGCTCCGTGATGGTGATGACCCTGGTGCTCTGGCGGAGGGGAAGGCCCGGTGGCTCCGGGAGTCGCGCCCGGATCTCGTCGAGGCGATCGTTCGTCGTCACGAAGAGACGGCGACGTGGTCCTCCTTCCTGGTCGCCGAGGAGGTGGGTCGTCACCGCCCCGAACTTCTCCTGGGGCACGGTGCCGACGACGAGCAGTGCGCTCCCCTCGGCCTTGAGGGTGGAGAGCGCGTCGGTGAAGGTTGAAGACCCGTGTGCAACCATTGTCGGTATGGTGTTCAGTATCACTCTTCTAACGGAAGCGAGGTTATAAAAGTTCGCCAAACGCCCCGGCCGGCACCCCGGCGATGGACCGGGTTCGACGGGTCACTATCGTCACTTGTTGGACTTTTGTGTACGGATCTGGAGGATGGGGGGTCGAACCGACCACCAACGAGCGAAGGGCACTCTCCGTACGCGATGTTGGTGGCCCACCCGTGGAGTCGGATATCCGTCTCTTCAATCGGCTTCGCTGATCGCCACCTGCTGGGCGCGCTCGGCGATCTCCCGCTCCATGTCCCGCATGAAGTCGTCCACCGTGTTCCCCATCAACATCACGGGATGATCGCCGGCGAGCATCTCGTCGAGGACCACCCCGGCGTCCTCGTCCCGACTGTGCGTCGTGACGGGCACGTCCACGTTCGCGGCGAACACGTCGGTGAATGCGCCACCGGCGCGAGCCTCGTGGATGAGGTCCCGATCTGCAAGCGTATTCAGGTACTTCGCGAACGAGGCGGTCCGGCTCCGTCGGTCCGCCCGGAGGTAGACGAAGGGAAGGATGTAGTTCTCCCCGGCCAGGGCGCGGCGGATGGCCTCGGTGCTCTCGATATCGTTGATCTCCGCCCCGTTGAACACCCGGCCCCCGGGGACCCGTGTCCATCTGGGCTGGATCGCGTCGAGATACTCCGCCAGTTGCTCCTCGGGGACGGGCTGCATGTCCAGCACTCTGAGTACGTCGTTGACCGCATACACCGTCTCCGCGCCGATCCGCCCGCGGTGTTCCTCCGGGATCGACACCTGCGTGAGGGTGGCGCCGGCCTTCTCGATCTCGGTGGCCATGTACTCGTGAAGGAGGGGGTGGAGCTCCCCGCTGACCACGTCGGTTCCCTCGGGGATGGTCCGGGCGAACGCCCGGGCGATCTCGCGACGGGTCTTTCCGAGGGTGTCCTGGTGGTCCTGGCGGATGTTCGCGAGGACGACCACGTTGGGCTTGACGAACCGCTGGTTGAACAGCCGAGTGGTGTACTCGGTGATTCCCTGGTTCTCGAAGATGGCCACGTCGTCTGGTGTATACGAGTCCAGGACGGGGATGAACTCCCGGAGGACGGTGATGTTCTCGTAGAGTGTGGTGTACGGGCCCGGCCGTTCGATGGGGATGACGTCCCCATTGTGGATGAGCGTCGGGTAGTTGCCGGTGAGCTTCGTGAGGACGTCGTATCCCCGGCGATTGAAGATGTCGTCGAGCCGGCGGACGGTGGAGGACTTCCCCCGGATCCCGGAGACGACGATGCGGGTGTCGATGTCCTCGATGAATCGCCGGTGACGGGCGCCCCTGGTGATCAGTGACTGGAACCGGTCCCGGAGCCGACCGCGCCCGACCGAGAACGGCCCCCGGTCGACCGTTTCGTCGACCGCCCCGGTGAGATAGACGGGGACCGAACCAGCCGCAAGGTCGCGGAATCGCCCTGCAGCCTCCGCGGCGTTCTCGCTGCTCGTGTACGTGTAACTCGGGACCGCGATCACGGTGCCGTCCGCCATGAGAGACCATTCGAAGATATCGTTCGTCTCGGTGCCCCGGATCACGATGCTCGGGCCGCTCTTCTCGGTCTCCACCGCCGCTTTTCCCACGATCGCTGCCCTCTCGAAACCGGAAACATCGGTGATGGCCTCCCGGACGGTGTCGATCGCGTCACGGGCGTCTCCGGCGGTCTCGAATTTCCGCGGCCCGACGGCGATGGGCAGGTCACCGTCGTAAAGCTCCCACACCCACCCGTCGCCCGTGCCCGCGACCTCGAAGTGTCCCTGGTCGATCACGCCTCACCACCCCCAGAGAGGATGGACGCCTCGAACACCGCCTCCTCGTCGGGGAGGTCTGTGCTCCGGTACTCGACGAACCCGAAGCAGGCCAGTGATCCGACGAACCAGAGGAGGGTCACGGGAAGGTCGAACACGAGCGGGATGAGGTCGGGGCGGAGGAGACCCACGACCTGGGTCGTCACGAGGAGGATGAGAAATGCCCCCACTTGAAGGGGGACGAAGAGCGTCCGCTTCGACGGAGCCGTGACGTGCCAGTTGTAGGCGTTCACCCCGGCGAGGATGGCGACGAAGTACGCCGACAGCCCTCGGGTGATGGGCAAGTGGAGCGTGACCGGAACGACGGCGACCAGCGATGCCGTGGTCGCGACGGAGATCAGTACCCGTCCGTACAGCAACGTGAGACGGTGGACGAGTTCGAGCACTCCATAGGCGAGGAAGATGAGGAGCCCATAAAGGACCAGGAGCCAGGCGTTGGTCAGGGCATAGATGGACAGGAGGGCCATGGCCATGAGCCCGGTCCGGATCCCATAACGCGCCCGGATCCGTTCGGCCAGGAGAATGCCTCCGAGGAACAGCACCACGGCGACCGGTCTGGCCAGGAGGCTCGGGTGCAATTCGGCCATGATCACTGCGTCTCTGAATACCGCCACGTCGGCGGTGGCACTGAAGAGGATCGGCGGAGCAAGCCGGCCCAGGGAGCCAGCGAGTCGTGGCGAGACCAAGAGCCACCCGAGTCCGACGAGC
>JBDGRH010000154.1:0-5695 GCA_042218225.1 Halodesulfurarchaeum sp. | reverse complement strand
CAACAGTAATCCGCTTCTGTCCTGGCTATTACAGAAATATCATTCAGATTATAATTAAGTGGGACCGTCCCCTCCCACTAGTCACCATGCGCGCCCCAGTATCGGCCGTTCCCGCCCATCCGTACGAATCGGCCCCTGGACACACCACCGCGACCGTTGCCGGCTACGCGGCCACCGCCGTCGTCATCCTCGTGGCGAGCCTTGCATTGGTCGAGCCCCAGACGCTCCTCGGGCTGGGAGCCTTCGTCCTGACGGTCTCCTTCGCCTAGGGACGGTCCACCCCGAACTCTTGGAATCGGACCCGGAGGAGTCCCCTGCCACTAATCGTCCGCTTCGGGCGTCTCCGCCTTCGCGGACCGCCGGGCGGCGCGCTCGACGAAGTCGTCCGGGAGCTCCTCGATCTCGCCGGCCTGCACGCCCCAGAGCCCGGCGTACAGCCCGTCTTCCTCGAGCAGCTCGGAGTGCGTTCCCCGCTCGACGACCCGGCCCTCGTCCAACACGACGATCGTGTCGGCGTCCTTGATGGTGGAGAGGCGGTGCGCGACGGCGAACGTGGTCCGGTCCGTGGTGAGCCGGTCGAGGCTGCGCTGGATGAGCATCTCCGTCTCCGTGTCCACGTCGGAGGTTGCCTCGTCCAGGACGAGGATCTCGGGGTCGGCGAGGACCGCTCGCGCGATGTCGATGCGCTGGCGCTGCCCGCCGGAGAGCTTCACGCCTCGCTCCCCGACCATGGTGTCGTACCCGTCGGGGAGGTTCTCGATGAACTGGTGGGCCTCGGCCGCCTTCGCCGCGGCGACGATCTCCTCCTGGGACTTCTCCTCGGTCCCGTAGGCGATGTTCTCCTTCACGGTCCCGTAGAAGAGGAAGGTGTTCTGGCTGACGTAGCCGATGTGCTGGCGGAGGCTCTCGAGGGTCACCGACCGGATGTCCTGGCCGTCGATCTCGATCGCGCCATCGTCGACGTCGTACATCCGGAGGAGGAGTTTCAGGGCCGTGGACTTCCCCGCGCCGGTCGGGCCCACCAGCGCGAGTGTCTCGCCCCCCTCGGCGGTGAAGGACAGGTCCTCGACCACGGTCTCGTCGTCATAGCCGAAGGTCACCTCGTCGAAGGTGACCTGCCCCTCGTCGACGACCAGCTCGTCCGCGCCCGGGTCCTCCTTGATGCGGCTGGGCTGGTCCATGAGGCCGAAGATGCGCTCGGCGGAGGCCTTCGCCCGCTGGTACATGTTGATGATCTGGCCGAACTGCGCCATCGGCCAGATGAACCGCTGGGTGAGGAGGATGAAGGTGACGAATGCCCCCGCCTGCAGCGTCCCGGTGAACGGACCTGGTGGCGCTCCGGTGAAGACCCAGAACCCGCCCACTGTGAACGTCAGGACGAACCCGATCCCCGCGAGGACCCGCAGTCCGGGGAAGAACTTGATTCGAGTCTGGATTGCGTCCCAGTTGGCGTCGAAATAATCGCCGGAGACGTCCTCCACGCGGTCGGACTCGTAATCCTCGGTGTTTGCGCTTTTGATGACCGAGATGCCACCGAGGTTGTTCTCCAGGCGGGAGTTGAGCCGCCCCACGGAGGAGCGGACCTCGGCATACTTGGGCTGGATGGCCCGGACGAAGAGGTACGTGAACAGGGCGATCAACGGGACCGGCACGAGCGCCACGATGGCCAGTTGCCAGTTGGTGGCGAAGAGGACCACCGCGATCCCGAGCACCATGATGGAGAGCCGGAAGGCGGCGTTCATCCCCTCGTTGAGGAACCGCTCGAGCCGGTTGACGTCGTTCGAGAGGATGGACATCATCTCGCCGGTCTGCTTGTCGGCGAAAAAGCGCATGTTGAGCCGCTGCATGTCGTCGTAGGTGTCCGTCCGGATGTCGTGTTGGATCTGCTGGGCGAAGGAGTTCCACCCCCAGTTCCGGGTCCAGTGGAAGGTCGCCCCGCCGAAGAACCCGACCGCGATCACCGTGACGGTGAACCAGAACTGCCCGGCCTCCGTCGGCGGGATCCACGCGTCGGGCAGGAGGGTCATCGGGAAGCGGGCCCCGAAGGCCACGTCGTCGCGGAACACGGCGTCGATGGCGATGCCCAGGAGGACGGGCGGGAGGAGATCGAGCAGCCGCGCGACGACGCTGCCCAGGACCCCGACGACGAAGTAGTGGGCGTGGTTGCGTCCGTACTGGAGGAAGAGCCGTCGCATCGGGTTCTCGGCGCGCTCTCGCTGCGCCTCGAAGGGGTCATCGTCGTCCGGCAGCGGGGACATGTCCTTAGCTCGGGGTCGGTCCCTTCAAAAGGCTTGGTTCGGTGTGCGAGGCTTCCGCATCATGCCGCCCCCGCAAATTCCGGTCAATTCCGGTCAGGCCAGGTCAGGTCAAACCAGGCCAGGTCAAGCCAAGCCAGGTCAGGTCAGGCCAGGTCAAGCCAAGCCAGGTCAGGTCATGCCAGGTCAGGTCAGGTCAGGCCAGGTTAGGTTTGGATATCGACCCGATCCCCCGTCGAGACGTTATGGGCCGACGCCCACCCCATGTTCACCTCCAGAACCCACTTCGCCGGCCCGCTGTACCGGGTGAGGTCGGAATCGTTCTCGACCGGGGCGTGGTAGATTCGAGTGATGCGACCGTCGGCACCGATGAAGAGCATGTCCAGGGGAAAGTCCATCTCCCGCATCACGAACGTCCGGGTGGCCTCCCGGTCGAACACGAATAGCATGCCTGCGTCGGAAGGCATCGATTCGGTCTCGCTGAGCCCGGTGTACTGCTCGGCTGGCTCGTCGGCGATGCGGACGTGGACGGTGGCCTTGACGCTGCCGTTCGGTGCAAGGACACGGACGGTGCCAGGATATTCAGTGGGTGAAGCGGTCGATCGTGGCGTGGTCTGGGTGGGAGGGTGGTCTGTTCCAGTCGGCCCCTTTGTATGGTCTGCGGTTGTCGGGGACCCAGTGAACTCCGTGGGGGTCCCTCCGGACCCATCCGGTTCGACGCCAACCTCCGCCCCGCCGAACAACAGGCTGGCCGTCACGAGAAGGACCGAGAGGAGGCCTGCCGTGATCAGCAGTCGGCGGGTGGCCATCGCCTCGATGAACGGACGGGTCCCTCGAAAGGGTATCGCCCGGTGAGATAGGCCGCTGGTGGTGGTCGGAGGTGAGGATTGCTGGGCCAAAGGTGGTCTCGAAAGCGGGAACGCTGTGAAAGTGGACAATAGTAATCGTATAAAGTATAGGTGATAATTTATGTATTATATTATATCACCCGACCGACGATCCTCGACCGTCGCGTCCGTCCGTTCTCGGCCGTCAAACAGACGGGGGGATGGACGGAGGCCGGGAGCAGGTCGTCCGATCCGGATTGCAGCTGATTCGACAGCCCACTCCTGTTCCCACAATAGCGGTTCCCGTACCGGGGGGTCAGTCCGTTTTCCCTCCCACTCGTCCGAAGCCATTCAGAACTCGCTCGCATCGGCAAGCAGCCGGCTGGCGTGTCTCCTCGAGTACGACACGCCGTACCTCTCCTCGAGGTGTTGACGAGCGAGTTCGGGCGTCCACTCAGCTGCCTCGACCCCCACGTCTCGGGGTGAGCCGGCCAAATCGGACAGCGCGGCCGCTCTCATCTCCGGATCGAGCTTGGCCGGACGGCCCGGCCGGGGCGAGTCGCGGACGGCTGCGTCCAGGTCCTCGGCGCCCTCCAAACGGTCAAACCAGTCGTATACGGTGGCCTCGCGGACGTCCAACCAGGCCGCGATCTCCGGTACAGACGGCCCTTGCTTGTAGAGGACCGCCGCGACGAGCCGGAGCATCGGTCGGCGGTCGTCGAATTCGTCGAGGGCTTCCCGGAGCTCCGCGAGGGAGACATCGTCGATTCGCGGCATATCGCAATATCGTACTCGAAACTATATAATAGTACGGTTATTTTTGTCCAATCGGGGCCAGCGATATGTTCAGCCGCCGCTATATGGGCCGCCGGAACTGGGCTCGCCAGATTGGCACCCTCCCTGTTTGCTTCCTATTCAGCCCTCATCACCCCTCCCTCTCCCTTTCCTCCCTCTCTCCCTTCCTGATCTCTCCTCTTCCTGACCTCCCCGTTTCCACCCCCTCGCCGACCGCCACCACTACGCTTAATTGGGCTGCCCCCGGGTCCTCATCCATGCCGACCACCCGTCGATATCTCCTGGCGAAGCGTCCCGAGGGGCGGCCCGACCGCGACACGTTCGAACTCGTCGAGGAACCGGGTCCGGAGCCCGACCCGGGCGAGGTGCTTGTCCGGACACTCTATCTCTCGGTCGATCCCTACATGCGCGATCGGATGGCCCCCGGGCGGTCGTACGCGGACCCCTGGGAGGTGGGCGACCCGCTCCGCGGGGCGGTGGTGGGACAGGTCGTCGAGTCGCGGACGGACCGGTGGAGCGAGGGAGACCTCGTCACGGGTGAGCTCGAGTGGGCGGAGTACGCGGTAACCGAGGGGACGGACCTGTTCGGCGTCGATCCGCGCATCGAGCCGCTGTCCGCCCATCTCGGGGTCCTGGGGATGCCCGGGCGGACCGCCTACTTCGGCATGCTGGACGTGGCCGATCCCGACCCCGGCGATACCGTCGTGGTTTCCGGCGCGGCCGGAGCCGTCGGGTCGGTTGCGGGTCAATTGGCCGATATGGCGGGTGGGAGCGTCGTCGGGTTCGCCGGCACGGACGAGAAGGTCGCGTTCCTCGAGGACGAACTCGGGTTCGACGCCGGCATCAACTACGAGACGACCGACGACTACCGCGAGGCACTCGACCGGGTCGCGCCCGGCGGTGTCGACGTCTACTTCGACAACGTGGGCGGGCCCATCACGGACGCCGTGTTCACCCGGCTGGCCACCGATGCCCGGGTGGCGGTCTGTGGGCAGATCGCCTTGTACAATGCGGAAGAGGTCCCCCACGGACCTCGGAAGCTCCCTGCCTTGATCTCCTCGCGGGCCACCGTCCAGGGGTTCCTCGTCCGCGATTTCTCGCCCCGGTTCGAGGAGGCGACGGAGCGACTGGGGCAGTGGTACCAGGAGGGAGCGCTCACCTACCGCGAGACGGTCACGGAGGGTATCGAGCGCGCCCCGGAGGCCTTCCTCGGGCTCTTCGAGGGGGAGAACATCGGGAAGCAGGTCGTGAAGGTTGCCGAGCCGGAGGGATAGGGGATCTGGGTGCTGGTGGTGAGTGTGTGGAGGCTAGATTGCTGGGGTGGGTGGGGTTTCCAGCGGCATCTGTTCCGGTACGAGGTGGAAGATTTCGGTCGACTGTAGCAGTGAACGCTGGGAAACGGAACCGCCACGAGTTGAACGCCCTCGGCCGTCTGCAATCTTGGGAATAACCTGGGCCGCCACAAGTTGAAAGCCCTCGGCCGTCTGCAGTAAGGAGAAAACCCCCGACAGCCACGAGTTGAAAGCCCTCGGCCGGCTCGGGTCGGGGGGCTCGCTGCGGTCCTCGCTCACTACGTTCGCTGCGGTCCTTACGTCGCCCGCCTTCCCCGAGCCGGCCTCGCCCTTTCGATCCGCCAGGGAGTCGGCAGCTTCACCGGCCGATATTTCTCTTGGTGACAAAGCCGATTCGGGTGGGAATCCGAAAGGGGCCGGGCGCTCCGGGAAGCCCGGCGACGCAAGGACCGCAACCGAACCCCGAGCGGAGCGAGGGGTGAGGTGAGGACCGCAGCGAGCTGGCGGCAACCGAGCGGAGCGAGGG
>JBDGRH010000156.1:0-5724 GCA_042218225.1 Halodesulfurarchaeum sp. | reverse complement strand
CCGAACGAGCGAGCGGGGAGCTGGAGACGACCGGAGGGAGTCTCCGAACGGTCGAACGGGGAGCGTAGCGACCCGTGAGACCGGAGCGACCCGCGAGCCGCGCCACCGGAGCGCCCGGGGGCTTTCGGGCGTCTTGTTTTCCACGGCATTGTATATTGCAGAGGGACTTTCGGCGGTCTCGTTTTCCACGACCTTGAATATTGCAGAGGGGCTTTCGACGATCCACGGCAACGGGACAGTGTACAATACGACTGGTGTGTCCCCACACTGACCTCCCACCATCCGTCAATATCGAAATCCGTCCCTGAACCCAGCAGCCCACCGGGTCGAAGGTGACGAAAAATCCAAGACCGGGCGGGGGCAATTTCGGTTGCATATGAAGAACGTCGACGATCTGATCGAGACAGCCGGCGAGCTCGCGGCCACCGGGATGACGAAGGGGGAGGTGGCCGACGAGCTGAACGTCTCCCGGGAGACCGCGAGCTGGCTCGTCGAGTCCAGCGAGGTCGCCACGGAGCGGGGGGCTGCGCCCACGGAGCTCCAGGACATCCACGTGGACTGGAGCGCGGTCGGCAGGGACGGGGCACGCCTCTGGCACGTCGCCGCCGCGATGGCGGACCTCCTCGACAAGCACGGGGAGGACGTGGACCTGACCATCGGTATCGCACAGGCCGGGGTCCCCCTGGCCACGTTCATCGCCCGCCAGCTCGAGACCGACATCGGGACCTACACGCCCGCGAAGCATCAGTGGGAGGAGGGCGACGTCGGCAAGCTCGGAGGGTCCTTCTCGCACAACTTCGCCGACATCCGGGAGCGCGATTGCTACGTGGTCGACGACACGATCACCTCGGGCACGACGATGCGCGAGACGATCGAGGCGGTGAGCGAGGAGGGCGGGAACCCACTGGCTGCTGTCGTCCTCGCGGACAAGCAGGGCATCGAGGAGATCGACGGGGTACCGGTGTATTCATTGGTCGAGGTCCTCAGGGTGGACGAAGGGTGATGTCGATGGACAATGGTGACCCGAGCGGGCTGCTCGCCGCGCTCTCGGAGGACATCGACCTGACCGAGTACGAGATCGAGACCTACATCACCGTCCTCCAGCACGGCGAGCTCACCGCCACGCAGATCGCAGAGCGCACGAGCGTTCCCCAGCCCCGCGTCTACGACACCGTCCGCGCGCTCCACGACCGCGGGCTGGTCGACATGCAGGAGTCACGGCCGATGCGCGTGCTGGCCATCGAGCCCGAGAAGGCCTTCAGCGAGATCCAGTCCCAGCTGGACACCCTCCTCACGGAGCTCGAGGCCATCTACCAGGAGCCCAACCGGGGCGTGCAGGCCTCCACGCTCGTCCAGTCGCGCTCGACCATCCTCCGGTATCTCTACAACGTCATCAACACCGCCGAGTACGAGCTCATCGCCTCCCTCCCGGTGTCGGTCTTCGAGTCCGTCTCCGAGCAACTCTCGGACCTCTACGACGCCGGGGTGCGGATCGACCTGGTGCTCTCCCCCGCCGCGGAGGTCCCCTCGGCCAGCTCCTTCGATTACAGCAACGTCGCGCACTCCGTCCGCCGGCGGGAGGGGATGAGCACGCCCACCATCGTCTCCGCGGACGGCTCCTTCTCCCTCTACACCACCCACGAGGCGGTCACCGGGAGCGCGAACGACGAGGACCTCTACGGCGTCATCTTCAATCGCTCCCGGCTGGGCTTCCTCGCCACCGGGTTCCTCGACACGGTCATCTGGGCCACCGCCGAGACGGTCTTCGAGAACGAGAACACGCTCCCCTTCCCCAGGCGGTATGCCACCATCCGGCGCGCGGTCAACGACCTCCGCCGGCTCTCCGGGGAGTTCGACGCCAGGGTCGAGGGGCGCGACGTCCAGACCGGCGAGTATCGAGAGTTCGAGGGGCGGGTGACGGGCGTCGAGGCCGACCCCAACCGCGTCACCGCCTACCTCCTGGTCGAGACGGACGACGGCGAGGTGTCGGTGGGAGGTCAGATGGCTACCTACGAGGACATCGAGGCCACCGAGATCGAGATCTCGCGGGCGTGAGCGTCATCCCCTCCGGCGGGGTTCCGTCGGTGTCGCTCCTCCAGGTTCGCCCACTTTCACCCCCCTCCCACCCCGTTACCCGACACGTCACCGGTCGATCTCCCGGCCACCCCGCTCCATCACGCGCTCGACCTCGTCCCGGGAGAGCAACGCGTGATCGCCCTTGAGCGTCCGCTTGAGGGAGGCGGTCGCGGCCCCGGCGGAGAGGGACTCCGAGAGGTCGGCGCCCTGTAAATACCAGGCCAGGAGGCCGCCGAGGAACGCGTCGCCGGTCCCGATCGGATCGAGGGTATCCGCTGGAATCGCGCCCTCCTCCTGGACGCCAGTCGGCCCTGCAGCGACGGCCCCGGCCTCGCCGGCGGTCACGATCGCGATCTCGAGGTCGTACGCCGTGCGGAGGTCTGCTGCCACCTGTTCCGGGGACCCATCCCGGCCGAGGACCATCGCCGCGTCGCGCTCGGCCACGGTCAACACGTCCAGGAACGGGAAGAGCTCCCGGAGGACGCCCGCGGCCCGCTCCGGGTCCCAGAGCTTCGAGCGGTAGTTGACGTCGAAGGCGGTCATCGTCCCCGAGCCAGCGGCCTCCTCCAGGACGGTCCTGGTCGTCTCCTGGAGGGTATCGGAGAGCGCCGGCGTGATCCCCGTCGTGAAGAAGGCGTCTGCGTCCCGGATGGTGGCCATCGGGAGATCGTCGGGCGTCGTGGTCGTGACGGCCGCGTCGGCCCGGTCGTAGATCACCGCGGTCCCACGGGGGGCACCCCCCTGCTCGATGAAGTACGTCCCCTGTCTGGCTTCGTCGTCCCAGTCGATCTCGACGGTGACACCGGCGCCCCGAAGCGGGTTGATGACCCGGCGCCCCAGGGGGGAATCCGGAAGCCGGGAGCACCAGACAGCGTCGAGACCCAGGCGCTGGGCGGCGACCGCGACGTTGCTCTCCGCCCCGCCGATTCGCACGTCCAGGTGCTCGGCCGTCTCGAGGCGCTCGCCCTCGGGGGCGCCCAGGCGGAGCATGGTCTCCCCGAAAGTCACGAGCGTGGGCGCGGAGTCGGTCATTCGGGACCCCTCACTTCCCGAATCGGTCGGCGTTGTCCCTGGCGATCCCGAGATCGAAGGATGTGGGTGTGAAGAGATGCCCGGTAATCGGATGTGCGGGTATCGGGACGCTTCATGCGATCGAAGTGGTCCGAACTGTAGTTAAATCTTCGAGAAACGCGTGTGTGGAGGAGTCGCCCAGGCGGAGGGGTGGAATCCCCTGGAGTCTGCCGGGGTCGACGGTTCCGGTGGATACCAACCCCGATCGGACGGAATCGCGACCGACCGGGCCGCGCGGACCCAGGTTCCCCCACGACAATATTAATAGTGCTGCGCCCGAAATTTACTCAACTATGAGTGAGAAGTACGGAGCCCCGACCGCCGCCCGCCCCGACGGGGGACGGCCCGTCCGCGTGGGCATCAACGGGTTCGGCCGCATCGGTCGCAGCGTCTTCCGGGCCGCCCTCGACGATCCACGGGTCGAGGTGGTGGGCATCAACGACGTGATGGACCGGGAGGACATGGCGTATCTGGCCCAGTACGACACGGTCATGGGAACGCTCGAGGACGTCTCCCTCGAGGGGGACATCCTGTCCGCCAGGGGAACGCGGGTGGAGCTGTTCGACGAGGAGGAGCCCGCCGCGCTCCCGTGGGACGAACTCGACGTGGACGTGGCCTTCGAGGCGACCGGGCTGTTCCGGACCCGCGAGGAGGCCGCCGGACACCTGGATGCGGGGGCCGAGAAGGTCCTCATCTCCGCCCCGCCCAAGGGGGACGACCCGGTCCCGCAGCTCGTCTACGGGGTCAATCACGAGGAGTACGACGGGGAGGACGTGGTGTCGAACGCCTCCTGCACGACGAACAGCATCGCGCCCGTGGCGAAGGTCCTTCACGACCGCTTCGGGATCGACGCCGGGATCTTGACCACCGTCCACGCCTACACCGGCTCGCAGAACCTCGTGGACGGGCCGAAGGCGAAGACGCGCCGGGGACGCGCCGCCGCGGCCAACATCGTCCCGACGTCCACCGGCGCGGCGAGCGCCACCGTCGAGATCCTCCCGGAGCTGGAGGGACGACTCGACGGTCGAGCCATGCGTGTCCCGGTCCCGAACGGCTCCATCACCGACCTCACGGTTGACCTCCAGGGTGACCCCGACGCGGCGGAGATAAACGAGGCCCTCCGGCGCGCCGCCGAGGACGAACTCGCCGGGGTCCTCGGATACACCGACGACGAGATCGTCTCCAGCGACGTCGTCGGGCTGCCCTTCTCCTCGTACGTCGACCTGCAGTCGACCCAGACCGTCGGCGATGGTGCGCTCGCCAAGGTCCTCACCTGGTACGACAACGAGTTCGGCTTCGCGAACCGGATGCTCGACGTGGCGGTCTTCATCCGCCGGGGCCAGCCCGACCGCGTCCCGCCCGAGATCCAGTGATCGGTCGAAATCGCAGGTTCCCCCACGCGCGAGTGAGACGCGCATTTTTAATGGCCGCTCCCCGGTACCAGGAGCCATGACCCAGGCACCGGCCCCGGGCGACGCCGACCCGCTCGATCTCCATGGCGTCGTACCGCCGACGGTCACCGCATTTGAATCGGACGGCACGCTCGACGCCCAGCAGACGGCCGCCCACGCCCGGTTCGTCGTGGATCGCGGGGCGCACGCGGTCTTCCCCCTGGGAACGAACGGCGAGTTCGCCCTCCTCTCCGGCGACGAGCGCGACCGCGTGATCGAGGCCGTGGTCGATGAAGTCGGTGGGGACGTCCCGGTCATCGCCGGCGTTGGCCAGCCGGGGACGCGAGAGACGGTCGAACGCGCCGACGCCGCGGAGCGACTGGGGGCGGACGGGATCGTGGTCGTGACGCCGTATTACTACCCCCTCGATGCCACGGCCGCCGTCCGGCACTACCGGAACCTTGCAGGGGAGATCGACCGTCCCGTGTACGTCTACCACATCCCCTCCAAGACAGGGAACTCGCTGTCCCTCGACACGATCGAAGAGATCGCGGCGATCGATGGCATCGCGGGGGTCAAGGACTCGAGCAAGGACGTCCCGTGGCTGGGGCAGGCCATCGCCGCCAATCCCCACCTGAGCTTCCTCGCCGGGTCGGATTCGCTGCTCGTCCCCGGCCTGGACGTGGGGTGTTCGGGACTCGTCAGTGCCGTGGCCAACGCGTTCCCCGAGCTGGTCGTGGACCTCTATCGAGCGTACGACGAGGGCGACCGGGAGCACGCCAGGGAGCTCCAGGAGCGTGTCTACGCGGTCCGCTCGGCCATCAAGCGAGGTCCATACATGGCCGGCGTCAAGGAGGCGCTCTCGCTCCGGGGCTTCGATGCGGGCCCACTCCGGGAGCCGCTCCGGCGGATGGGCGAGTCGGACCGGGCGGCGCTGGAGGAGGAGCTCAAGGAGTTAGAACTACTCTGATTCTGGAATTGGTGTTGGTGTTCCGGACGTCGTCATGATTGGGACGGCTTCGACGGTCTGCAGCAATGAGGATGATCCCGACCGCCACGAGTTGAACGTTCTCGGCCGTCTGCAATACAAGCAGTACCCCCGACCGCCACCAGTTGAAAGCCCTCGGCCGGGTCGGGTCGGGGGGCTCGCTGCGGTCCTCATCTCACCCCTCGCATCGCTCGGGGT
>JBDGRH010000191.1:0-5747 GCA_042218225.1 Halodesulfurarchaeum sp. | reverse complement strand
TCTAGGAGCGCCCGGGGGCTTTCGAACGCCTACACGCAAATGCCAATATACAATACGCCAAATCGACACCCGAGCGACAACTGTCCCACAATTACCAAACCCACCGCTGCAGCCCGACCATCACCTTTTACCGGTGGCGGGCGAGGGACGAGGCGTGCCGATCCGCACCCGCCGCTCGATCGCCGACATCTACGAGGCGGTACGGGAGTACGACCTGGTGCTCACCGCGGACGCCCCGCTCAGCCTGGCCCTCAATCGACGGGTGGAGACGCCCCGCCTCGGCCGGTTCGCCGCCACGCCCCGGATGCTCGCGTCCGGCGATTTCGCCCCGTCGGACCGCCGACCCCTCTTCCAGGAGGTCATCGACCAGACCGAGCTCACCTGGAAGCAGAGCGCCTACCTCGTCGACCAGGTCCTCGACGCCTGGGAGAAGACGGGCTCCCCGGAGCGCATCCTGGGGTACGAGGAGTTCGACAACCCCGCGACGAGAGCGGTGCTGGAGGTCGTCCAGTCGACCGAGAGCTCCTATCGGGCGGTGACGGAATACGACATCTCCCCCGACCGGGACGTGGTCGTGGTCGGCGAGGAGCAGTTCACCGCCCTCGACCGACGGATCCTCCCGGAGACCTACGACACCCTGGACCCGTTTGAAGACGATACGTTTCCCGTTCCGACCTTCCACCTCTACGATTCCGCGACGGCGATCGTCGACGCGGTCGTCGAGGCGATCGCGGAGGCGACGGACACTTCGAATCGCCCTGAGCGGGCCGAGCAGGTGGGGATCGTCCTCCACGAGGGCGGCGAGTATCGACCGCTCGTCGAGTCGGCCCTCGAATCCGCGGGGATCCCATACTATGGCGGCCCCGGCTTCGCCGACGACGTCGACCTCCGGACGCTTTTGGGGCTGCTCCGGCTGGCCCGCACGTCGGGAGACGTCCGGGTTCGGGACGTGCGCGGCCTCCTTTCCCGACTCGGGGACCCACCACCTGTCGCGGACGACCGGAAGCGCCTGTCAGCGCTGGCTGGACCAGACGCCGGACGTTCGAGCGAGGTCCCGTCGTCCGTCCGGACGCTGCAGGTCGTCCTGGAGGAGTTCGACGGCGCGACCTTCCGGGAGGCGATCGACTGCTACGAAGCGCACGCCGGTGCCGACCTCGACCCCCTGCGCCGGGAGCTCGATCGGCTGGGCCTGGCGGGCCACCGGGTGACCGCGGAGCGCCTCGACGACCTCGAGTTCTACCTCGATGCGTTCGACGTCCCGGTGGACCGCGACGACGAGGGCGTCCTCCTCGCCTCGGCCACGTCCTCCGTGTACGTCGATCGCCCGACGGTGTTCTACCTGGGCCTCTCGACGGACTGGACGCGGTCGATCCCGGACCGGCCGTGGATCGACGCCGCGGCGACCGACGCGGTGAACCTCCGGGAGTTCCAGCTCCGCCTCCAGAACGGCCAGGAGCGCTACTATCTCGTGCGGAACACGGCTGCGGGCGAGCCCGTCACCCCCTGTCTGTACTTCCACGATCTGCTCGCGGACGCGTTCCCGGACATCGAGGAGTTCCGCGATCTCCCCCACGAATCCCATGGTGGTCGCACGCCGGCGTGGGATCGCTCGACCGGGTTCGAGCACCGCCCGGTGGATGACGTCTTCGGCTCGCAGTCCGACACGCCCCCTTCAGAGGGTACCGTTTCCGACACGCCCCCTTCAGAGGGTACCGTTTCCGACACAACCCCCTCCCCTGTCGAGACAGTGAGCCAGTCCACCCTCGCCACCCTCGCGAACTGCCCCCGGGATCACTTCTTCGACCGACTGCTCGACCGTCCCGAGACGGACTACTTCACGCGTGGAACCGTGGTCCACGACTTCGCCGAGTTCGCCGTCGCCCACCCGGACGTGGTCGAGGGGGCCTCCTGGGACGAGCTCGTCTCGGTCGGGGTGGACGCCCTCCGACCGTTCACCGCGGACCGGGAGGTGCCCCTCGTCCGAACCCGGCTCCGGGCTGGCCTCCGGAACGTGTGGACGTACCTGCAGAGCGCCCCTCCGGAGGGCGTCAGCTTCGACGCCTACGCCCCCTTCCGGGCGGAGAACCGCTACGCCGCGCACTTCGACCGGCCGATCGGTGACGGGTCCGACACGGAGCAGTGGTTCGAGGATCCCGAGCTGGGTGGCAAGGGGGTTGTCGACCTCATCGCCTCCCCGACCACGCTCGCGGATTACAAGACCGGTTCCCTGACGTCGGCACGTCGGGTCGTCGCGGATGGCGACCTGGACCGCGACGATGCCGGTGACGCCGACGCGCTCGTGGCCACGAGTGACACCCCGGATTTCCAGGTCCCGCTGTACCTGGCCCACCACCGGCGGGTGGTGCCGTCGGAGCCGCTCACCTTCCGGCTGGTACACGTCCTGGAGACCGTCGACGACGTGGTCACCGGGGACGCCGCCGTCGAGGACATGCTCACCGAGGTGCCGTATCACCCCCTCCCCTTCGCCGACTTCGCGGCCACCCGCACGGCCTACGACCTGCTCACGGCGGACGTCAGCGAGACCAACGATCGCCGGAAGACGCTCGAGGCGCTTGGATATGATTCCTACCGGGAGTTCTTCGAGAGATGGGACGTCCCGGACGACGTCGACCGGGACGAGATCCTCGAGGGCCCCCTCGCCGAGGCGTTCGAGGCGCAAGCGACCGAGGCAATTGGAGACTATACATATGTTACCGAGGGCACCCGCTCCGCCCTCAGGAAGCTCGTCGGCATCCGGGACGAGCGCCTCTTCGCCGACGACCTGGATCGGTTCGAGCGGTACCTCGACCGCCGGCTCGCGGACCTGAACGCCTACCGCGGATCGCGGTTCCCGGTCGGGGAGGACCCCAACTGGGACCGGGTGGACCACCGGGACCTGCTCCTCTCGGGTGATGGGCCATGACGGGAGGGGGCAATGGGCCGTCCGGGGAGGCGGACGATTCCACCGGGGAAAGGGACGATTCCACCGGGGAGCGCACCCCGAATCCCAGACAGCGGGAGCTCATCGAGTCCCTCGACGGGATATATAAAGTGGACGCCGGACCGGGCACGGGCAAGACCTTCTCCATCACGCGCCGATACGCGCACCTCCTCGACTCGCGCCCGGTCGAGCCCGAGGACGTCCTCCTCATCACCTTCACGAACAACGCGGCGGCGGAGATGAAAGACCGGATCATCGACCGGACCGACGAGTCCCCCGCCGCGCTCCGCGACGCACCGATCAACACGTTCCACGGGATCGCCCACCAGCTCCTCCGGCGCCACGGGCTCGATGCGCCCCAGCTTCTGGGGATCGACGAGCAGTTCTCGCCCTCGACCACCATCCTGGACGACGAGGTCCTGGAGACCCAGCGCTTCCGGACGTTCGTCGAGGACTTCGCGGCCCGTCACCCGGAGCACGAGCACCTGCTCCGGGTGCTCGCCGATCCCGTCTCGCTTTTGGGCCTCATCGAACAGCTCGCCGCGAAGGGCGTCTTCCCGACGGCGGAGGGGTGGTATCGGAACGGGGAGGCCCATCTAGATGGCGACGTGGAGGCCTTCGAGGCGCTGTTCGCGGAGCGCAATCAGCCCCGCGAGGGGGCCCGTGGTCCCATCCAGTCCGCCCTCCGGCGTGATTTGGGCGGCTACGGCCGCGACGCGTGTTACCTCCCGGAGGCACCCTCCAGAAATGACCTCCGGGGCGCAGGGGACGGAACCCAGGTCGACGGCGCGCTGGCTCGCAGCGCCTTCGACGCGGACCGGGCGGACCTCAAGGGGTTCGTGCACGACGTCTACGTCGAGTACCTCGAGTTCGCGCTCTCCCGGAACTACGTCACGTTCGGATTCCTCCAGCTGCTCGCGTTCGTCCTCCTGATGGAGGACCACGACCTCCGGGAGGCGGTGGGCTTCGAGTACGTGATGATCGACGAGTTCCAGGACACGAGCGAGCTCCAGTTCAAGCTCGCCCTCCTGCTCGCGGACGCGGGCAACCTCTGTGTCGTCGGCGACTGGAAGCAGAGCATCTATGGCTTCCAGTACGCGGCGGTCGAGAACATCCGGCACTTCGAGGGGCGCCTGTCGCGGTTCGCCGCCGAGCTGAACGGGGACGGCACACCCGGAGACAGTCCCGCCCGGGTCGATTTCCCGGTCGACGACGTGACCGAGATCGCCCTCGAGCGGAACTACCGCGCCACCCAGGATCTCCTCGATTTCTCGGAGGTGGCCCTGACAGTCGAGGCGACGGACCGCGAGACGGTCGATGGGGTTGCCATCCGGGAGGAGATCACCAGTCTGACGTCCGCGACGGCACACGATGAATCCCGCATCGAGGCGTTCGCCGGCCCGACCGACGAGTACGCGGCCATCTTCGAGCGCATCGGGGAGATCGTGGGCAACGAGGCGTACGCGGTGACGGACGAGGAAACCGGCGAGACCCGGCCGCCGACCCTCGCCGACATCACCGTCCTCACCCGGACGCGGGACTTCGGCCGGGAGTTCCAGCGGCGGGCCGCCGCCTACGACCTCCCGGTGGCCTACGAGGGCGAAGTCGAGTTGTTGACCACCGACCAGGCCCTGCTCGTGCTTGCCTGGCTCCGTATCCTGGAGGGTGTCCGGGCCGACCGGGGCTGGGCGGTCGTCCTGGAACGTGCGGGGTACACCCTCCCCGAGGTCGAGCACATTCTCGAATACGACCAAGAGGAATACGACCGGATCCCCGATGACCTGGCTGCATTCCGCGCTTCCCTCGCTGAACTCGAGTCTGTGGTGGGCGTCGCCCGGCGGGTGCTTGACCGATATGGATTCGACGACGCCTACGCCGACGGCGTCATCGAGCTCCTCGACGAGGTGGTCTCGGACACCCGGTTGACCCGCGGGGACGTCATCCGGTTCCTGGAGGCCGGCATCGACGCCGGGGCGACCTATCCGGTCTCCGATAGTCCGGGCCAGGACTCCGTGACGGTTCAGACCATCCACGCGACGAAGGGACTCGAGCACTCCATCGTCATCGTCGCCAACATGAACCGCTATCGCTTCCCGCCGACCGGGGGCTCGCGGGACCGGATCCGGTTCGACGACCCCATCGGCCTCCGGCAATCGAAGGTGTACGCCGAGGCCCACGGACAGCCCCACCTGTACGACAACTGGCGGTACGACGTCCTCTCGGCGTGTCTTCGGGGGCAGTACGACGAGGAGCGCCGGCTCCTGTACGTGGCGATGACCCGCGCAAAGCACCACCTCCTCTTCGCCGCTGGCGAGGAGCCGAGTCCGCTCTTCGAGAACCTCCCCCTCGACCCCGACCTGATCGCGGACCCGTCCGTCGACCCCTTCGAGACCGGCGAAACCGAGCAGACCCGCCTCGAGGTTCGCATCCCCGAGATCGACGCGCCCGCCGGGTACTCGGCCCACGACCTGATGGACGAGTCGGTGTTCGAGGGCGGGGTGGGCGAGTCTCCCGAAATGGGCGAGTCCCCGGGGATGGGCGAGTCCTCGGGGATGGGTGAGTCTCTCGGGGCGGAGCGAGAGATCGAGGGGGAATTCGGTGGCGGGAGGCGCCGGGGCGGACGCGGGGGCGGGAGACACCGTGCCGACTCTGGGGGCGGGGGACGCGGCGCGGACTCCACGGGCGACCGACGCGGACGGGCGTTCGGCCGCGAGGTCCACGACTTCGCGGAGCGATACGCCAGACGCGAGGGGGCTATCGACCCGCCATCCGTCGACGGCGAGGATGTGGCCAACGTCGTGGCGCT
>JBDGRH010000031.1:0-5751 GCA_042218225.1 Halodesulfurarchaeum sp. | reverse complement strand
GAGGACGTCGGCGTCCGTGATGTCGGTCACCTCGCCGACCTCGCGTTCGAGCACCTCGGTCAGGGTGTCCGCCTCCTCGGGGACGACCGGGATGACTTCGATCTCGCCCTCGCGATCCGGATCGCGTTCCCTCGGGTCGAACAGGCCCGGACGGACGGTCGCCATTTGGGGCCGGTGCTGGGGGCAGATGATCGTCGCGAGCACGTCACCGCCGAAGATCGGGCGGCGGGCCACCAGTTGCCCGTCCTCGTCGACGTCGAGTTCGGTGCAGTCGGCGGTCAGCCCAGCGTGGGAGGGAACCGCAACGCGGCCGGTGAAGTCCCGGCCCATGGTGGTGCCCCCGATGAGCGCCACGCTCGGTTTGGGATCCCCGAATAGGCTCTGAATTGTTCGGCGTTGGGGCCCGCTCGGTAGGGCTCGAAGATGGGATCGTCCGCGAGGAGGACGCGATCGTCCCCGGGTACGAAGTCGGCCACCAACCGGTGACCTTCCCGCTCCGACACCGATACCCGGGGGAGAGCGTGACGCCGCTCTCGGAGCAATCGGATGGCTATCATCCGTTCTGAACATCTCTAATCGGAATGAAAGTCGATTTACTGCAAAACCGTCCTTGTCATTTCCTTGGCCTTGGAACGGCAATGTCCTCCCGAAGAGTCCTAAATGTATCCCATTCAAACCCCTCCAAATCGGGGGATGGAGGGCTTGCGCGCCCGACGACTATTCCGAGAAGAGGGATTCTCGTGGAACAGATCCGCATCCACGGCCGTGGCGGTCAGGGGTCGGTAACCCTCGCACACCTAGTCGCGGAGGCCGCTCACGAGGAGGGCTATTGGGCGCAGGCGTTCCCGGCGTTCGGTGTCGAGCGGCGAGGGGCACCGATCCAGGCGTTCGCACGCATCGACGAGCAGAGAATTACGGATCGCAGCCACGTGGCTGAACCGGATCACGTCATCGTACAGGACGACACCCTGCTGGATTTCGTCGAGGTGACGGATGGACTCGACGAGGACGGCACGATCCTGGTGAATTCGACCGACGACCCCGACGTTCTGACCATCGAAACCGAGGCGGCCGTCGAGACGGTGGACGCGACCGACATCGCCCTCGAACACCTCGGCCAGCCGATCATGAACACGGCATTATTGGGCGCGTACGCAAGACTGACCGAGGCGCTGACCCGCGAGGCCGTCGAGTCGGTCATCACGGCCAAGTGGCCGGGGGAGACCGGCGAGCAAAACGTCGCCGCGTCCACCGACGCCTTCGAGGAGGTGACACCCGTATGAGCAGTGACACCTCGGCAAACGTGGATCCATACGAAAACCTCACGATAAACACCGGCGCGGTGGCGGAACCGAACACCAGCCTGACGACCGAGACCGGCACCTGGCGGGAGTTCCGGCCGGTCATCGACCACGACCGGTGTACCGGGTGTGGCATCTGCGAGCGGTTCTGTCCGGACAACGCCGCCAAGCAAGTCGACGAGTGGGAGTACGCGATCGACCTGGAGTACTGCAAGGGATGTGGTATCTGCGAGGTCGAATGTCCGGTCGACGCCATCGAAATGGTTCCGGAGGGGGAGTGACATGTCCACACACAAGTCGATGCGGAAAGGCGACCGGGCCGTCGCGAGCGCGGTCAGGGCGGCCCAGCCAGACGTGGTCTCGGCCTATCCGATCACGCCCCAAACGGGGATCGTCGAGCGCCTGAGCCAGTACGCCGCCGACGGCGAGCTCGATGGAGAGTTCCTCACTGTCGACAGCGAGTTCAACGCTTGCTCGTCGTTGATCGGAGCCAGTGCCGCCGGGGCGCGCACCTTCAGCGCCACCAGTTCGCAGGGCCTCAAGCTCATGAGCGAACCCCTGTTCACCGCGTCGGGGATGCGCCTGCCGATCGTGATGGTGGTCGCGAACCGGAGTCTGTCGGCGCCACTCTCGATCTGGAACGACCACACGGACGCGTTCGCCGAGCGGGACGGCGGGATGATCCAGTTATTCGCCGAGGACGTCCAGGAAGCCGTCGACGACGTCCTCATGGCCTACCGCGTCGCGGAGGACCCCGACATCTCGCTGCCCGCGCTAGTCAACATGGACGGCTACGTCCTGACCCACGTCAAGGAACCCGTCGACCTGTTCGACGAGGCCGAGGCAACGGCGTACCTCCCGCCACGGGATCCGGTCTACACGCTGGATCCGTCCGACCCGAAGACCATGGGGGCGTACGCTCGACCGGAACACTGGACGGAGACGCGGTACGCCGTCCACGACGCCCTCGAACGGGCGAAAGAGGCGATCGGGGAGGCGACCGAAGCGTTCGCGGACGCCTTCGGACGCGAGTACGGCCTCGAACGCGGAGGGCTCGTCGAAACGTACGGTGACGAAGACGCCGACCTCGCACTCCTGGCGCTCGGCAGCCTCTGTGGAACGATCCGAACGGTCATAGGGGACCTCGACACGCCGGTGAAACTCGTCAAACCACGGGTGTATCGACCGTTCCCCGACGAGGAGTTGCGGGACGCCCTTCGGGACGTCTCGACCGTCGGCGTCCTCACGAAGGAGGTCTCGCCCGGGCACGGGAGTTCGTTGGCTACGGAGGTCAAGTCCGCCCTCTACGACGCGCGGGATCGCCCGTCAGTACGGAGCTACGTCGTCGGCCTCGCGGGACGGGACGTCCCCCGTGAGGAGATCGCGGAGATCGTCGACGAACTCGAACGGACCGTCGGCTTCGCCCCCAGCGACATGACCGCAGAGTGGGCGGAAGCCTGGCCACAACTCAGGGAAGACCTCCTTCCCGAGGAGGTGAGTCCGCCATGAGCACTCCCGACGCGGACAGGAAGAAGGAGATCAGCCACGAGGACGACCTCTTCAACGCCGGCCACCGGGCCTGTGCCGGCTGTGGCCCGGCCCTCGCGATGCGCTACCTGACGGAGGCGACCGGCGAGAACACGATCGTGGCACAGGCGACCGGCTGCATGGAGGTCGTGTCGAGTCCCTATCCCGAGAGCGCGTGGGGCGTGAGCTGGATCCACGACGTCTTCGCCAACGCGCCCGGCGTCGCCTCCGGCGTCGAGGCGGCCTACCGGGCCTTCGACGAGCGGGGATACGAGGAGTACGAGGACCACGACGACGTCGACTTCGTGGTCGTCGCCGGGGACGGCGCGACGTTCGACATCGGCATTCGGAGTACTAGTGGCATGATGGAGCGGGGCCACGACATCCTCTACGTCGCCTACGACAACGAGGCGTACATGAACACCGGCATCCAGCGTAGTAGCGGGACACCGATGGGGGCGGCTACGACGACTTCACCGGCCGGGGAGGAGAGTCTCGGGGAAGGGAGTCACAAGAAGGACATGCCGGCGATCGCCCGCGATCACGGCTGTGAGTACGTCGCGACGGCGAGCATCAGCGAGCCGATCGACTTCACGGAGAAGGTAGAGAGAGCGCTGGAATTCGACGGGCCGAAGTACATCCAGATCCTCTCACCCTGTCCGATCGGGTGGGAGTCCGACACGGACCAGACCGTCGAACTCGGCCGGCTGGCCGTCGCGACGGGCATCCACCCCCTCTTCGAGATGGTCGAAGGCGAAATCGAGAACGTCCACACGATCGACGATCGCAAACCCGTCGAGGAGTACCTCGAAAAACAGGGTCGATTCGATCACCTCTTCGAGTCCGAGGAGGGCCGCGAACTGATCGACGAGATACAGGAGTTCGTCGACGACCGAGCCGAACGTCTCGGGCTCGACGAGTAACTCGTGGATTCGGTCTATCACTATCGTTCGTTATCAGTATCTGGGAATTAGTGTGATACGTTATATCACGACACGGGATACCAATTCGTATGTACGAGGTATTGCAATCGAAACTCGAAGCACACGGGGAGGTCATCGTCGTGATGGACTCGGGCGAGACGGTGGAACTCCACCTGGGGAACACCGAGTTCGACGAGCCCGAACCCGGTGTCTTCTACGTCCGTGGCCTCGGTGAAGCGGGCGAGGAACGGTACTACGACGGCGGGAGCATCGAGAGCGTCAGGCTCCACTACGAGGTGTAGAAACCGGGGTGACAGCACGATGTCGAGGACGTCCGATGCGCTGGCTCCGGTCGTCGAGTTCGACGAGCACGTGGTGGGTTCGAAGGGGCCGTTTCATCCCGCGTATCGCTCCAGCGAACGGGAACGGCGATACGGCTGGTTCTGTTCGAACTGCGGGACGTTCGACTGCGTGATGGACACGGCCGGCCGGATCGAGTGTACCGAGTGCGGAAACCTCCACACGGCCGAAAACTGGGACGCGGGGTATCTGTAGTTTCCCTCCCAGATTTCGAGGACGACCCTATCGGTCGGCTCTCATCCCTATTGGCCGGTATAGGACCAGCCCATCGGCGCGAAGTGGGCGCACACGTCGCCGATCGTCGGTTCGACCGCCTCCTCCTGGAGCGTGCAGTACGCGATCACGTCCCAGTCACCCACCCGTGTGACGTGCCGACAGATCCCACAGTGTGGGCCATCCACGTCGAAGCGCGTGTCTTCGTCGAGCAGCGGATCGCTTGCCCGGGGGTCTTCGTCGCCCAAGCCGAACACTGGTGGATCGCGATCGCTGTAGGCCTTCCGGCCGATGGCCTTCGTGCTGAGTGCCGACAGGAACGTCGTGAAGGCCTGTCGGGGGTTCTCGTATGTTTCGGACTCGATCCTGTTGAACACCGCTTCGATCGTCTCGGTCCCGTTCGGGAGTTCGAGTTCGACGTCTCCCAACCGATCGACGATCTCCTCCGTCGTCGCTGGATACGCGATTTCCGCCAGTTCGTCGTACACGCCGTTCGGTCGCATATTCAATAGTTTATTATGATGGAGAATAAGGGTGGGGCGTCTATATTCAGGGATTCAATACTCCGTCACGTGAGGACCGGGGCTCTGCGATATACGGGACCGAAGAACCGAGCAGCCAAGTCAGTCACACCGGAACCAACAGGACGGGGATCGCGTGGGTTTCGAGGACCGCTTCGGTCATGCTCGCGTGGGCGAGTCCCTCCAGCGTATCGCGCTCGACGTCCCCCATGACCACGTATTCGAAATTGCGGTCCGACTCCAGAATCGCCTCGGTGAGGAGCGCTCGCTTCGACACGTTCGTCAGATCCGAAGGTTCGCTCCGCGTGTTGATCCGCACGTCGGCGGTAACCGTCGGATCCGTGCGTTCGATCACTCCCGCTATCTCCTCGCGAGTATGCTTGGCAGATTCGTCGTCGTGCTCCTGGATGTGATAGACGAACAGCTCGTGTTCGCTCGCCGCCGCCTGTTCGACCGCGAACTCGAGGACCCTGTTTCGGTGTCCCGGCTCCCCGTACGCGACGAAGATGGTTCCCATAGCTTCCATTCGACAGCCTCGGCCTTTAGCAGTTCGCCGCTGCTGATCGCGGGCGATCGGGTCGCCGTTCGCCGGGGGCTGGGAACGCACCGAGCGCCTATTGCTCGCGAGTTCGTAGTAGTACCAAATGACCCCCACGAACTCCGTGCTCCGGAACGAGGGTGAGCCCAGAGAGACCGAGCACTACGATCGGGGGGACGGCGGGACGGTCCAGTGTCGCGTCTGTCCCCGCAACTGCGTGATCCCGCCGGGAGAACGCGGGATCTGTGACGTGCGTGTGAACAGGGGTGGAGACCTCGTCCTGACGACCCACGGGGAAGCGGTCTCCACGTCGATCGACCCGATCGAGAAGAAACCCCTGTTTCACGTCACGCCCGGGGCGGACGTCC
>JBDGRH010000010.1:0-5758 GCA_042218225.1 Halodesulfurarchaeum sp. | reverse complement strand
CTGGGAGTGGCTCTGTAATGGGAGAGGGGAACGGGATGTGTGTCGAACGGTGCCTGGCGATAGCATGCCAGTTCCGTCCGGCCACGTCCCTCCTCAAACCAGTTGCTGACTCCCGACGGAGGGAGGTCAATCGGTCCGGATACTGCGCGTCTGCGTTCTCGTGGCCGTAATCTGGTATCTTTCCCCATCCCGACGACGATCTCTCTGCACCACTTTAAAGTGTCAGAGGAAGCTCGACCGCCGAACACTCTCCTGCCGATGTATTCGAGGTCTTTGATGAGCAGACGCCCGAAAGCCCCTCTGCAGATTAGGAATCCGTTGGAAACCAGACTGCCGGAGCCCCTCCGCTGATTACGAATCCGTTGGAAACCAGACCGCCGAAAGCCCCCCGCTGATTACGAATCCGTTGGAAACCAGACCGCCGAAAGCCCCCGGGCGCTCGACCGTCCGGGAGCTCACGGGTCGCTCCGGTCTCACGGCTCACTTCGTTCACCGCTCGACCGTTGGGAGACTCCCTTCGGTCGTCTCCAGCTCCCCGTTCGCTCGTTCCGAGGCGCCCTCGCCTCGCTCGGTTGCCTCGCGCTCGCTGCGGTCCTCGGCTCCTCCCTCGCTTCGCTCGGTCGTCGTCTGCGGTCCTTACGTCGTCCGGGACGGTCGAGCGCCCGGCCCCTTTCGAATTCCCACCCGAATTGTATCCTCATCCCTAGTACTATCGGCCGGACGAGATATCGATTCCCTGGCGGATTGAAAGGGCGAGGCCGGCTCGGGGAACCCCGGCGACGTAAGGACCGCAACGGAACGAGCGTAGCGAGTGGAGTGAGGACCGCAACGAGCCGCGGGAGCCGAGCCGGCCGAGGGCTTTCCAACTCGTAGCGGTTCCGTTTCTTCCGTCTCATGCAGTCGGCCGAGGGCTTTCAACTCGTAGCGATTCCGTTTCCATCGTGATCTGCTCCACCCGGCCAAGGTCATTCACCAGGGGAAGCTACCGAACCCTCGACGGTATCTCCACGTTCCAGACCCTCGCCACCTTCGCTGGTTCCGACGTTCCACATGAACCGAAACGTCAAAACCCGCCGTAGACCCGCCTTACCCCCTCACACCACGAACAGGAACCCCTCGATGGCGGCAATGGTGACGACGAGCCGACCGACGCTCCCTGCGAAAGCGGCGGCGGCGAACTTCCGGTAATCGTCCTCGAGGATGGAGAAGGCATAGATCGACATCGTGTCGGGGAAGAACGGCACGCTGAGTCCCACGGCCATCCCCAGGTATCCCCAGCGTTTCGCCAGGCGGACGGTCTGCTTCCGTGACCATCCCATCGGATCGAATCCAAGCCGCTCGAGCGTGCGAATGACCGGCCCCGAGTGCGAGGCGTTGTGGCCGATCATCAACGCAATCACGCTTCCGATGGCCTTGCCGAGTCCACTCGTGACCATCACGAGGACGACCTGTAGTGACGGCGGGAGGGGAGCTAATCCGAGTGTGTTGCCCGCACAGACGTATCCGACCGGACAGAGGACGACCTCGCTCGGGAGTGGGAGGATGAACGCGATGAGCAGGGAGTACACGAAGATGAGGCCGACCCCCGACCAGCCGGAGGCTGCCCGGACGGCGGCCTCGAGGGCATGGATGCCGATGGTCTGCAGGGACAGGGCGGCGCTCACAGGCTCCAGTGGCGCCCAGGGTGACTAAACGGTACCGTTACCGTTTCCGGTTCCCTTACCGTTACCGTTTCCCTCACCGCTACTCTCACATTTACCCGTGTTCAGGTGTTCGTCGAGGTCCGCCAGGAAGGACTCGAGGACCGAGCGCGTCACGTGGGGCATACAGACGATCCGGAGGGTCCCCGAACTCGTCCGGGCGATCCGCCATCCGCCGTCGCGGAGGGCGTCGAAGAGCCCCTCCGGGAGTGTCGCGGTCACGATCGGGAGTGTCGGGTCCAGGACATCCAACCCCCGCCTCTCGAACTCCTGGGCCAGCCACTCGGCGTTCGCCATTGATTCCTCGTACATGTCCTGATAGCCTGCAGGCCACAGCTCGCGAAAGACGGCATGGGCGCTCGCCACGCCTGCCCCGCTCCGCGTCCCCCCGAGCGTCGCCTGGGAGGCAGACTCGAGATAGGGGGTGTCGACGGCGAGGGCCTCCATCGTTTCTGCCTCCCTCGCGAGGAATCCGCCGGCGGGGATGGCCGCCTGCCCCATCTTGTGTGGGTCGATGGTCATCGTGTCGATGTCGGCGTGGCCGAAGTGCCAGTCTCGGTCGGTGAAGGGGAGGAGGAAGCCACCGAAGGCTGCGTCGACGTGGAACCGGGCATTCGCGTCCGATGCCAGATCCGCAAGCGCCGGGATGGGGTCCACACGGCCGTGCTCCGTCGAGCCCGCAACCCCGACCACCAGGGCGGTATCGTCGTCCACGCGCTCGGCCATCCGATCCGGATCTGCCCGCCGGGAATCGTCGGTGGGGGCGACCCGGAGGTCCACGTCGAGAATGCCGGCGGCCTTGTTGAACGAGAAGTGGGCGCTCTCTGGCGCGACGACGTTTGGCGTCTCGGTCTCCGCGAGATTCCTCGCCGCCCGGACCGCCTGGATGTTGGCCTCGGTCCCGCCCGAGGCGACGTAGCCGGACGGGTCCTCCAGCCCGACGACCTCTCCCATCATCGAGACCGTCTCGGATTCGATCTCGGCGATCCCCGGGTAGGTCTCCGGGTCGCCAGGATTCGTGGCGAGGTACTGTTCGGCCGCTGCGCGGGCGACCGGATGGGGTGGGGTACACATCGAGGAGAGGACCCGATCGAAGGACTGGGGATCCGGGCGGGCCGGCGACTCGGGCCGGGTCATGTGGATTCCCGTTCCGCCCGGGCCGGTTTATCGATTCCGTCTCGGGTTCGCGCGGACTCGTCGTCCGCTGCCTCTCAGAGTTGATCCGACCCGTCGTCAGATTCGTCTCGGGCTCGATGCGGCCGTCGTCCGAACCGTCTCGGGCTCGATGCGGCCGTCGTCCGAACCGTTTCGACCTCGATTATCCTCTCCTCGAAAACGGGGTCCCTGATTGCCGCGGCCAACCTATATAATATTCAACCTGGCAACGGAATCCGAATCAATCAGAGAACCGGGAGTGGAATTCAACCGAGACCACAGAGAACCCGAGCCGTTTCCGCTGACCTACTCTCTCACGGACTCGAGGATCATCCGCTGCTCGACACGCTTGACCTCGTGCTGGACGTCCCGGACGGCGTCGATGTTGGCCGAGATGGAGGAGACGCCCTCCTGGACCAGGAAGCGGACCATCTCCGGCTTCGAGCCTGCCTGGCCACAGATGCTGGTATCCACCCCGTGCTCGCGGCAGGTCTGGATCGTCTCGCTGATCATCCCCAGGACGCCGGGGTGCAACTCGTCGAACCGGTCGGAGACGTTCTCGTTGTTCCGGTCCACCGCGAGGGTGTACTGGGTGAGATCGTTGGTCCCGAAGGAGGCGAAGTCGATGCCCTCCGCGGCCATGTCGCCGACCGTCATCACGCTGGCTGGCGTCTCGATCATCACGCCCCACGTTCGCTTCTCCGGGTCGATCCCGACGTCAGCCATGAGGTCTCTCGCCCGGGCCACGTCGTCGGCGTCGTTCACCAGGGGGAACATGATCTCGACGTTGTCGTACCCCATCTCGTAGAGGCGCTTGAACGCCTGGAGCTCGTGCTCGAAGACGTCCGGCTCGTCGAGGCTCCGGCGGATCCCCCGCCAGCCGAGCATCGGGTTGTGCTCGGTCGGCTCGTCCTCGCCCCCCTCGAGCTGTCTGAACTCGTCGGTGGGGGCGTCGAGGGAGCGGACCCGGACGGGGCGCGGGTAGAACTCGTCGGCGACCGTTCGGACCCCCTCGACGATCTCGTTGACGTAGGCGCGGGTCCCGTGGTCGGCGATGTACCGGTCCGGGGTCTTGTTCGTCCCGAGGATCATGTGCTCGATCCGGAGCAGGCCCACACCGTCGGCCCCGGTCGCGGCGGCGCGTTCCGCGGCCTCCGGGATGGACACGTTGACCTTCACCTCCGTCGCCGTCATCGGCTTCACGGGGGCCTTCGGCCGTGCCTCCTCGAGGGGTTCGCGCTCCTCCACCGTCTCCGGGCGCCCCTCGGTGATGGCCCCCCGGTCCCCGTCGATGGTGACGATGAGGTCGTCGCGGAGCACGTCGGTGGCGGAGCCCGTGCCGACAACCGCGGGGACGCCGAGTTCCCGGGAGACGATGGCCGCGTGGCTGGTCATGCCGCCCTCGTCGGTGATGATCCCCGCCGCGCGCTTCATCGCGGGGACCATGTCGGGGGTGGTCATCTGGGTCACGATGATGTCGCCCTCGCCCACCTTGTCGAGCTGGTCGAGCTTCTCGACGATGCGGACGGCCCCTGACGCGATTCCAGGGCTTGCCCCCATGCCGGAGAGCAACTCCTCCCCGTTGTCGTTGTTCGCGCCGGCGGCTGCGGCCTCCTGTTCCTCCTCGTCGATCGTGGTGATCGGCCGGGACTGGAGCATGTAGACGTCGCCGTCGGCGATGGCCCACTCGACGTCCTGTGGCGTCTCGTAGTGCTCCTCGACCCGCCGACCGATGTCGACCAGCTCCTCGATCTCCTCGTCCGTGAGGACCCTGGCCTGCCGACGTTCCTCCTCGACCTCCCGCTCGACGGTCTCCCCGGTGTCGGGATCCCGGACCATCTCGACCTTCTTCTCCGCCACCGTCACCTCCTCGATCTCCCCGGTCTTCCGGTCGACCACGTAGTTGTCCGGGGAGACGGAGCCCGAGACGACGGCCTCGCCCAACCCCCAGGCGGCCTCCAGGATGACCTTCGGTGCCCCGGTCGAGGGGTGACTCGTGAACATGACCCCGCTCTTCTCCGCGTCGACCATCTCCTGGACCACCACGGCGATGTCGACCACGTCGTGCTCGAACCCCTGTTGGCCCCGGTAGTAGATGGCCCGCTGGGTGAAAAGCGAGGCCCAGCAGCGTCGGACCCGGTCCAGGAGGTCCTCCCCGGTGACGTTGAGGAAGGTCTCCTGCTGGCCGGCGAAGCTGGCGTCCGGGAGGTCCTCGGCCGTCGCGGAGGAGCGGACGGCCACGAAGGCGTCACCGTCTCCCAGGTGGTCATAGGACTCGAGGACCTCCTCGCGGAGGGGTTCGGGAAGTTCGGTCTCGAGGATGAGTTCCTTCGCCCGGGACTCGGCCTCCGCGAGCGCCGCGGAGTCCTCGGCGTCCACGTCCACGGCCTCGAAGAGCTCCTCGGCGATGCCGGTGTCCTCGATGAACGAGCGGTACGTGTCCGCGGTCACGACGAACCCGGGGGGAACGGGGAGGCCCGCGTCGGTCATCTCCCCGAGGGAGGCCCCCTTCCCGCCGACGCTCCCGATGTCGTCGGCCCTGATGTCTTCCAGCCAGCGTACAGCCATGTAGCAGGTGACTAGTCCCGGACCCCCGTCATCAAGGTTGCGAAGCGTCACACCGCCGAGAGGGTTGGGGTGGCTTATCCCGGTCGGAGGGCTGTTGGTGCCTGCCAGGATTCGTCCCCAGAATCGTGGAGCGGAGGCGCCTACGGAGAGGAATGAGTCAGGGGTTGCCGACTCGAGTGTTTCCAGGCGGTGGATTGAGCGGAACCAATATCATTTGAAAGTTCTCGGCCGTCTGCAGTTACAGCAGTATACGGAACCGCCACGAGTTGAAAGCCCTCGACCGTCTGCAGAGAACTCGTCAACCGCAACCGCCACGAGTTGAAAGCCCTCGGCCG
>JBDGRH010000110.1:0-5767 GCA_042218225.1 Halodesulfurarchaeum sp. | reverse complement strand
GCGAAGCGCGCAGCGAGCCCCCCGACCCGAGCCGGCCGAGGGCTTTCACCTCGTGGCGCTTGGTGTTACTGCGTTCTCTGCAGGCGGCCGAGGGCTTTCAACTCGTGGCGGTTCCGATACCTTCGGTCAATTCTGCAGCCGACCGAGGGCGTTCACCGCGTGGCGGTCGCGGTTCCTGCATTTTCTGCAGACGGCCAGGGGCATTCCGCCCTGAGGAACTCCTGCAATCCGGTGATATCGGCGAGGAGAAGCACCCATCGAAGCGACCGGAACCAGTCCGACGACAGACCCCCCTGTTCCTCCATGAAAAGGACTCTCGGGTGTGTCGAGAAGTCACCCCCTCCCCATCAACACTCCACGAACTCGACGTCCAGCTCCGGGAGATCGACGATCGCCACGGTCCGGTGCTCCGACGGCACGGTGGGAAAGTGAGCACCCGGATTGAGCACCGTGGTTCCGCCCTCCTCGACGAGCTCCCGCTCGTGGTGGTGGCCGTAGCAGACGAGGTCGTATTCCCCCGATTCCGCGTGGCCACGGACCTCCGAGCGGTCCTCGCCGTGGAGCATCGCGACGTCCACGCCGTCGATCCGCAACTCCGCGAAGCGCCCGTGGAGCGTGCTTCCCATTCCCAATTCGGACAGGGCCGCGTCGAGCCCCGAGACCTCACCGTCGTTGTTTCCGAGCACCGCGTGGACCTCGAAGCCCTCGAAGAAGGGGACGACCGGTGGGGCGATCACGTCCCCACAGTGGAGGACGGTCTCGACGTCCCGCTCCTCGAATACGTTCGTGGCCCTGCGGACCGCTTCGACGTTGTCGTGGGTGTCCGAGATGACGCCGATCGGCATTCCGTCGGTACTACCGTGGGCGGGGAGAAAACACTAGGCCCGCTCCCGGCCCGTCAGCAGGGTTCGGGGCCTACCCACCCGCCTCTCCGGTCTGTTCGGCGATTGCGTAGTGCTCCTCTACCCGGTCGACGACAACCGGGACGGATTCGCCGAGGGTCGCGTCCGGGACGATGACCACGAAGTCCTCGACGTACCCGATCCCATCGCCCTCTCTCCCGAGTTCCTCGATCTCCAGATGATACGAGTCCCCCACGTCGACTGGAGCACGGTCTGATGAAGCGGCCATCGGTACTGACTGTTCCCCCATGTGAATGCTACACATACATCACCAAAAATCTCCGCATCGACGCAGGTGTCGAAACGAAAGCGATCGTGATTGGTTCGGAGAGTGGTGAACTCTGTGTTGGTTCCCCGCAACCGGATCGCCATCCCGAAACGGACTTCCCCCGGTCGACGCGCTGGCGGGATTCGTGATAGGTCTGTAACTGGATCCGTTCTCTGCATCCACGATACCGCGTTCCACACAACCAAACCCGCCTCACCTACTCCACTTCCGCCGGCAGCACAACACGCTTCACGTCCGCCGCGGTCGCCCGGTGGACCACCGCCCGGCGGGGACTCTTCGTCCCCGCCAGATTGTCCGAGTCGCCGTCGAGGACCAGCAGCCGGGCTGGGGCACCCACCTCCACGATCCCGCCCGCCAGGCCTGCCACCTCATACCCTGCCCGAGTCGCCATGTGGAGAGCCGTCTCGGGATCCAGGTCGCAGCACTGGGCCGCGGTCGCCATCTCCCGGAACATCGAGGGGCTGTTCAGCATCACGTTGTCGGTCCCGAGGGCGACCGTGGTGTACTCCCGGAGCGTGTCGATATCGGGGACGCCCACACCGGTTACCAGGTTCGAGCGTGGGCAGACCGCGATCGGAATCTCCCTGGCAGCCACGCGCTCGAGGTGGTCTCGCTCCGCGTGGACCATGTGGACGAGCAGATCGGGGTGGAGGTCCAGCGCGGGCTCGATGTCCGCGGGGTCGCCCTCGCCTGCGTGGATGGCGAAGGGTTTGCCCGCCTCCCGGGCTGCCTGCCGCTCCGCCCGGAAGTCGGCGTCGGCTGCCCCGCTCGCGCCGAATCCGTCGGCGGTTCCAAGCACCTCGGGTCCCCCCCGGCCCAGTATCATAGCCCGGATGGACCGCCCGGAGACCGCCTCGCGGAGTGCCTTCACGCCATCCGCCCCACCCTCCCGGAAGTCGATGAAGGCGGCCGTCCCCGTCGCCTCCATGAACGCGATCGAGCGACCCATCGCGGCGACGAGTTCCTCGACCGTCGCGTCCGCCAGCAGCCGGTGTTTCAACCCGTCCGGCGGGGCGACGAGCTCCTCGAGGGCCAGCCCCTCCCCGGCGTCTTTCGCCACCGAGTCCCCGAGATGCGTGTGGGCGTTCACGAACGCCGGCAGGACGATATCATCGGTGTCGACCGGGACCTCCTCGACCGCCTGGATGGTCCCGTCCTCGACGACCACCCGCCCCTCGACCGGCTGGAATCGCTGGCCGACGAGGATGAAACCCTCGAGAGTCATCGACTCCGCCGAGGTGGCCCCGGGTGGCGTCGCCGAGGTCCTCGCGGCGGAGCCAGCAGGTCCGGCAGTCATCGCGTTACAAGGGGACGTTCTCTCGACCGTCGTTTCCCTGCGCTCCACTGCCCCGCGCCTCGCATCGGAACGGCCAGCCGGTCCTCCCGGTGGGACCCGCTCATGCCTCGTCGAACTCCGAAAGGGAGGTGTATCGACCGGGCGAGTCGATCTCGGCGATGAGCGCCCCCTCGGTCTCGAGGCCCAGGACCGCCTCGGCGGCGCGACCGACCGCGCTGCACTCCTCCTCCGGGGCATAGACGCCCAGTCGCCACTGCTCGCGCTGGGTGCGCTCGAGTGCCCTGACGAGGGTGGATTGCTCCTTCAGCTCGCGGACCTCCCCGTTCACCAGCACCCTGGTGGTCGATTCCCGCATCGACGGCGGGCCCTGGACGTCGACGATGACGTGCTCGGCTTCCACCCCGGCCCGCTCCGCGACGTCCGCCTCGTAGGCCCGGACGGTCTCGGCGTCAGCCTCGAAGAGGTCCTCCCCGAAGGGGTTCCCGACGTCCCCCAGCTCCGCCCACACCGCGCGCTTGTAGAGGTCGCGCGTGGCCAGGCGCCCGGCCAGGTCGGCGGTCTCCTCGTGCTCCCGGAGGGCGACCTGTATCTCGGGGTCGTCCATCCGCCGGACCTCCCGCGGCCGGACCGGACTCGTCTCGATGAGCCGCTCCGTCGCCCGCCTGAGCATGGTCTTGCTGATCCTGGCCACGTGGTGATTGTACACGGTCGGATTCATCAGGGCGCGGGCGAGAAGCAGGCTCTCGGCCGTCTGGACGTTCCCCTCGTCGAGCACGAGGTGGCCATCGACGAAGCGGAGCGCGCGGACCAGCCGCTCGGTGTCGATGGTGCCGTAGGGGACCCCGGTGTGGTGGGCGTCCCGGACGAGGTAGTCCATCCGGTCCACGTCGAGCTCGCCGGCGATGAGCTGCCCGAGCAGCCCCTCGCCGTTGATCAGGTCGACCACCGTCTCCGGGTCGATGCCGTAGCCGTCGAGCACCCGGGCCACCGCCCCCTGGGAGACGATATCGTCGACGTCGTCGTGATACCGACCGGTGTGGCGGTGGATGAGGTCCTCGAGGTTGTGACTGAACGGCCCGTGGCCGACGTCGTGGAGGATGGCCGCGGCGCGGACCTCCTCGGCCCGCCGCCCCTCGATGCCGAGGTGGTCGAGCGCCCGCGAGGCGAGGTGGTAGACGCCCAGACTGTGCTCGAAGCGGGTGTGATTCGCCGAGGGATAGACCAGCGAGACGGTCCCGAGCTGGCTGACCCGGCGGAGCCGCTGGACGGGTGGGGTGTCCATCAGGGCACCCGCCACGCCCCCGACCTCGATGTGGTCGTGGACGCTGTCCTTGACGGTCGTCATCGGCCCGTGATTCGGCTGTCTACTAGTTAAAGTGGGGGTTCAGCGTTGGGACCGCTTGCGGGGTGGTAGTGGTGGTGGTAGTGATGATACTGGTGGTGGCGGTGGTGGTGGCGGTGGCGGTGGCGGTGGTGGTGGCGGTGGCGGTGCTTCTTCCCCGCCAGTACCGTCAGATGCCCTGGAAGGTGGCTTGGACCAGTCGCCTGTCGGGATGCCCCCTCCCGGGTCGGTCGGGTTGGCGGGCTCCATGGAGGCCCCGGGACGTGAGACCCTCCCGCACGTTCCCAGAAGCTGGATGCCGGTTCGGGGTTTTATGCAGCAGCTTCGCCGATGCATACACATGGCCGGTCGCCGCAGTCTCGCCGTCGGGATCACACTCCTCCTGGTGCTCGCCGGGTGTGCCGGGCTGCCCGGTGGAGCGCCAACGGGATCGAACGGGGCCACCACCCCGACACCGTCGGAGAATCTGGATACGGACGCCACCCCGATCTACGAGCCCCCGCTCGACACCATCAACGTCTCCGTCGAGCACACGCTCGCCCTCCGGCGGGCGGGGTCGTTCACGTACAACTCCACCGTGACGATCGTGGAGGCGAATCGGAGCGCGAGCTTCCGGTTGGGCCGCTCCGCACGCGTGGACATGCAAAGCGGGGAGATGCTCATCCGGAAGTTGACCTCCGGGATGGGCAATCAGTCGGTGTACGTGTCGCCGAATGGAACGACCTATGTCCGGCAGTACTCCCATCCCGCAGGGGCGACGTATAACACCTCGAACGTCACCATCAACACGAGCCGCTACGCCATCAACGGGGTGCCCCGCTTCCTCGATATGTTCAACCTCACCTACGACGGGGCCACCACGATGGATGGCGTCCGGGTCCATCGCTACTCCGCCACGAAGGCGAGCCAGGTGACCTCGCTCCGGGGAGCGGCGGGGACCGGGCAGGCGGGCAACCTCACCTCCATCACCGCCCGCGTGTACATCGCCGAGTCGGGCCTCATCAAGCGACTCGGATACACGATGGCGTTCCAGACCGGACAGGGGATGCACAATGTGAAGGCCGTCACAGTCTACGACCGGGTCGGCGAGACGACCGTCCAGGCCCCGGACTGGCTCGACGAAGCGAAGCAGGCCGCCCAGGGTAAATTGCGGGTTCGCCGGACCGTCACCAATGAGACCGCCGGGGCGTCACTGACACTCACCGCGAAGCGCTCCATGTTCGAGAACATCGCAGTTCTCGGCAGTCCGGGCCCCCTCTATCAGGGCAATCACACCTACCGGGAGGCAGCCGCCTCCAGCGCGGTCACCTTCCTCTTCCCCCCGTCGGCGGAGAACGCCACCGTCGAGATCAACTACGACGAGGCGGCGATTCCGGCGGGGAACGAGTCGGAACTCGCCCTCTACCAGTACGTGGCGACGCAGAACACCTGGGAGCGGGTCGACGCCACGCAGAACCGCTCCGCGAACACCTTCAGTCGGAACGTCTCCACATCCGCCACGCTCGTGGTCATGCACGAGGCGACCTGGCGGTCACTTTCGGAGGGCGAGGCGGCCTGATCGCCCCGGGGCGAACGCCAGCGTGCTGTGCGGTTTGCGGGGGAACCCGGGCTGACGATAGTGGGGGATATTCCCCTTTCGGGCAGTGGAAACGGGCCTGATAGCGGACATTCCTGAACGTTGGTCGAGCAGGTGGGGAGCAGACGGTCGGGAGTTTCCCGTGCCTCATCGGATCTCATAGAATACAAGATCGCCGAAAGCCCCCGGGCGCTCCTAGACAGAACGGTTACCCGAACGCAGACGCCCGAAAGCCCCCGGGCGCTCCGGTCGCGGGGCTCGCTGCGCGCTTCGCTCCCTCCGGTCGCTCCAGTGCTTGCTTCGCCCGGCTTCCCGGAGCATCGGCCGGCTCCGCCGGCCTTACGAAACGTGGGACCTCCCT
>JBDGRH010000193.1:0-5770 GCA_042218225.1 Halodesulfurarchaeum sp. | reverse complement strand
GACCTCCCTCCGGTCGGCCCCACGCCCCCGGCCCCTTTCGGATTCCCACCCGAATTGTATCCTCATCCCTAGTACTATCGGCCGGACGAGAAACCGACTCCCTGGCGGATCGAAAGGGCGAGGCCGGCTCGGGGAACCCCGGCGACGTAAGGACCGCAGACGAGGGGTGAGCGCAGCGAACCCCGAGTTGAGGACCGCAACGAGCCGCGGGACCCGAGCCGGCCGAGGGCTTTCAACTCGGGGCGGTCGGAGTCCCTGCCTTCTCTGCGGATGGCCGAGAGCTTTTATCTCGCGGCGGTGGCGGTTACGGGTTACACTGCTGCAGCCAGACGGGAGCCTCTCACCGGGAGCGATCAAAAACCACAATGATCGTAGCGGGGGTGGAGAGCCACCGATTTGACGAAACCAGGTGTTCATTGTAGTATCACGGCCCCCCATTCCAGCTGCGTCGGAAACCCGATCATCAACAACAGCGCCCTCACCGGCAACATACCCTCCCCGCCCACCAATCCTGCACCCGAATTATCACCATCGACAGTCAGGCCGATACCATTAAGTGTATGGTATGTGTTCACACACCTTGTATGGCCACCGCGGAGACTCCGGACGACGGCGTTCTGGACCGGTTCCTCGAGGACAAGGGGCATCACACACCGTCCTGGGACCGAAGCTATAACAAACTCCAGTGTCCGGAGTGCGGCGGCCTCCACGACCCTTCTGCAGTGTCGTGTGAGGTCTGCGGGTGGTCGCCGTGATCTGAGCGCCGCTGAAGGGTGACGGCCTCGCGCGATATCGAAGCACACTTCTCGGAACCGTTCGGCCGGTAGTGATGCATGACGAGTGGTGGGCCGGGAGTGTCCAATGATGGCAACGGATACGCCGACGGGCTCCGGGAGCTCGTCCGGGACCGATCGTCGGCGTCGCTCCTCCTCGCGTACTTCCTCCTCTTCGCGGTGGTGACAACCTACCAGCAGGGGATTCCCCTGCTCTACCGCGTGCTGGGTGTCCCGATAGCGGCCTATGGCGTGGCGAAAAGCGTGGGCAACGGACTGGAGGCCGTTGCGTCCACGCCGGCGGGCGTGCTCTCCGACGAGACACACACCGGCCTGATCGCGATCCTCGCCGGGGTGGTGATGGCCGTCGCGCTCGGCGCCTTCCCCTTCGCCACGACGGCCCTCGCACTGGGTACCCTGGTCGTCGTGCTGGCGGTGAGCCGGCTGGTACTGGGCGTGGCACTCACCCCGCTGGTCGATGCCGCGCTCACCTCCGGACGCGAGGGGATCGGCTGGGGAGTCAGGGACCTGGCCATCTACCTCGGAAGCGCTGTCGGCCTCGGCCTCGCTGGGACCTTCGTGGTTCGGTCCGGACCTCTCGTGTCGATCTTCCCCGGGCTGAGCCTGGGCATGGTCGCCCTCGTGGCGCTCCTCGTGGCGTCCCATCGTCCGACCTGGAGAGATCTCCCCGACATGAGGTCACTCCGCCCGTCTGGCCTGCCATCCATCCGATCCTCCATCGGGGAGGTCTCAAATCGGGGCGTGCTCCTCCGCATCCTCGGGGTCGACCTCCTCGTCACGCTGGGCATGGGGATGAGCTTCTTCCTGGTCCCCGTCCTGGCGGTGGACATCGGGGTGGATGCGGGCGAGTTCCTGCTCGTCTTCGGGGGTTCCCACCTCCTGGCCGCCCCGCTCTCGCTGGCGGGTGGGGCGCTTACGGATCGGCTCCCCCGGAAGCTCCTCTACGTGGGGAACTACGCGGCCGAGACGCTCATGCTCGCCGCGTTCGCGCTGGCCGAGGGTCCCGTCCTCTTCGGCCTGGGACTGGCCCTGTTCGTCCTCCAGACGGGTTTCGAGCCGGCGGTCCTGGCGTACTTCTTCGATCAGTTCGACGAGTCGGAGTCCGGCCGGGCGTGGGGGATCGACGGGACCGTCGAGCGCGGCGCGGGGCTTGTGGCGCCGGCGCTCGGGGGATTCATCTACGCGATGGACCCCCACCTCCCGTTCGTCGCGGGGACGGTACTCGTGGCGGCCGGAACTCTGCTCGCCCTGACACTCCCCCGGTAACCCAACTTCCTCCCCTCCCCCGGTAACCCAACTTCCCCCTCTCCCGGGGTAGCCCACCTTCCTCCTTGTTACATGGGCCTCCTCCGCTCCAGTGATGGCCGTTGGAGGACGGGTCTCAGCATCTCCCCCGACCCGGCCCCCCGCTCCAACCATTGAAAAGATGCTGAAGGTACCCTCAATCAGAAGCCGGTGATGAGGACGACCCCGATCACGACCAGGACCGCACCCATCACGACACCCCTGGTGACGCGCTCCACGTCCCGAAGGAAGACCGCGGCGAAGATGGGCGTGAAAAGCGGTGCGGTCGCCGCCAGCGGGTCGACGATGGCGACACGGCCCCGCTGGAGGGCCGCGAACAGCGCGAGGAGGGCGACGGCGGTGATGGCCCCACTGCCAGAGAAGTACACGTAGGTGCGCTTCGGCGCCCGCAGGACGTCCAGTCGGCCGGCGTACACGGCGTACCCGACCAATGCGACCATCGCCCCGACCTCGTTGAGGGCGACGGCCTCCAGGAGCGTCACCTCGGGGAAGGCGAGCAGCCCGAAGCGCCTGGCGACGTTCCCGATCCCGAAGAGGAACGCGGCGGCGAGCGGAAACAGGAGGTCCCTGGGTCCCCAGCCCCGGATGTCACCGCCCCTCGAGACGGTGAGGACCGTGAGCCCGACGACCAGGACGACGATCCCGACGACCGTCGGCAAGGTGACCGCCTCCCCCAGGAGGATGGCCGCCATCGCCGTGGCGAAGAGGGGGCGCGTCGAGACCGCAGCGCTGTTGACGCTCGCGCCGACGCGGTCCACGCCCGTGAAGACGGCGAGCCGTCCGAGCGCCGTCCCCACGACGCCAGCCAGGAAGAAGAGGCCGGCGGAGTGGAGGCTCAGATCACGGAAGAGTGCGGTCCCCTGAATGACCAGGAGCGCCAGCGCATAGAGGGAGGTGTCCACCACGACGACGACCAGCGAGGCCTGCAGGGAGGAACCCCCGTCGACCATCCCTCGTTTCGAGAGGATGGGCGAGAACCCCCAGAGGAGGGCGGGAACCAGCGCCAGCAGATAGACCACCTGCGCCGTCATCGCCCGGTGGTCGGACCGGTGGCGGTTTAGCTATCCCGGTTTCCGGGGACCGGCCTGCAGGGCCGTGTCCTCGTTCCGCGAACCCACAGTCCGTCGACCGTCGAGTCAGGGAGCGAGGTGGTCCGGCAATCATATTCAAATGTACGGGTCCCACTCAAATTGTCGCCGGTGAGCTGCACTCCTCCCCTCCTCCGCCCGCACGTTGCTTCCCGGAGACAGACGAACGCGTCGATATTGCCTGCCGCTGCCCGGCAACCACCCTCCCCCGGCCAGTCCGGCTGCGGGGAGGACATCGCGCGGGCCTCTGCTCTCGAAGCCGCCATCTCGAACAACTGGCGGAGCAACATCCTCGCGAATTATCTCATCGATGAGATGCATCTCACCACTGAGGGGGCTGCCGCCTGCACCGTTTGTCGGAGTCGGCACTTCTAAGAGCGGTGAATCACATACCATCTCATGAACACATGCCGGAGTGCCAGAACTGCGGATCCTTCGTTACGGACGCGTACGTCCGAGTCTTCACCCCGGATGGCGTCTCCCAGCCACGGGTCTGCCCCAACTGCGAGGACAAGATCAGGGACGGCGCGGAGGTGCGGGAGGCACGTTCGACCCGGCGCTCCTAGGCCTCCTTCTCGTCCCGATTTCACGGTGTTTATAGGCAATCGGCCCCTGTGACTGTGTGATGAGCGACACGGAGCCGGCGGTCACACGCCTCTTCGGTGGCCCCGGAAGCGGGAAGACGACGGCGCTGCTCGACCGCGTCGAGGAGTTGCTCGAACACGAGGACGTCACCATTCGGGACATCCTCGTCGTCTCGTACACCCGGGCCGCGGCCGCCGAGGTCCGCGACCGGTTGGCCGATCGCCTGGACATGAATCCGCGGGCGCTTCGCGGGAACGTCTCGACGATGCACGCGAAGGCCTACGATCTCCTCAACCTCTCCCGCGGCGACGTGGTGAGCGAGGACGACAAGGAGGACTTCTGCGAGGAGTACGGCCTTCCATACGAGGACGAGTACGCCTCCGGCTCCCGCCGCACCGCGCGCTCGACGACACTCGGGAACAAGATCATCGCCACCAGCCAGTGGCTCCAGCGCACGCGACGCGACGTGGCCGACTGGTACGAGGTCCCCTTCCGGTGGAACGTGGAGGAGGTCCGGCTCCCGCCCGCGGAGGACCCGAACGCACAGACCGGCAACAAGTACACGCCGACCTGGCCGAGCGACGACGACCGGGTTGACATCCCCGAGGCCATCCGTGCCTGGCGAACGTACAAAGGGGAGAATGGACTGGTGGGCTTCGCGGACATGCTCGAGCGGGTCAAGCAGCGCTCGCTCATCCCCCGCGTCGACCACCTCGTCATCGACGAGTTCCAGGACATCACCCAGCTCCAGTATGCGGTCTACGACGAGTGGAAACCCCACATGGAGACCGTCTTCATCGCGGGCGACGACGACCAGGTGGTCTACGCCTGGCAGGGGGCGGATCCGCGCCTCCTCCTCGAGGAGGAGGGCGATGACGTCATCCTCGACACCTCCCACCGACTCCCGTCCACCGTCCTCGAGGTCGTCCAGCAGGAGGTCAGGCACATCACCGAGCGCCAGGAGAAGAACCTCCTCCCGCGGAAGGAGGGCGGGGCCGTGGAGGCCGTAGAGAGCCCGTCGGTCCTCGATCTCGTCCGGAACGTCCGCGCCACCGTCCAGGAGTCCGAGGACGAGACCATCATGGTCCTCTTCCGGGCGCGCTACCAGCTCTTCGAGTTCGTCGACGAGTTCATCGGCGAGGGCATCCCCTTCAAGGTCCTGACGGACCAGCGCATGTGGACCGACCGGCTGCAGGATTACGTCAACGCGGTCGAGGCCATCGAGGCCGGTGAACCCATCGACGGGCTGAAGGCCCGACGGATCGCGGACATGCTCCAGGCCTCGGCCTTCGGGACGAACGAGCGAAGCGAGCTGCGGAACGCAATCGAGGACCGCGAGGAGGAGACGGGGGTCGAGGACATCACGGAGCTGTCCTTCGAGCCGGAGTTCATCCGCGAGTACGTCCCGTTCGTCCCGCAGCCGCCCGCCGCCGCGGACATGCTCCGGAAGGTGACGCGGTACCAGCGCCGCTCCGTGGACGCGTACTTCCGCGGGGAGTACCAGGGGATGGACCCCGAGCGCGTCCGCGTCGGCACCATCCACAGCGCGAAGGGCCGCGAGGCCGACCACGTGTTCGTCGCCACCGACCTCACCGAGAAGGTCGTCGAGCAGATGGCGGCGACCGCGACGCCCGAGGACATCCCCGAGGGCGTCGAGTTCAGCCAGCACAGCAACCCGGTTCCGCTCCTGACGGACAACGAGCGACGGGTCTTCTACGTCGGGATGAGCCGGGCCCGCGAGCGGCTCGTCATCCTCCAGAACCTCATCGACGGGGCGCCGACGCTGCCCATCGACGTGCTCCTCTTCGGCAAGCCGACCGGCAAGAGCCTGGAGGACGCACTGGGGACGGAGACGCCGGTCACCCTGGTCCAGTAGCGACCTGGCGGTTGGGTTTGGTTCGTGACGGTGAGATCCGGACGTTCGGTTCCCGACGAGCGGTTCTCGACGAGCGGTTCCCGACGAGCGGTTCCCGACGAGCGGTTCTCGACGATTGGTTT
>JBDGRH010000240.1:0-5806 GCA_042218225.1 Halodesulfurarchaeum sp. | reverse complement strand
GCGGCGCGAGGAGTGACTGCGGCCGGTCGATGGGCCAGTTCGGAAGCCGTTCAGCCATGTTATATAATGGGGACTGACCCGCCTGTTCCCATCCATTCCTACCGCCCGCTTCCTCAGGAACCAGGGGCGGAAACCACCGGCTCGCCGACACGCTCCTCCACCACTGAGAGGACGTTTTGGGTGTTCGTCACAGTTCCTCGCTCCCGAAGCTCCCGGTACCGGGCCATCGCGTGACTCCCCGCATAGTTCCGCTCCTCGAACGGCCGATCCTCCACGACAATCACCTGTTCGGCCTCCCCAGCCGCCTCCAGATTCGCCAGATTGCCGGCACCCACCTCGATATCGGCCACCACGGTCACGGCTGCCTCCTCGATACGCGCTTTGAGATCTGCGGTGGCGCCCTCGTCGATCGGCGCGAACGGCTCCACCGTCACCGCGTCGATCCCCAACAACCGGGCCGTCTCGAGGTCCGCGTCACCCTTGTTCAAGACGCCCGTCGAGACGTCGTACCCCGCGGAGGCCAGCAGGTAGAGCAGCCGCGAGGCGTTGCCACCGCCCCCGATCACGTGGACCCTGGGGCCGTCCATCTCGCGGTCCGGCTCGGGCAGTGCCCGAACGAACACCGACCCGGTCACGGGATGTCTGGTCACGGCAGCCTGCGTTCCGAACGCCCGCTCGAGGTGCGCTTCCGTGAGGACGTCCTCGGGCGGCCCACTGGCGACGACCGCTCCATCACCGAGCAGCAGGAGCGAATCGCAGTAGTGCGCGGCGAGGTTCAGGTCGTGGATCGCGGCCAGCACGGTCTTCCCCTGGCGGACGAGGTCGGCGACCGTCTCGAGCGTCCGGACCTGGTGGTGGATGTCCAGGCTCGCCGTTGGCTCGTCGAGGAGGAGGACCGGTGTGTCCTGGGCCAGCGCACGAGCGAGCAACACGCGTTGCCGTTCCCCCCCGCTGACCGCCGTGATGGACCGGTCGGCAAGATCGGCGACCTCGGTCGTGGCGAGGGCCTCCGCCACCGCCTCCTGGTCCCGCTCCGAGCCGGTCCCCAGCCGGGATTGATACGGCGTCCGTCCCATCGCGACGATCTCCCTGACGGAGAAATCGAAGGTCAGAGTCGGTTGCTGGGGGACCGCGGCGACCAGCCGACTCGCTTCCTTCGACCCGAGCTGGTGCACGTCCGAGCCGTCCACGGTAACGGTCCCGTCATCCGGGGAGAGGATGCCCCCGATGGTCCGGAGGAGCGTGGTCTTCCCGGCGCCATTGGGACCGATCAGCCCGACGAAGGAGCCCTCCGCTATCGACACGTCCACGTCTCGAAGCGCCCGGACGGAGCCCAGCGTCACCGAGAGGTCGGTCACCTCGATCACAGGGCGTGCACCTCCCGGCGGCGGAGCAGGTAGAGGAAGAACGGGGCCCCGAGGGCCGCGGTCACGATCCCGACGGGCAGCTCCGCGGGCCCGGACCGGGCCAGCGTGTCCGTCAGGACGAGGAACGAGGCCCCGGCGAGGGCGCTGGTGGGGAGCAGGATGCGGTGATCCGGCCCGACCAGGAGTCGCATGATGTGCGGGACGATCAAGCCCACGAACCCGATCACCCCGGAGACCGCCACGGCGGCGGCCGTCACCAGCGATGAGGCCGCCAGCAGGATGCGCTTCGTCCACTCCACATCGATCCCGAGGGAGTGTGCATCTTCCTCCCCCAGCAGGAGGACGTTGAGGTCCCGGCTGTAGGCCAACAGGAGGACGAAAAGCGGTGGGAGGACCAGCGTTGTCGCCCACACCTCCATCCAGGACGCGTTGTGGAGGTGGCCCATCAGCCAGTACACCGCTCGCTCCAGGCTCTCGCCGCTCTGGACGAGGAGATAGGAGATGGCCGCCCCGAGGAGCGTCTGGATGGCCACCCCCGCGAGGAGCAGGGTCGCGACGGGGGTCCGGCCGTCCTCGGTCGCGATGAGGTAGACCCCGAACGCGGCAAGGAGTCCCCCTAGAAAAGCAGCCCCATGCAGACCCAGGCCGAGCGGGATCGTGATCGGGAGCGTGATGACCGCCACGGCCCCCAGGGCGGCCCCGGAGGAGACGCCGATGATCGACGGGTCGGCCATCGGGTTCCGGAAGAACCCCTGCATCACCGCTCCAGCGAGGGCCAAGGCGAACCCCACGAGCGCGGCGAGTGCGATCCGTGGCATCCGGATCTGCATGACGATGGTCCGGGCTGTCTCGGGGACGTCGAAGGTGAAAAGCGGCGCGGTCACCACGACCAGGTCCGGCAACAGACCTGGCGCACCCGCCCCTGCCCAGGCCCCCGTTTCGGCCCCCTTCCCCACGAGCTCGACACCGACGGGAACCTCGATGGCGGAGAGGAGGATCTTCGCCACGGTGACGGCCGGGATCGAGACAGGTCCGATGCCCGCGCTCACGAGGACGGCGGCCACGAGCAGGGCGCAGAGCCCCACCGACCACGCGGCGATCCTGGATCCCAGCCGTGTCATTCCACGAATACAATCTTAGTTGCATTAGGTAAATATTTATTGTTGTGCGCCATGGGTCGGCCCGATGCGTCGAGGCAGCGCACTCGTCATCGCGAGCATCGTGTTGGTCGGCCTGGTCGCCCCGTCGGCCGGTACAATCGCCCAGGTGTCGTCGTCGACATCCCCGCCAGCCGATGGAGTCGTCGATGGCCCGCCGGATGTCACACAGACATCCACGTGTTCCTTCCCGGTTACCTCGACCGACGCGACGGGCACGACGGTCCGCATCGAGGAGGAGCCACAGCGGATCGTCACGTTGGCCCCGAGCGCGGCACAGACCATGTGGGAGATCGGTGGGCGCGAGAAGGTCGTCGGCGTCTCGAAGTACGCGACCTATCTCAACGGCAGCGCTGAGCGCACGAACATCTCGGGTCCCGGGCTGACGTATGTCGTCGCGGAGAAGGTCGTGAACGCGACGCCTGATCTGGTCCTGGCACCCAACGTCATCCCGAACGAGACGGTCGAGAAGCTGCGCTCGCTGGGCCTCACCGTCTATCGGTTCGAAGCCGCGAAGTCAATGGCGGACGTGAAGCAGAAGACACGGCTCATCGGACGACTCACGGGTGAGTGCGAGGGTGCCGCCCGGACGGTGGCGGAGATGAACGAAACCCTCGCAGTGGTTCGGAATGCCACCGCAGACGAACCGCGACCCGCCGTCCTCTACTACCTCGGCGGAGAGTTCACCGCCGGCTCGAAGACATTCATCAACGCTATCATCCGACGCGCGGGGGCCCAGAACGTCGCCGCCGAGGCCGGGATCACGGGGTATAGGCGGATCAGCTCCGAGGTGGTGGTCAAGCAGGACCCCAAGTACATCATCCTCCCCTCGAACATCCCGTCGAGCGCGCTTCCGGACTCGTACAACGGGACCACGGCCGTCTCGGCGGGCAATTTCGTCACGGTGAACAACGACTACGTCAATCAACCCGCCCCGCGGACCGTCCAGGTCGTGGTCACGCTCACGAAGGCGGTCCACCCAGCGGCCTACGAGGAGGCCGTCGCGGCGGCTCGACAAACCGCCACACCAACCGCGACGCCGACCGCAACGCCCGAAGCGACCGAAACGACCACGCCGACCGAGACAGCGACCGCGACGGAAACGGCCACCCCGCCGACACGCACCGCGACCGAAACCGACACACCCACCCGGACAGAGACACCCACCCAGACGAACACCCCTGGGTTCGGGGTGGGAGGCGCCTTGCTTGCCGTCTTCCTCCTGGGGGCGGGCCTGGCCCTTCGGCGAGGGTGAATGTCTCTCCGCGGTGAGAGATGGCTCGTTCCTCGCGGATCACAATCGCACTCGGGTTCGTCCTCCGTCGCCCCGCCAGGACCCCGCGTGTCTCCTCATTCCATACCCGGGAGGTATTCTAGAATGTTTCGAATGGGTTGAGAGGCCTATCTTTGAGAACACGCGCTTCGCTTCCGGGCGGCTGGGGGGAGGGGGGTTACCACGATCTTTGATACGGGTTGTTCGTCGCAGACAAACTGGTAATGCTCGAATACCCCATCTTCCCGACCGGGAATCTGCAGAGAGGAAGCGGAATCGAGGACTCCCTCACGCATTTCGAGGATGCCGACGGGCTGGCGTTCACAGGGGAATTCCCGGGATGCCAAAGTGGTATTCCCGGAATGCTCACCGTGTCAATCCTCGGATGACCGTCCGCGCCTGCGCCAGCTCGTCCCGATTCACCTGGTGGCCCATCCCTTCGTAGATCCGGGTCGTTACGTCCGCGTCGAGCGCTTCCAACACGTCCGCCGTCTCGTGGACCCGTTCCACTGGGATATGGGGGTCGTCGTCGCTGCAGCCGATGAACGCGGGCATCCCCTCGAGCGACCCCTCGTATTCTCTGGAGGTCCCCTCCGGGCCGATGAGGCCCCCGCTGAAGGCGATCAGTCCCCCATATCGGGTCGCGTTCCGCGCCACGAACTCGCTGGCCAGACACGCGCCTTGCGAGAAGCCGAGAAGCGCGATCCGCGCCCTGGGAATGCCCTCGCTATTCGCCTTCTCGACGGCCCGGTCGACGGTTTCCAGGGCGGATGAGAGGTGGGGCTCGTTTGCGTCCAGCGGTGCGAGAAACGAATCGGGATACCAGGTGTTTTGGGCCGCCTGCGGCGCGAGGAACGCGATGTCCTCGGCTCCGACCTCCTGGCCGAGCTGCAAGATCCCCCTGGCGGTGGCCCCTCGTCCGTGGAGCAGGACCACGGCGGCTTCGGCCGTGTCCAGATCCGCCCCACCGGTTCGGATCGGCTGTCCATGGTGGGGTCCACTCATGTCCGCCTCCCGATTTCCCAACGTTTCGGGGACTCATCGTGCAAGCGCATTGGTTTCGGTTCACCGCGGGACGCACTTGAGTTCGCGTGCCGGAGCGAAACGGGCCGACACCGGGAATCCATTGAAGGCCCTTTTCCCCCACGCCCCTCGGAACCATAAAGAGTGCTCGTACCCTTCCTTCGCCCGTGCATCGGCGCTGGGTCCTCCGGGGCGGGGTGCTTGCGCTGTTGAGCGCCAGTGGCTGCTCCGGACTCGAATTGGGAGATGGATCCGAACCCGGGACCCCCACGCCCACCCGGAGCCCTCCCACGGAAGAAACGACCACAGGTGAGACGACACCAGCGCTCCGGTTCGGCGAGTGGGTCTGGTGGGACCGGTTCGCCGTCCGGGTGACGGGTGTGACCTCCCGCGAGACCCACCACTTCGCCCTCATCGAGGTCCGCAAGCGCACGGACGGTCCCCTCCCGCTCGAAGATCTCCTCGGGTTCTATCTCCTAGACGCCGGCGATCGGTACTGGCGGGCGACATCCACGCGGGGAGAGGAGCTTCCTGTCCAACCTCCGGCGGGGTACGAGTCCGAAATGGGGGAGCTCGGCCCGGGTGAGGTGTCTCGCCTCTATCGGGTTTCGACATTCCCCGACGACGCGTTCGACCCGCCGCTTTCCGTCGGCTTGACCCTCTCGAAGGTGGAGGACATCCAGTTCGAGGTGGTCTGGGGTCCGGCTGGAACCGGGTGAGCCATCGAGTAGCTCGGCTGCTGGTTCGGCTGGACCAGGAATCTTCTCTGGGCATCCCGGGAATATTATATGAGGGGAATGGGGTGAACCACGACCAATTGCCAGCCCTCGACCGTCTGCCGGGGTGGATCCTGTAATCTGTACCGCCACGAGGTGAAAGCCCTCGGCCGTCTGCAACAAGTAGGACAACCGCCACCGCGACTTCCACGAGATGAAAGCCCTCGGCCGGCTCGGGTCGGGGGGTGCTCACGGGTCGCTCCTGTCTCG
>JBDGRH010000194.1:0-5810 GCA_042218225.1 Halodesulfurarchaeum sp. | reverse complement strand
CGACGGCCAAGCGCCCTGGCATCCCGACGGCCCTACACCCCGGCAACCCGACGGCCCCCCGGGCCCGACCAACGGAACGCGGGGCGGAACCAGATACATCCTCTCGCGAACGAGGGTGGACTGACGGCGGCGAACCCGCTCGCCCACAATCGTCCCTGATCCATTCGTTCACGAACCGCACCTGGCGCGCTCTTCCACGAACCACACCTGGCGCGCTCTTCCACGAACCACACCTGGCGCGATCTCCCACGAACCGCACCTGGCCCATTCTTCCATGACCGCTCCTGGCGCAATCTTCCACGGACCGCACACGACAGGTGTGGTCAGCCACCATCCGGCCATGGTCAGCGAGAGGGGCCACTGCACGGGGCACCGGTCCCACAATATGACGAGTGGTGACACAGAGATGGCCACAATTCTCGGGGAGGGTTGCGGGGTGGGTGAAAATACACCGATCACCGGGGGAGTTGTTGACAAGTGACAATATGGATTCCGCACGCCCGCATCGGGTCGGGGGCGGATTCCCACAGAATTGGAATGAAAACACATTACTAACCCTCGGGACGAGTACGTTCACGTGGGCAGACCCACCATGACCGGCTATGCAGTCGTCCTGGCCTCGGAGGAGCTGGAGCGGGTACAGGCAGTGAGCATGATCGCCAGCGTGGCGGCGTCCTCCGACATCCCCGTCGAGGTCTTCGTCACGATGAACGGGCTCAACGCGTTCGAGCGCGAGACGATCGAGAGCGGCGACTTCGCTGGCGGCCGAGTGGCCGAAGCCATGCTGGAGGCCGAGGACGTCTCGGTTCCCATGTTCACCGAGCAGCTGACGCAGGCGAAGGAGATCGGCCCGCTCTCCGTGTACGCCTGCGAGCTGGCGATGGACCTCCTCGGGACGGACCTCCAGGACTACGCCGACGTGTTCGACGACACCCTCGGCGTCTCCGGGTTCCTCTCCCGGGCGAAGGACAAACAGGTCATCTTCGTCTGAGGCACCGCACCGAACGAATCCAATCGACACCACCGATACCACAACCCAACACACAATCATGAGCGAATCAGAGATCGAAGCGGACGCACAGGTCGACGCGCGCGGCTCGGCGTGCCCGGGCCCGCTGATGGACCTCATCGGCAAGATCAAGAAGGCCGACTCCGGGACGGTCGTCGAGCTCCTCACCGGCGACGAGGGCTCGAAGAACGACGTCCCCGAGTGGGTCGAGGAGGCCGGTCACGAGCTCCTCGACATCGTGGATCGCGGCGAGTACTACAGCATCTACGTGAAGAAGAGCTGAGATGACGGACCGAATCGTCATCGTCGGTGGCGGGGTGGGCGGAACCGTCACCGCAAACCGCCTGGTCGAGGAGCTCGACCGGGAGGTCGACGCGGGCGACGTCGAGGTGGCCATCGTCACGGCCGACCGCGACCACGTCTACAAGCCGACCTTCCTGTATGTCCCCTTCGGGGAGCGCCAGCCGGAGGACGCCCGCCGCCCCCTCGTGGACCTGGTGGACCGCCGGGTCGAGCTCGTCTACGACGAGGTCACGGACGTCGACACGGACGCGAAGTCCCTGCAGCTGGCCGCTGGCGACGACATGGCCTACGATTACCTGGTCGTCGGGACCGGCGCCCATCCGGTCCCGGAGGAGACCCCCGGGCTGGGCCCGGACGGCGACGGTCATCACTTCTACAGCGCCGAGGCAGCCGCCGAGCTGCGCGAGGCCCTGGCCGGGTTCGAGGAGGGCCACCTCGTCCTGACGGTCATCGGGACCCCACACGTCTGTCCCGCCGCCCCGGTCGAGTTCACCTTCATGGTGCACGACTGGCTGGAGGAGCGTGGGGTCCGGGACGACGTGGACATCACCTACACCTATCCGATCAACCGGCTTCACGGCGTGCGGTCGATCGCGGAGTGGATGGAGCCCCGGTTCGCCGAGCGCGACATCGACACGCGGACGTTCTTCAACGTCGATTCCGTCGAGGACGGCACTATCCACACCCTCGAGGGGAAAGAGCTCTCCTACGACCTCATGGTCGCCATCCCCGAGTTCCGGCCCGCGCCCCTCATCCAGGAGGCGGGGCTGGGCGAGGACTGGATGGAGGTGGACAAGCACACCCTCGAGTCCGACCACGCCGAGGACGTCTTCGGCATCGGCGACACGACGGACATCCCGACGAGCGCGGCCGGCAGCGTCGCCCACTACTCCTCGGGCACGGTCGTGTCCCGCATCGCCAGCCGCATCCGGGGGCAGATCCCGACCGCGCGCTTCGATGGCAAGACCGTCTGCTTCATCGAGGCCGGGATGGACGAGGCAACCTTCGTCGAGTTCGGGTACGGGCGGGAGCCCGTTGTGCGGGATGCGAACACCTTCATCCACTGGGCCAAGCTCGCCTACAACGAGTCATACTGGCTCACGGCCAGGGGGCTCGTCTGAGGTGATGCGATGAGCGAGGACCGCTCGACCGTGGAGGCGGAGTCCGCCGCGATCGAATCGGCCGCAGAGACCATGCTCGAGCTCCAGCAGGACGGCACCCTCGACGACCTGGCGGACGCGGCCACGGCCATCTCCCTCCTCGCGGAGGCCATGGACGACGAGATGGTCCAGTCCCTGATGGCCACCGGAACCACGCTGGCGGAGGCCGGAGACGGGCTCGCGACCGACGGGACCGTGAGGCTCTCCGAATCGGTCGGAGCGAACGCCGACGAGCTGGACGCGACCCTTTCAAAGCTCGTCGAGCTCGAGCGGGACGGGACCCTCGACGACCTCCTCGAGGCGGCGACGACCGTCTCGCTCCTGGCCGAGGCCATGGACGACGAGATGATCACCTCCGTCATGACGACCGCCGCCCGGCTCGGCGAGGTGGCCGACAGCGCCGCACAGCCCGATGCCCTCCGGACCATCCAGACCATGATGGACGCGCTGGACGAAGCTGGCGCCGCCGAGGAACCCGAGCAGGTGGGCCTCCTGGGCACCATGTCGAAGCTCCGCGACCCCGACGTCCAGACCGGGATGGGATTCTTCTTCGCCTTCGCCGGGGCCCTCGGGCGACAGCTCGACCGGCGCGCCGAGGCCACCCGCGAGTGACGGTCGGACCCCGACGCCTTATCCCGCCCGTCGCACGACCACGGATGCGAGCGCCACGGACGCCACCGTCCAGATCCCGAGGACGGCGACCGCGATCCAGAAGTCCCCGAAGGTCCCCTCGTCGAGCACCACGAACTCCATCCCGTCGATGAGGTACGTGACAGGCATGACCCGGGCGGGGATCTCGAGGTAGGTGGGAAGGTCCTCCACCGGGCCGAAGGTCCCCCCGAGGATGACCTGTGGCGAGATGACCACCGGGATGAACTGCATCACCTGGAACTCGTTCTGGGCGAACAGCGACAGCACGATCCCGATGCCCAGCGCGGTGAACGCCCCGAGGAGCTCGATCGCGAGGAAGAGCAAAACGCCGTGCTCGAACTCGACGTCCAGGAAGAGTACCCCGGCCCCCATGAGGACCACCGACTGGATGACCGCGAGGTACCCGAACCCGATGACGTATCCCACCACCAGCCCGTTCCGGGAGATGGGCGAGACCAGCAGACGCTCCAGGGTGCCGGCGGTACGCTCCCGCAGGAACCCGATTGCGGTGAGCAGGTAGGTGAGGAAGAACACGAAGACCCCCAGGAGGGCGGGCGCGAAGAACTCCGGCTGGGCGAAGACCTCGCCGAGCAGCCAGGTGAGAAACGCCGGCGCGACGACCACCAGCCCGAGCGTTCGCCGGTCCCCACGAAGCCCGAGGAGGAGGCGTCTGGCCACCGGCTTGGCCCCCCGAATCATCCGCCGGGCCTCCCATCCGCGTTCCCGTCGGGACGGCCATCGGCTTGCGTGCCGGTCCTCTCATAGGCGTCCCTGTCCGCCCGGAGCAGTTCCAGGAACGCCGCCTCCATATCCGGCGTGCCGGTCCGCTCGAGGAACGCCTCGGGCGTGTCCAGATCCAGGACCTGCCCGTCCCGGAGGAACATGACCCGGTCACAGTTCGAGGCCTCGCCGAGGTAGTGCGTCGAGACGAGGATGAGCGCCCCGGCCGCCCGCCGGTCGCGGAACGTCTCCCACATCTCAGCCCGGAGGGCGGGGTCCAGCCCGACGGTCGGTTCGTCCAGGATGAGGACGTCGGGGTCGTGGACCAGCGTGGCCGCGAGGCTGGCCCGGCGGATCATCCCCCCGGAGAGCGCGGAGACGAGCGAGTCGGCGCGGTCGCCCAGGTCCACCATCTCGATGACGCGCTCGGCGGCCGCCTCGCGGTCCTCGACGCCGTAGAGCTGCGCGAAGAACTCGACGTTCCCCGCCACCGTGAGGTCCTGGTAGATGGCACGGTGTTGGGGCATGTACCCGATCCGGCGGCGCTCCGCGGGACCCAGCGCGAGTGAGTCGGTCCCGTTCACGGCCGTGTGCCCGTCCGTCGGCTTGAGAAGGCCGAGGAGCACCTTGATGAGGGTCGTCTTGCCCGCCCCGTTCGGTCCGGCGACGCCCAGGATCTGGGGGCCATCCAGGGAGAGGTCCACCCCGTCCACGGCCGTCACCGGCCCGAACTCCCGGCGAAGCCCGTCGACCGTGATCGAGACGCCGGCCTCGTCGACCATGCGCCGGGAGACGGGCGGCGTGGGCTTGTGCCTTCTGTCCCCGATGCCCGGGCACTTTAAATCCGCGCGGGTCGCGGGTTGGCGCATGAAGCGGGTCCGCTTCACGGCCAGTCCGCGCGGTGGGTTCCCCCATCCGCTGCTCGCGTTGATCGCTGAGCCGCCGGGCGGGACCGAGACCCGCCTCCTCGGCTGGAACCTCGCCAACCGGCCACGCGTCAGCGCGCTCATGACCGCTGACGGGGACCCGGAAGCCTTCCGGCGGGCGCTCTCCGACATGGCGGACGTGGAGTCGTTCGAGCTCCACCGGACGGACGGCACGCGTTTCTACCTCTTCCTCTCCCTGCATCCCCGGGATTCCTCGATCGTGAACCGGGTCTTCGACGTCCTGACCGAGGCGGGGCTCATCGTGGTCATGCCGGTGCGGTATCGGGACGGCACGCTTCACGCGACGTTCGTCGGGCCCTCCGACACCGTCCAATCAGTCATCGAGGACCTCCCACCCGTGATCGATATCTCGGTGGAGGCGGTGGGCAATCTCGATGGAAGCGTGTTCTCGCCACTCGCCTCGCTCTCGGACCGGCAGCGCGAGGCCCTAGAGGCGGCGATGGAGGTGGGATACTACAGTCAGCCGCGGTCGGCGACACACGAGGACGTCGCCGCGGCGATCGATTGCGCCCCAAGTACCGCCTCGGAGCATCTCCAGAAGGCGGAGGCCAAGCTCGTCAGGGCGATGCTTTCTGGTTCGTGACTGTCAAGATATCTTGGATAGGATTTTTCTGGGTGGTAATTCGTTTTTCTTCGAGAGTAGACGCCCGAACGCTCCGCTGCAGTTGTATTCAATACCTCTGCAGAGCAGATGCCCGAAAGCCCCTGGGCGCTCCTCGGCCGAGACGATATTGGAACGCAGACCCCCGAAAGCCCCCGGGCGCTCCTAGACCGTGACGATATTGGAACGCAGACCCCCGAAAGCCCCCGGGCGCTCGACTCGGGCGACTCGCTGCGGTCCTCGGCTCCTCCCTCACTTCGCTCGGTCGTCGCCTGCGGTCCTTGCGTCGTCGTCCTTCGTCGAGCAACGGCCGGCTTCGCCGGCCTTACGTAACGTGGGACCTCCCTCCGGTCGGCCCCACGCCCCCGGCCCCTTTCGGATTCCCACCCGAATCGGTTCGACACCACTAGAACTATCGG
>JBDGRH010000189.1:0-5914 GCA_042218225.1 Halodesulfurarchaeum sp. | reverse complement strand
CCCCGTCCGTCTGGTTAAAAGCCAGACGCTCTGCCTAACTGAGCTACCGGCCCTCGTCCCCCGTTGTCACCCGTCCGCGTTAAACGCTTCCCTTCGCCCCATCTTCGGCTCACTCCTCCATCGTCCTGACCGCGACGGCACCGGCCAACAACGCGATGATCAATCCGAACCCCGCCCCCAGGGCGATCGCGAGCGCCATGCTCCCCTGGGCGACTAGCTGGATCACCAACCCGCCGCCCGCACCGATACCCACCCCGATCGGTACCCCGGATGCGATGGCACTCGACGAACGTTCCGGTGTTGCTCCCATGGGTACTCCTGCGTCCGTCCGGACATTGAATATTGGCCACTGCTCTCCTGGATCGTCGATTCTGCCCGGTCCGTCAGATCTGGACCACCGCCCCTTGCTCGGGTGCTGTGGCATCGACGCCCCGCTCGCGGAGCCCGGCGGCGAACCGTTCGGGGCTGTCCCCGTGATTGACGAGAACCGTCGCGTCTCGATAGGGTTCGAGGAACCGGAGGAGGTCCCGACGGTCGGCATGCGCGGAGAAATCGAACTGCTCGACCTGCGCACTCACCATCACGGTTCGACCGTTCATCTCCACGCGCTTCTCCCGGAGGAGGCGTCGTCCGGGCGTCCCCTCGACCTGGTACCCGGTGAGCGCGATGGCATTGGTGGGGTCGGCTGCCACTGCGGGCACGTAGGTCATCGCGGGGCCGCCGGTGAGCATCCCGGCGGTGGTGACGATGACCGCCCCCTGGTCGGCGATCCGGCGGCGCTGCCCGTCGCGGCCGGTGACCCGCCGGGCGCGGCCGCTGGCCCGACGGAGCGCGTCCGGGTCGCGGACGAAGGACGGTCGATGGAGCAAGCGATCGAGCACGCGGACGCCCATCCCGTCCACGTAGCAGTCGATGTCGTGGGCTGCACAGACGAGGAGGAGCTCCTGGGTCCGGCCGATGGCGAACGCGGGAACGATCACGGTCCCGCCCTCGTGGCGGGTCCGGCGGACGAAGCGGACGAACGCGTCCTCGATCTCCCGGCGGGGTGGCCGCCGGACGTCCGCGTAGGTGCTCTCCACGATGATCGCGTCGGCGTCCGGAGCGGCCCGGGAGGGGCCGACGAGTCGCTGTCCCTCCGTATTGAAATCGCCCGTGTAGAGGAGGCGCGTCTCGCCGTCGTCGACCAGGACGTGAGCGCTCCCGGGGATGTGCCCCGCAGGGAGGAGCGTCACCTCGAACCCGGCGGCGGTGAAGGCCTCCCCGTAGTCGTGGGGCACCGACACCTCTCCGAGGGCCTGAACCTCGTTCAGGGTGAACGGGCGGTCGTAGCGGTCTGCCTGGAGATCGATGGTGTCCCGGCCGAGGATGCCCGCGAGGTCGGCGGTCGGCGGGGTCCAGTGAACCGGCGGGCGATTTCCACCGGACAGGAGTCGCGGGACCAGGCCGACGTGGTCGAGGTGGCCGTGTGAGACGACCACCGCTTCCGGGTCCACGTCGGGTGGATAGCGCGTCGGGTTCCCGCTTTTCATCCCGTAGTCCAGGAGGAGCCGGTCGTCGAGGAGGATGGCACTCCGGCCGATCTCGCGGGCGCCGCCGAGAAAGCGGACCTCCATCGTTTCTGTTACCCGGGGAGGGTGCTTCCCTTCGTCGGTTCTCGTTTTCACCCCGGGGGCCCGGAGGCGAGCGGAACGGGAGTCCGGCCCTTCACTCCTCGGTGAGGAGTCGACGGAGGACGTAATGGAGGATGCCGCCGTGCTCGACGTACCGGACCCCGGCAGGGGTGCCGACCTGGGCGGTGACCGGGAACTCGACCGTCCGGTCGCCGTCCTCGGCGACGACCGTGAGCTCGTCGTTCACCTCGAGGCCGTCTTCGAGGCCCCTGATGGTGAACCGCTCCGTCCCGTCCAGCCCGAGGGATTCCCAGCTGTCCCCCTCGGCGAACTGCAGCGGGAGGACGCCCATGCCGATGAGGTTGTCGCGATAGATGCGCTCGTAGCTCTCGGCGATGGTCGCCCGGATGCCCAACAGGTCGGTGCCCTTCGCGGCCCAGTCGCGGCTGGATCCCGTGCCGAACTCCTCTCCTGCCAGGACGACCAGGGGGATCCCCTCCTCGCGGTACCGCTGGCTCGCTTCGAAGACGGTCGTCTCCTCGCCGGTGGGGTGATGGATGGTGTATCCGCCCTCCACCCCGTCGAGCAGCTGGTTCTCGATGCGGACGTTCGCGAACGTGCCCCGCATCATGACCTCGTGGTTGCCGCGGCGGGAGCCGTACGTGTTGAAGTCCGCCGGGTCGACGCCCTGCTCCTGGAGCCATTCGCCCGCGGGAACCTCCGTGCTGAAGGGCCCTGCCGGGCTGATGTGGTCCGTCGTGACCGTATCGCCGAGCGTCAGGAGACACCGCGCGTCCTCGACGTCCGAGACCCCCGGCTTCTCGAGGGGGAAGTCCTTGAAGAAGGGTGGCTCCCGGATGTACGTCGACTCGGGGTCCCAGTCGTAGACCTCGCCCGTGGGGGCGTCGAGGGCCTCCCAGTGCTCGTCGCCCTCGAACACCTCGGCGTACTTCTCCTCGAACATCTCGCTGTGGACGCTCGCGGTGACCGTCTCGTGGATCTCCTCCGGATCCGGCCAGATGTCGGCGAGGTACACCGGCTCGCCTTCCTCGTCGGTCCCGATGGGGTCCGACTCGAGGTCGATGTCCATCCGGCCCGCGAGCCCGTAGGCCACGACGAGCGGGGGACTCGCCAGGTAGTTGGCCCGGACCTTCGGGTGGATCCGCGCCTCGAAGTTGCGGTTCCCGCTCAGGACGCTGGTGGTCCAGAGGTCGTGCTCGTCGATCGCCGACTCGACGGGGTCCGGGAGGGGGCCGGCGTTTCCGATGCAGGTGGTGCAGCCGTAGCCGACCACGTTATAGCCCAGCTCGGCCAGGTCGTCGAGCAGCCCCGATTCCTCGAGGTATTCCGTCACGACCCGGCTCCCCGGTGCCAGACTGGTCTTCACGTGCGGGGGGACATCGAGCCCGCGGTCCACGGCGTTCCGCGCCAGGAGGCCGGCCGCAACCATGACGGCCGGGTTCGAGGTGTTCGTGCAGCTCGTGATGGCGCTCACCACCACGCTGCCGTGGCCGACCTCCGTCTCCCGGCCGTCGGGCATCGTGATCTCGTACTTCTCGTTGAGTTCCCCGACCGGGAGCTCGTCGGCCGCGTCCGGCCCCGGCGACTGTCCCCCGTCGTCGAGCCACTTCGCCAGGGCACCCTCGTCCACCTCGAGGTCGTCCGCGACCTCGTCGTGGACCAGCCCGCGGAAGTGCCCCTTCATGTCGCCCATGGGGATTCGGTCCTGTGGGCGCTTCGGGCCCGCGAGGCTGGCCTCCACCGTGGCGAGGTCCACCTCGACGGTCTCGGTGTACTCTGGCTCCTGCTCCCCGAACAGGCCCTGGGCCTCGAGGTAGGTCCGGACCCGCTCGATGTGCTCCGGGTCCCGGCCCGTGAGCTCCAGATAGTCAAGCGTGGCCTCGTCCACCGGGAACATGCTGATGGTCGAGCCCTGCTCCGGCGCCATGTTGGCGATGGTCGCCCGGTCCGCGACGGTGAGCGTGGAGACGCCGGGGCCGAAGAACTCGACGAATCGATCGACGACGCCCACCTCGCGGAGCTTCTGGGTGATGTGGAGGACCAAATCCGTCGCGGTCGCCCCCTCGGGTAGCTCGTTGGTGAGCCGCACGCCGACCACCTCGGGGAGCTTCATGGTGATCGGCTGACCCAGGAGGGCCGCCTCCGCCTCGATGCCGCCGACCCCCCAGCCGACCACGCCGATACCCCCGATCATGGGGGTGTGGCTGTCCGTCCCGACGAGCGTGTCGGGGAGGAGCCAGTCCTCGCCGTCCTGCTCGCGCTCGTGGACGACCTGGCCGAGGTACTCGAGGTTCACCTGGTGGACGATGCCGGTTCCCGGCGGGACCACGCGGAAGTCCTCGAAGGCCTGCTGGGCCCACTTCAAGGCCCGGTAGCGCTCGCCGTTGCGCTCGTACTCGAGCTCGACGTTCTTCTCGTAGGCCTCCTCCGAGCCGTAGAAGTCGACCTGCACGCTGTGGTCGATGACCAGGTCGGCCGGGATCTCCGGCTCGACGATGCTCGGGTCCTCCCCGTGTCGATCGGCGGCCGAGCGCAGGGCCGCGAGGTCGACCACGGCCGGGACGCCGGTCAGGTCCTGGAGCACGACGCGGGAGGGAGTGAACGGGACCTCCACGTCGGGGACGTCGGGCGCCCAGGACGCGGCGTTCTCCACGTCCGCCGCCGTGATGTCCTCGCCGTCGACGTGCCGGAGGACGGACTCGATGAGCACCCGGATGCTGACCGGGAGGGAGTCGAGGTCCGATACCACGCCGCGCTCCTCGAGCGCGGTGAGGTCGGCCATCTTGTAGGACTGGCCGCCCACCTCGAGCTCGCGGATCGCACCGAACGGATTGTCTCCTGCCATTACCCTCCTTTCGACGGGAGGGGATTTGATTGCAGCGTTCTCCCCTCGCGCGTGCGGTGCGCCGGTTTCGCTCGGCGAGCGGGACATCCACCGGATCCCCGGAGGGCTTAACCGCGGGGCCCCCAATTCCCTACAAATGACGGAGGAAACGGCGACGGCGACGTTCGCGGGCGGCTGCTTCTGGTGTGTCGAGGCGGCGTTCAAGGCGCTCGAGGGCGTCGAGTCGGCGACCTCCGGGTACTGCGGTGGCGACGTTCCCGACCCCAGCTACGAGGCAGTCTGCACCGGGGAGACGGGCCACGCCGAAGCCGTGCAGGTCACCTACGATCCCGACGTCCTCGGGTACGAGGACCTCCTGGCGGTGTTCTTCACGATCCACGACCCGACGACGCTGAACAGACAGGGACCGGACGTCGGGACGCAGTACCGATCGGCCATCTTCACCCACGACGAGCGCCAGGCCGAGCTGGCCGAGGCGTTCATCGACCGGCTGAGTGCGGAGGGAGCCTACGACGATCCGATCGTCACCGAGATACAGCCCCTGGAGACCTTCTACGAGGCGGAGGCCTACCACCAGGATTACTACGAGAAGAACCCCGGAGACGGGTACTGTTCGATGTACGCCGAGCCGAAGGTCCAGAAGGTCAGACGGGAATTCGCGGACCTCGCCTCCGGGTGACCGATCGCGTGGAGCCGGGGAGGGGGCAGAGACCCGTCGGTGCTCTTGGAATCCAATCAGGGGAGGGGTTGGTCGCAGTCGGCCTCACTCACGCTCCCAGGCCCGGACCTGGAACCGGACGTAGCCCCCATGAGCGTGCTCGAGGGCCCCCATCCACCAGTTCCACCGGTCCGCGACGCGGCCGTCGGGTGCGTCCCGAAGGTGCTCGACGATGACCGCGGGCGAGAGCGGGTGGCCTTCGTCCTCACGGAACATCCCCGAGTCGTGCAGGTCAGCAGCCATGCGCGAGACGGCCCGACGCTCCGGTGCGCTCCCCGGGAACGCCCGCTCGAGACGGTGTTCGAGCACCTCACGGTTCATTGGTGGTTCCTGGAGGGTAGGGTGTTGATGGATAAGATTTGATCGCTCGCTTATCGCGTTTCTCGTGAACTGGGTGGGCACAATGCGAAATGGTGTCCGGTCACGGTTTCTGGTCCTGTTCGAGGATATTCTAAGGACCGTTACGTTGAACGCACCTGCCCGTCCGCATCAGGTAGAAAACCTCCGACCGCAACGAGTTGAAAGCCCTTGGCCGACTGCAGCAGTTTACAATGCGAATGTAACCGCCACGAATTGAAAGCCCTCGGCCGGCTCGGGTCGGGGGGCTCGTTGCGGTCCTCATCTCACCCCTCGCATCGCTCGGGGTTCGATTGCGGTCCTTACATCGTCACCAGAACGCCGTAGGCGTTCTGGTTGCGCACGAGAGCTTCGCTCTCGTGG